>CBDUEZ010000001.1:0-54777 GCA_965366355.1 uncultured bacterium
GACCCCCACCACACCCATGATCCCCACCACACCCAGAACGCTGCCCCCCCTCCGAACCGTCCCTGCCGACAAAACACCAAACCGCGACCACATCATCGATCCTCCTAGGGCGAGTAGATGGAACCCCCTACGCCCCATCTATCATCACATTACATATAATCGCCCCCCCAAGCCAACAGGGAAAACAAAGGGGATCCCCAAAACCAGCGATCCGAGCAAAGCGAGGGAGCTCAAAACCAGCGATCCGAGCCCAGGGGGCGAGGGAGCTCAAAAACCAGCGATCCGAGCAAAGCGATGGAGCTCAAAACCAGCGATCCGAGCCCAGGGGGCGAGGGAGCACAAAAACCAGCGATCCGAGCAAAGCGAGGGAGCCCAAAAACCAGCGATCCGAGCCCAGGGGGCGAGGGAGCCCGCTGACCCGTACGAGGATGAGGGGGAGAGGAGGCAAGGTCGGAGAAGGGAGGAGGGAAGGACGGAGGGACCCTCCCGGAGACGGTCGGAGCCGAAGGCGACGTAGCGAAGCGCGGCTCCGGGAGGGTCCCTCCGTCATTCCCTCCGTCCTCAATCCCCCCGCAGCAACACTTCCCTGAAGACAATCTCCTCTCCCGCCAACACAAACAGCGTCGTCGGAAGGTCCCGGGTCCGCTCCCGCATGTCTTCGAGGTAGTGGCGATACCCCTCCTCGCCGACGGCCTCCGGAGACTGCAGTCCCATCAATACGAGATCGCTGTCTTTCGACACCGTGTGCAGGATCTCGTCGAAGCTCCGTCCCGCCGAGACCTCGACCACCGGCCTCACACCGGTGCGAGTCGCCTCGATCAATTCGCGGAGGTGCTCGACCGTGGGCGCCTTCGCCTGTTCGTTGGGTACCACCGTGATCATGCGCACATCGGCGCCACGCCACGCCAGGCTCGAACGAAGGAGGTAGCCCAGAATCAGCAGGAGGGCCCCGTTTCCCTGGAGTCCCCCCCACCAGATGTCGACTCGCTTGCGATCGCCGAATCCACGGTTCTCCGCATCTCTCACCACCACCACGTTTCGTCGGGCTCCGTGCAGGCGGCCGATCATCGTGCAGTAGCGATCACGCAGTTCTTCCTGGGCGGTGTCGCCCAGCAACACCGTGTTCGGCGACAGGGCGCCCAGTCCGTAATACTCGACCAGGCGCTCCGCTCCCGAAAACGGGTCGGGTGCCGGCACGACGCGCACCAGGCCCTGGACTCCACGCTTCGCCAGATACTCCCGGATGCCCTCTTCCTGTGCTTCGCGCCTCTGGGCCGACACCGAGTCGACCGGCACAACGGTCGCTACGGTCAGGAGTCCCCGGCTCTGGGTGAACCCGTCGGCCAACTCGATGAGGGGCCAACGGCGGGTCGGGGCACCCGAAAGAACGAGAAAGTGGGGACGCCAGTTCCGGGGGTCACTCTCGGATCGGATTCGAAGCAGTCCAGCTCGCGTGATCGACATCCACACGCCGCGGCGCACGTCTCCAAACGTGGCCTCGAGGCCCTGCCGCTCGAGCAGAATGAAGACCACCAACACGACCACGGCGGCCGCCAGGGTCGCGAGCGGATTGATCAACAGCATGACGGCCACACAACCGACGGCCCCCAGCATCGAAAAGATCCAGGGGACCTGGAACTGGGGTCGAAACGACGGACTCCCGAGGAACCGCTCGACGCCGGCCGCGACGTTGAGCACCCCGTAGGTCGTGAGGAAGAACATCGTCAGGACCGGCGCGATGAGGTTCAGGTCTCCAACCCAGACCGCGCCGAGGGCGAGCGCCAGGGTCACGATCGTACCCGCGCGCGGCGTGTCGTCGGGTCCAGCCCCCTTGCCGAGCCAGCGAAGTCGGGCTGGCAGCACTCCGTCGCGGGCCAGGGCCTGCAACACTCGGGGGGCCCCGAGGATACTGCCGACGGCGGACGACAAGGTCGCCCCCCACACGCCGAGCAGGATTGCGTCACCCCAGAGGGAGATTCGCCGCATGACGAGCGGGTCGGTGAGCAGGGCCGTGGTGTCGGCCCGGCTCGCCAGCAGGATCGGCAGCGACATGTAGATGACATATCCGACGCCGATCGCCGCAAACGTCCCCTTGGGGATCGAGCGCCCGGGGTCTTCGAGGTCTCCCGACATGTTCACGCCGGCCATGATACCCGTGACCGCCGGGAAGAAGACCGCAAACACGACCCAGAACGACTCGCGCGACTCCTCGGCGACAGCGGCACCGACCGACAGCCCGACCCCGGCCGTGTCGGGCTCGAGGGGCGATCCCAGCACGAGCGAGACCAGCGACAGCGCGATCGCCGCCATGATGATGTACTGACTGCGGATCGCGGCCTTGGCCGAGACGAGGGCGAGAGCCGCCACGAGGATCGTGGTGATGACCCCGACCGCCCTCGCGTCGACCGACGGGAACGCGCCGACCACCGCCTCGGCAAACCCGACGGTGTACAGCGCGACCGAAAGGGCCTGGGCCAGATAGAGCGGGATGCCCACGGCGCCCCCGGTCTCGATCCCGAGCGAGCGGCTGATCATGTAGTACGCGCCGCCGGTGCGGACCCTCTGATCGGTCGCGATGGCCGCGATCGAGAGCGCGGTCAGGAGCGTGATCGAGGTCGACAATGTGACGATCAGCAAGGTGCCAGCGAGTCCGACGTTGCCCACGACCCAGCCGAAGCGCAGGTACATGATGACGCCGAGGATCGTCAGCAGCGACGGGGTGAAGACCCCACCGAATGTCCCGAGGCCGCCGGGACGTCCCGACACTACTCGTGCCTTCGGGGGCGGTCCGGATCGGGGAGCGTTGCTCTCAGCCATGTCGCCCCCGGTCCTTCAGGGCCTTGTAGGCCGCGAGGTGCCGCACAGCGCCGGTGAGATCCCCTTTCTCTTCGAGTAGACGCGAGAGGTTGAAGTGCGCCCCGGCGAGACTCGGGTCGCGGCCCACCGCCTCGGTGTAGGCGACAATGGCATCGTCCACCCGCCCGGCGTCGTCGAGCGCCACGCCGAGATTGAAGCGGGCGAGCGCATGGTCCGGATCGGCTCGCACCGCTTGGCGATAGCTGGCTTCCGCGTCGGAGAGGCGTCCGGCTTCGTGGCGAAGTCGGCCTACATTCACCAGCGCGTCCGGGTGGTGGGGTTCGAGAGAAAGCGCCTCGCCATAGGCCCGGAGCGCCTCATCGACCGATACGGCCTCCAGATCGAACCCGAGATCGTACCAATCGTCGGCTTCCATCGAACCGGAGGCCTCCCGCTCTCTCGCAGCTCTGGCCGCGAACGGGGCGACCCTCGACGCGAGTTCGCCGACCGAAAAATCGAAGGCGACCTGCTCGGTCTCGGGGGCCCAGACGGTATCCTGATCGCGCACGAGCACTTCATCGCCGCGGGCCGTGATGTGGACTGCGCTGAGGGGACGCCCGACCGGCAGTTGCCCGGCCAGGCGCCGCAGCGCACGGGCAATGCGACGCGACGAGAGGCCCTGGGCCCGAAGGCCCTCGGCCGCCCGGAGCAGAATGATGTCGGGAAAAGAGAACCGGTAGGTGCCGTCGGGAAGCCGAGCCGCGTCGAGCCACCCCTCTCGGGCCCATCGCCGCACTCGATCGGCAGAGGCTCCGAGAACCTCGGCGACCTCACGCGTCGTGTATCCGGTCAGCCTTCGTCCACCTCGAAGACCATCTCGATTTCGACGGTGAGATTGACCGGGAGGGCCGCCATTCCCACGGCGGACCGCACATGGCGACCCCGCTCGCCGAACACCTCGTTGAGCAATTCACTGGCGGCGTTCATCACCTGCGATTGTCCGGTGAAGTCGAGGGCGGAATTGACCATGCCGAAGACGCGGACGACGCGGGTGACACGACTCAGATCGCCGATTTCCGCCTTCAACGAACCGAGAATGCAGATAACGACCTGCCGGGCCGCGGCCTGCGCTTCCTCGACGGTCGCCTCCGTGGGCACCTTGCCGCGGCCTGTACCGTCCCACTCCCCACACGGAGCGTGTCCTGCAGTGAAGATCAGGTTGCCGGTACGGACGGTGCGATCGTAGGCGGAGCGGCTCGGACCCTCCGGTACGGGCAGCACGATTCCCAGTTCCACGAGGCGCGCCTCGGGATCATACTCCTGGGCTGTGGCCGCACCAGGAACAAGAAGGGCGAGGCAAACGACGGCGGTAAGGCAACAACGCATGGGGTTCCCTCGAGACCTGGGTTGGACGGCACGGTGCGCGAGGATTTTCGGTGGGCCCGACCACCCGCGCAACCCGGGACGGCTCTTCAGCCGCCTGCCGCCTTCTTCTTCGATCCCTTGCTCGCCGCCTTCTTCTTGCCAGCCTTCGCGGCCGGCTTGCGAGTCTCGTCTTCCTGCAACGACGCCTTCAGTGCCGACATGAGATCGATGATCTGCGTCGCCGGGGCCTCCTGGGGCGCCGTGACGATCTCCTGACCCTCGACCTTGGCCTGGATCATGGCCAGTGCCCGCTCCCGCACTTCGTCGGTGTAGCGGGTGGCGTCGAACTCGTCTGAAGCGGCCTGATCGATGAGCTGTCGGGCGAGAGCCATCTCGGCATCCTTCACCTCGGCCTCATCGATCGGCACTTCATCGAATCGTTTGACCTCATCGGCGTATTTCAGCTGGTCGAGAACCAGACCGTCTTCGTGCGGGCGAATGCGCACGAGGTACTGTTTGCCCCGCGTGGCGTAGGTCGCGATGGCCACACGCTCCGATTCCCTCAACGCCCGAGACAGGAGCCGGTACGCCCGTGCTCCTCCCTTGTCCGGCCCGAGGTAGTAGGGCTTGTCGATATACACGGCCTCAACCTGGTCGGCCGGCACAAATTCGGTGATGTCGATCTCGTCCTTCTTCGGCATCTCGAGGGCCTTCAGCTCCTCGGCATCGAACAGAACGTACTGACCCTTCGCGAACTCGTACCCCTTGGTCATCTCGTTCCGAGGCACCACCACATCACAGGTGGGGCAGATGTACTGCTGTTTCACCCGAGTTCCACACTCTTCGTGCATCATGTTGAACGAGACTTTCCGGCCGCTCTCTCCGGTGGAATACAGCTTCACCGGAATGGAAACGAGCCCGAACGAAATGGTCGACGTTCCGATGGCGCGTGCGCTCATAGTCCAAACACCGTGGGGTCAGGAGTAGGCCGAAGCAAAACCGACTGGAATCCGGAACATGTGTTCCTTGCAGTCGCAGGGGCAAGGATCACGACTCGCGTCGCCTGAGCGATCGAACACGCGCCGCCCTGCGCTCGACCTCGTCGAATCCACCCTCGACGGTTCCTGATTCGACGGCCTCGGCCAGGGCCGCGGCCAGACGACCTGCCGGATGAGGTATGCCCTCGCGAGGGCCGCCGAGGTTCACCGCATCCATGAGCAGGTCCGCGCCCGCCCTCATCGAGGCCACCGCCGCAGGCACCGACCCGCCGACCTCCTGACCCGCGCCCCCCATGTCGAGCGAATCGGTCGCGATGACGCCGGAAAAGCCCAATTCCCGGCGTAGCACGCCGGCCACCACCGCCTGCGACGCCGAGGCGGGGTGCTCGGGGTCGACCTCCGTCCAGACGGCGTGCCCGACCATCACCATGGCCGGAGGGTCCTGGCCCCCCAGGATCGCCCGGTACGGGGCGAGCTCGGTGACGGCGTCGAAGTCGTCGCCGAGCACCGGCAGCGCTGCGTGCGTATCGAGGGTGGCCGATCCGAGGCCCGGAAAATGCTTGAGACAGGTGACGACACCCTCTGCGTGATGGGCTGCAATCACATCACGGGCGCTGTCGATCACCGTGTCTGCGTCGGAGCCGAAGGTACGACCCTTCCGCGCGAGAGGGCCATCGGCCCGGGTGCCCAGGTCGACGACGGGGGCGAGATTCCCGTCGATCCCCACCCCGGCGATCTCCCGGGCCTGGCGACGAGCGGCCTCCTGCCGACGCTCGGGGGCCCACGTCGCCAACACGGCCGCCGATGGAAGACAGGCTTCGAAACCGCGCTCGGGGCGCAGGCGGGCCACCTCCCCGCCCTCCTGGTCGATCAGGATCACGAGGTGCTCGCCGAGCCGGCGGCGGAGATAGGTGCACAGCGCACGGAGTTGGTGAGGCGAGGTGACGTTCCGGTCGGCCACCCGTCGCGCCTCCACCTCGTCGGCCCCCTCGCTCATCGCCGCACGGAAGCGAGGAACGTCGACGTCGAACAGCACGATGCTCCCGACTCCGGCGGCGCGACAGATGTCGAGATCAGCCTCCAGTCGCGGATCACCAGCGGCGGCGCCGCGCACCCCGACGGAAAGCAGGGCGCCACATCGAACGATAGGGTCGTGGGTCAGCATGACTTCGAAGGTGACATCCCTTCGCCGCAGGGCAAGGCCGGCGCCGGGTGGCGCGCCGTCCCATCGCCGCCGACCTTGTGGCGACGCCTCCCCGACAGAGTCCCCCCTCAGGCTGCGACGGCAGTGACCGACGACAAACTCCGACGCTACCGCGAGAAACGGGAGGCCGGACAGACGCCGGAGCCTTTCGGAGGCTCGCCCACCGCCGCCGGGTCGCGGATGTTCGTCGTGCAGATGCACGCGGCCCGCAATCTCCACTGGGACCTGCGCCTGGAGATGGGAGGAGCGCTCGAGAGTTGGGCCGTACCGAAGGGGCCGTCACCAAACCCGGCCGACAAGCGGCTCGCCATGCATGTGGAGCCGCACCCGCTCGAGTATGCCGATTTCGAGGGGGTCATTCCCGAGGGTCAGTACGGCGCGGGACCCTCGATCTGCTGGGACCGAGGGGTGTGGATCGAGATTCCCGAAAAGCCGGGCGGACCGAAGCACGGAATCGAACACGGCAAGCTCCTCTTCGAGCTTCGTGGCTACAAGCTGAAGGGACTCTGGACCCTGGTCCACACACCCCGAAACGGCGAAAACCACTGGCTCCTGATCAAGGAACACGACGCCCTCGTCGACGAACGCGGCACGGATCTCTACCCCCGCGATTCGATTCTCTCGGGTCTGACGGTCGAGGAACTCGCCGATCCGGCGAGCAAGCAGAGCCGCCTCGTGACGGAGGCGAAGGCGGCAGGGGCCGTCGAGTCGGTGGTGGCGGCAGAGGGCCTCGAGTTGATGCTCGCAACGGCGCTGGACGAACCCTTCTCGAAAGACGGCTGGGTCTTTGAGATCAAGTACGACGGCTATCGCATCGCTGCGGCGCGATCCGGCACCAACGCCCGCCTCTGGTCGAGAAACGGCAACGATCTCACCGACACGTTTCCAGAGATTGCACGGGCCGTTCGCGGACTCCCATTCCCCGGGACGATTCTCGACGGTGAGGTCGTCGTGCACGATGCGACGGGTATGCCGTCGTTCGCTCTCCTCCAGAAACGGGGGCGTCTCACCCGGAGGGCCGACGTGGCTGCGGCCGCGGTGCAACTGCCCGCGACATACTATGCCTTCGACCTTCTGGCCTTCGGTGGCCTCGACCTACGCGGGCTTCCATTGGTCGACCGCAAACGATTGCTGCGAGAGGTTCTCCCGACGGTGGGCCCCGTTCGGTATTCCGAACACATCGACCGCGAGGGAATCGCGGTCTTCGAACATGCGGCGCGACTCGGGATCGAAGGCGTCGTCGCCAAACGGGCAGCGGCCCCGTACGCGAGGGGCCGTTCGTCGGATTGGTTGAAGATCCGCACCGTAAGAACCGACGACTTCGTGGTGGTCGGTTGGACCGACCCCAAAGGCACGCGACAGGGGTTCGGCGCCCTGCATCTCGGCTGCTGGACCTCACCTCCCGCCGATGATCCGGGCGCCCGGCTCCTCTATGCGGGTTCGGTCGGCACCGGCTTCAGCGGATCGGACCTCGACGATTTCGGGGTGGCCCTCGAACCGCTCGCCCGTCCGGAGCCGGCGGTCGTGGGCGACGGGGTTCCCGACGGTTCCGGGCATCATTGGGTCGAGCCCCGGCTGGTGGTCGAGGTGCGGTACAAGGAACTCACGCCGGCCGGCCATCTGCGCCACCCTTCGTTCCTTGCGCGCCGACTCGACAAAGATCCCACCGAGTGCGTCTGGCCCGACGGGGGGGCCGGCGCACCGCGATCGGCCGACCCCGAACGCGATGCCGAGGCCCTTCTACCGGCCCCGGGGCCGGTTACGGGCGCCGTGCCGAGCGAAGTCGCCGTGACGAACGTCGACAAGATTCTCTACCCCGAGCGCGAACTCTCGAAAGGGACGGTACTGGACTACTACGATGCGATCGCACCGTGGATGCTCCCCTATCTCGAAGACCGATGTCTGGTCCTCACACGGTATCCCGACGGCATCCACTCGACGTCGTTCTACCAGAAGAACGCTCCCGACTGGGCGCCCGACTGGATCCGGACCGAGACGGTCTATAGCGAGGGCAGCGCGCGCGATCTGGACTATTTCGTGATCGACGACGCCATGGGACTGAAGTACGTCGCCAACTCCGCGGCTCTACTTCTGCACATCTGGGGAGCGCGCGTCGGATCCCTCTCGCATCCGGATTGGTGCATTCTCGACCTCGATCCCAAAGAGGCCCCCTTCGCGCATGTGGTCGAGCTCGCCCTGGCCATCAAGGAGATCGGAGACGATATCGGACTCCCGCTCTACGTAAAGACGAGTGGCTCCTCGGGTCTGCATCTCCTCGTTCCGCTGGGTCGCCGCCTGACCCACGAACAGACCAAACAGCTGGGGCAACTCCTGGCCACGGTCGCGGTGCAGGAGAGAGGAGACATCGCCACCATCGACCGAGTCATCGAGCGACGAGACGGCAAGGTGTATGTCGACTTTCTTCAGAACGGGTGGGGAAAACTTCTCGTGGCACCGTTCTCGACGCGGCCGGTGCCCGAGGCCGCCGTGAGCATGCCGTTGGAATGGGCCGAAGTAGACTCCTCACTCGGCCCTCGCGATTTCACGATTACGAACGCGGTCGCCCGAATGGAAGCGATGGGGCGCGACCCGCTTCGGCCCGTCCTCGACGAAGCTCCAGATCTCCTGCGAGCCCTGGAACGTCTACTCGCGCGGGTGTGATCGCGGCACTGCGAGGAGTTCGCGCACGCGGCGGTACAACTGCTCTCGCCGATAGGGCTTCTTCAAGAGGGGAAGATCGTCGCGTTCGGCCAGGGGCCCGGCGGCGTCGAGATACCCGGTCGAGAGAATAATGGGAAGCCCGGGGTCGAGAGCTCGGAGCGCCTGGGCTGCCTCCGCCCCTCCCATGCGAGGCATGGTCAGGTCCATCAGCACGAGGTCGATCCCCGTCGGGTTCTCCTGATAGCGCTCGAGGGCCTCGAGCCCGTCCCGGGCGAGGATGACCTCCATGCCGAGCACCTGAAGCATGGTCTCAGCCACCTCTCTCACGGTTTCTTCATCGTCGACCACGAGCACCGTGCCCGACATCTCGCCGCTCTCGACAAGGTCGAACTGGGGAGCGCTCACACTCGCGCGCTCGTGTTCCGGGAGGGCCGGTAGGAGCACCTGAATCTCGCTGCCCCGCCCCTTGGTCGTGCGGAGCGTCAGAGCTCCTTTGTGCCCCCTCACGATTCCAAGAACGGCCGCCAGGCCCAGCCCGCGGCCCCGCGCCTTCGTGCTGAAGAAGGGATCGAAGATGCGCTGGCGGGTTTCTTCGTCCATCCCGACCCCTGTGTCGGCCACTCGGATACCGGCCCAGGGTCCGGTCTCGGGTCGGGCATCGACGACGGCGTCCTTCTCGCGCACCGGATCGGCCTCGGTGTGGAAGGTGGCAATCTCGATCCACCCCCGTCGCCCTCCGACCGCGTCGGCCGCATTGGTCAGCAGATTCAGAACAACCTGCCGCAGTTGCACCACGTCGCCTCGAACGGCCGGGAGTCTCGGCGCGAGACGAAGAGTCAGTTCCGCCGTCGGCGGCAGCGAGACCTCCATCAGCTCGGTCATCTCCTGAACGACCTCGTTCAGATCGACGGGCTCAACGGTAGATCGTCCCTTTCCGGCATACGCCAGCATCTGCTGGCATAGATCCGCGGCCCGCTGCGACGCCCGCAGCACTTCCTCCACGTGGTCTCGGGCCGGGTGTTCGGCCTCCAGGACCGTCTCCGCCAGGTCGGCATTGCCCATGATCGCCACGAGCAGATTGTTGAAGTCGTGCGCGATGCCGCCCGCGAGCAACCCCAGGCTCTCGAGGCGTTTGGTCTGCTGTACCTGCTCCTCGAGTCGGCGGCGTTCAGTCAGGTCTCGAAGGGCCCAGATGCGGCCCGAGACCCAGCCGGTACGCAGTAGCGGAGCGGCGAACCGCTCGAAGACACGGCCGTCGTCGAGCGACACCTCGTCGAGAATTTGACGATCGGAGCCGAGCAGCTGAGGAAGGGCCTCGTCTTCGACTTCGAGGAACGCCTTCACCCGCGGATCCTCGTGGCTGAGCATTCGGGGCGCGGTCTCTCGGCCCTCGGGGTCCCAGAGTTTGGCGAACCGCTGATTGGCAAACGAAACGCGCCCGGCTGTGTCGGCGGCCACGATGGCGTCGGCCGTCGCCTCGAGAACCGAGCGCATTCTCTCCTGCGTGCGCTCGAGAGCCCGCCCACTTCGCTTGCGGTCCTCCACCACACCGGCGACCACCAGCGATGTAATCGTGTTGATCGCCACGAAGAGCCAGAGTTGAAACAGCCGTTCGTTGGTCGACAGGACCGGGGTGGAGAAGGGTCCGGTGTCGAGAGCCGTCGCTCCCATGGCCACGGCCGACAGGATCAGGTTCGCCGCCGCCGCCCCGGGTACGCCGAATCGGATTCCCGCCCAGATCAATAGGGGGAAGGGAGCATAGAGCAGGCGTCGCCCTGGCGTGGCCGGGTCGTAGGTCCAGAAGATCAGAAGTCCGAGCACGGCAACCGAGATCATGGCGACGGCCGCCTCGGCCACTCGCGGGACCGACCATGTGCGGGGCTCACTGAGCGCCATGATCAGGGGCGCCAGGAGGACCATACCGTTCGCGTGGGTGAGCCACCACAGAACGGGTACCGACCCGAAGACCGACCAGGGCGCGCCTTCGAACAGAACCAGCGCCACGGTCGCCAGGCCCGAGCTTACCCCCGCAGACAGCCCGGCCGCGAGCACCACCAGGGCCGCGATGTCGACGCCGCTCTTCAGACCCTCGTCTACCCCGACTCGCCGAAGCAGAAGTCCGGCGACGACGGCTTCGAGCGAGTTGATCACTCCGGTAGCCAATGCGTACGGGAGCGCACCACCGGTGATGCCCGTGACGAGGACTTCACCGATAAACACAAGGGGCCAGGCGCGCACCCCAAGACGCAGGATCGCCGCCAGCGCCACCCCGCTTCCCAACCATACGACCCGGCTCAAGTCGAGGTCGAGGCCGAACCACTGGGGCTCCAGTGTCACCAACCCGAGAAGCAGGTACCCGACCAGATAGCCCGCCGCGGGCAGGGCGATGGATTGGTGGGGGCGAGCGGTCACGGGAGGAATCCCGGAAGATGCGAGGGGGGCGAGACCCGGAATGATGCACCCCCGAGGCCGCGCCTAGCAACGAGCGCCGGTCGCCGCCCCCTTGCGGCAAGGGCGCCGACACCGACTCTTGCGGATCGATTCGCGTTCGTGCTCACCCCCCATTGGAGGCCCGATGCTCCGTCAGACGATGGCACGCCGCCCGATTTCGACCCTCGCCCTCGTCGCCTCGACACTTCTGACGGCCTCGTGTGGCGGAGATTCGCCCGACAACGCCGTCGAGGACGACGGAGGGGTCGGCCCCCCGGCCTCGCTTTCAGACCGCCTGGCTGATGGAGATGTGCTTCTCGGAGTGTTCTCTGGTCCGATGACCCCGGAACAGGGTGCGGCAATCGTCACTGAACGGGACGCCGACTTCGTGCTCTATTCGATGGAGTCCGGTCCCTTCGATCTCGCCGCGATGAATGCATACATGGAGGGTATGCGGATGGGGGCGAGCGGTCAGGGCGCATCGCCCCAGCCCGTTCTTCTGCGCGTGCCTGCGATCCACACGGATCGCGAGGGCGCCGCGACCCGTCTCCCCGAGGCGCTCGCGACCGACATCGCCGGCATCGTTTTTCCGCACGTGACCACGGCCCTCGAAGCGGCCGAATCGGTTGCCCTCATGGGCGCCCCGTGGCCGTTGGGAGACGCCGGCCTCAACGTCCTCATCGTGGAGGATCGGGAAGGAGTCTCCAACGTCAGGGAGATCATGGCGACGCCTGGTTTGTCGGTGGTCTTTGCAGGTCCAGGCGACCTTCGGCAGGCCTACGATGGCGACATGGCGGCGGTCGAGAATGCGATCCAGGCGGTGTTGTCAGCCTGCCTGGAATTTGAGGTGGCCTGCGGAGTCACGGCGGGAGTCGACGACATCGCGACGCGACTGGATCAGGGATTTCGCGTGATCATCGTCACGGATTCCGCGGCCCTTCCCGTGGGCCGCGCCCACGTTCGACCCTGACCGCACGGTTCAAGGCATTGAACGACAAAAAAGGGCCGGACCGCGTCTCGCGGTCCGGCCCTTTTGTCGCTGACCCGATGGGGCGTCAGCAGCTCCGGCACTTGTTGTTGTTGACCGCACCGAGGCTGACCAGCAGTTCGAGGGCCTCCGGGAACGGCTGAACCCGGGACTGGGGCCCGTTGGCCATATCGGCCGTCGTCTGACCCCGGCGGCTGACCAGGGTGACATCGGCGCCCTTCTCGACCAGATACATGATCAACTCGGTGTCGCCGCGAGCCGCCGCGTGGTGCACCGCCGAGTAACCGTCGTGGTCACGCGCGTCGACCTCGACCCCCAGCTCCTCGACGAGGTACTTCACGGCCGGAAGCCAACCATCGGGCACATACCGATGGGAGTTCGCGGCAAAGTTCTGCCCGTAGCCAACCCCCGACGCGGCGTGGATCGGGTAGACACCCGGGCCCCCCGCGGGAATCGGCTCGAGGCCCGACGGATCTTCGTCGGGGGTATCACCACCGCCACCACGACGCGCCCGCTGCGCCGGCTTCCGGGTCGGAATGGTGTGGTCCGCCCCATTCGCGACCAGAAGCTTCATGGCCTGCACGTCGGTCGCATACGCCGCTCTCCAGAAGGCGGTCGCACCGTCCACGTTGATGCCGAGCAGGTCGAAGTTGTACGACATGTACCAGATGTGCTTCGAAACGCGCGCATTCGGGTCGGCGCCCGCGTCGAGGAGAATCTGCATGAAGTCGAGGTAAGACAGCGTCTGCTGCTCGTACGCCCGCGGCTGCGGGTAGAGGGCCTTCGGCGCCCAGTACACGTTGATCGCGGCGAACAGCGGGGTCGCGCCAGCGTGCGACGGCAGGTTGACGTCGGCTCCCATGGCCACGAACTCGGCGGCCATGTCGTAGTGGCCGTTGATGGTCGCCAGAAGCACCGGGCTGGTATGATCGCCGCCAGTCACCAGGTTGAGTTCAGCGCCCGCGTCGAGGAGCGCCATCGCCGTCTCGGTGTGGCCCTGCCGCACCGCGTGGTGAAGCGCCGTCAGGCCACCATGGCCGCCGACGAGATCGTCGTAGCCGAGCGGCTCCGGATCGGGGTCGTCGTCTTCGTCCTCGTCGTCTTTTTCGTCTTCAATGGCGGGAGGCGGAGCGACGGCGTCCTGGTCGGGCACGACCTGGGCCTGCTCGTCCTCGGCCTTTTCCTCCTCGTCGGCCTTCGCTTCCTCGTCATCGGCCTTCGCTTCCTCGTCATCGGCCTTCGCTTCCTCGTCATCGGCGGCGGCGACCTCTTCTTCGTCATCCGCGGCCGGCTCGGCCCACGACTCCTGGCCCGCCGTGGCGTCGGCCAGGGCCTGAGCCCTGATCGCGGCCATCCGCTCCCCGCGCGCGCGCCCTTCGATCGCGTCTTCAGCCGTCAGCGTCTCGATCATGACGACCTTCGACATCGCGTCGATCTCGGCGCCCGCGAGAATCAAGAGCTTCGCGGCCTCGGTGCGACCCTGGTCTGCAGCCCACATGAGGGGCGTCTGCTCCCAGCGAACCTCTTTGGCGTCGACCTCAGCGCCATGGTCGAGCAGAGCGCTGACCGCTTCGGCGCTGCCCGACGAAGCCGCCAGGTGAAGCGCGGTCACACCGGTGCCCGTCCGTGCGTCGACGTCGGCTCCAGCCTCGAGCAGGTGGCTCACGATGACCCCCTGACCCGCCCGCGCGCCGACCATGAGGGGGGTGTAGGCACCCACGCGCGTCGTCGGTCCCACATTGGCCCCGGCATAGATCAACATGTCCGCCAACTCGACATGTCCGTGCTCGGCCGCCCAATGGAGCGCCGTCATTCCGTCACCCTGAGCCGCGTTGACGTCTGCCCCCCCCTGAAGGAGTGAACGGACCGCAGCCACGTCTTCTCGCATGGCCGCGTCAGCGACCGGCGCCTCCGTGTCGGCTCCGGTCATCAGGAGAAGGGCCGCCAGCGCCACGAGCGCGTCGACCCGAAAGCGCCTCCGCGGGGAGGCGGTCGTCATCTGATTCATCCTGCCTCCGCTGCTACACCGGGATTGGTGAAGGAGAACTCGCCCGTGCTGTCGCCGAACGACGCCATGTCTTCGAGTCCAAGACGATGCATCAGCGACAGCATCACGTTCGCCATCGGCGTGCCGTCCTCGGCTCGCAAGTGCATCCCACCGTCCAGCTGTCCGTTGTTTCCGCCGAGAATGACCAGCGGGCACCGCTTGTGGTTGTGAACGTTCGGGTCGCCCATCGGAGACCCGTAGATGATCGTCGTCTTGTCGAGCAGGCTCGAGTCACCCTCCTGGATCTCGGCAAGCCGGTCGAGGAAGTACGGCAGCATCGCGACATGGTAGCGATTGATCTGCGCGAAGTCCTTGATGTTGTCGACGTTGTCGCCATGGTGCGAGGCGGGGTGGAACGGCTTGTCGACACCACTGGCGGGGTAGACTCTCGAGGACCCGTCGCGTCCCATCTTGAAGGAGAAGACGCGAGTGACATCTGATGCGAACGCCAGAGCCTGCAGGTCGAACATGAGCATGACGTGCTCATCGAACGAGTCGGGAACACCGGCCGGCGCCGAGGGCAACTCACGAACGGCCCCGCTCCGGTTCTGCGTTTCCACCATCTCGATCCGACGCTCGATCTCACGGATGTTTTCGAGGTAGCGATCGATGCGACGCTGGTCTTCGACTCCCACCGCCCGCTTGATCGAAGCGATCTGCTGCGGCACCCAGTCGAGAATGCTCATGTTCGTCTTGCGACGAAGCGCGCGCTGCTCCTCCGTGCCACCGGCCCCGAAGAGCTGGTCGAAGACGACCCGCGGATCGCGGATCATGGGAAGCGGCTCCGACTCCGAGGCCCAACTCACCGTGTCGGTGTAGACGCAGGCGTACCCGTATGCGCAGCCACCCGCCTGGTCGACCGGCTCGATGCACAACTGCATCGAGGGGATCGGCGTCGTCTGACCGTATCGGTCAGCGAACATCTGATCGAGGGATTGCCCGACCTTGACGTCGGAGCCCTCGGTCTGGTGGGGCCGCTGCTGGGTGAGGAACACGGCACTCGAGCGGAAGTGGTCCCCCCCGATTTCTTCGGGCTCGAAAGCCTCGGCCATCCGGACGTCGGTGTTCGACACGATGGTCATGTACTGCCGATAGGCATCGAGGGGGCTCAACGCGCTCCCACTGAGATCGAAATCCCGGCCGACCCCGGCCGGCGCCCAAAGGTTGTTTTCCAGTCCGTACTTCGCGGCGCCCGCGGATCCGTGAACCATTTCGATGGCCACCAGGCGAGTCCGCTCAGCCTCGGCGCGCACCTGGCCCATGATGCGGCCCGCGGGTGTCATGGCGTCGAGAAGCGGTAGAGAGATCGTCGCACCGAGTCCCCGCAAGAAGGTGCGGCGGGGCATGTGCTTTCCAGTAATGAACATGGCGTTATCTCGGGTAGGGGATCAGTGCGAGGCTTCGTCAGTGACGGTGCCGGGTTCGGCCTTCGTGCGGAACGCATCACTGCGCACCACACCCAGGATGAAGGCCGACATGCGGTAGTCCTCCGCCGCGGCCTGACGAGAGATGGCTCGAATCGTCGGTTGGTCGAAGTGCTCGACCCGCCGGCCGATTGCGTAGGCCATCAGGTTTTCGGTAAAGGTCCGCACGAGCGGCTCCGGGCGATTGAGCAATGCGCTCCGGAGGTCCGTAACGGAGTTGAGGGGTGTTCCATCGTAGAGTTCACCACGAACGTCGACCAGGTTCCCCGCATCCTTGATCCTCCAACGACCTGTGACGTCATAGTTCTCGAGGGCCAGGCCGAGCGGATCGATCACACGATGGCAGGAGTTACACGACGGATTCGCCCGGTGCAACTCCATCTGTTCGCGCACCGTCAAGAAGCGGCCGTCGTCGGCTGCATCGCCGGTCTCCTCCAGACCCGGAACGTCCGGCGGCGGCGGCGGCGGGGGTGTACCGAGAAGCACCTCCATCACCCACTTCCCACGCAACACCGGTGACGTGCGATTGGCATGCGAGGTGAGCGTGAGAATGCTCCCCTGCCCGAGCAATCCGCGGCGATGTTCCTCAGGGTAGACGACCCGCTTGAAGTCTTCGCCGGCGATCCCCGTGATGCCGTAGTGCCTCGCCAGTCGCTCGTTGGCGAACGTGTAGTCGGCCGTCAGCAACTCGAGGACGCTCCGGTCTTCGGCAACCAGATTGTTGAAGAACCGAACGGTCTCCTCGACCATGTCCTCCGCCAACTGTGTGTCGTAGTCCGGGTACTTCAACGCATCCGGATGCACCTTCTCGATATCCGACAGTCTGAGCCACTGTGCAGCGAAACGCGTGCCGAGGCGTTCGGCCCGTGGGGCCGCCAGCATCCGTCGCACCTGGGCGTCGAGTACGTCGGGCTCCGACAGACGGCCCTCGTTGGCCAGCGTCATGAGTTCGGAATCGGGCGGCGCCCCCCAGAGGAAGAACGACAGCCGAGAAGCGAGGTCGTCATCCGACAGGGTGTAGACGCCGTCGGCCGTCGCCGTACCCTGGAGTTCCTCGATCCGGAAGAGGAAATGCGGGCTCGCCAGCATGGCCTGGAGCGCAATGCCGATCCCGGCCTCGAAGCCGCCGAGTTCGTGGCCCTGGCGATAGAAGTTCATCAGGTCGGCGAGTTCGCCGTCCTCGAGCGACCGCCGGTACGCCTTCGTCGCCAATCGCGACACGATGCTCGACGCGCAGGGCTCCTCTTCAGCCGCACTGGTCGGACGACAGGTGAAGATCTCCCGGCGACTCGGAGTGTCGGACACGCCCGTGACCTTGTACGGGCCCCCGATCCGGAGTTCACGCAGGTGCGGAACCGTCGTGATGCCGTACGACAGCCCGATCTGGGTGTCGGCCAAGCTGTGCCCGATCGGCGCGATGATGTCGACGACCGGCCCCTCCTGCGTGGGGAGGAAGGCCGCAGACACTCGGCGCGGACCCGCCCGAATGAAGACCGTCTCGGTCTCGATCTCCGTGCCGTCGGGATCCGACTGCGACATCCAACGGTCGATCTCCATCAGCGCGACCCGCTCGCCGTCGATCGAGACTTCCAGCATCTCGCCCCGAGCGGTGCGAGCGAACATCTCGCCCGTCGGCGTCGGCTGCAGAAGAACGCGAAAACGGTACTCTCCGTCGGCTGCGAAGGTATGGACCGTGCTGATCCCCCCTCGTGTGCCGAAGGGCGTGCCCTCGATGTGCTCGTTCTGCGAGGCCAGGCGAGGCACCTTGTAGGTTGCCTCGCTCGGAATCGCCCTGGGGTCGCCCACCGCGAGCCGGCTGACTTCTCCAGCCGCATTCAGGTAGGCATCCATGAGAACCGGAGACAACATCTGGGCGTCGGCGATGTTGTCGAAGTTCGCGCTCTTCGTATCGGGGGGCAGGTAACCGGACGCGTCGATGTCGAGCGCGAGAAGGTCCCTCACCGATGCGGCATACTCGGCCTGGTTGAGTCGCTGGAAGGCGCGCGTTCCCGGATTGGGCGACAACATCGCAGCCGAATCGATCGTCGACTCGAGCTGGGTCACCAAGCCCTCGAGAACGCTCTCGTCCGGGCGGCGAGATCCGGCCGGAGGCATCATGCCCGCGCGCAGTTTGCGGATCATCGCCTCGGCGACCTGCGCCTGCTCATGGGCCGATCCCGCGTCGAAGCTATCGAGGGAGAAGTTACCGACGAGCCGGCGGTCGTTGTGACAACGCTGGCAATACTCCTCGATCACCTCGTTGCTCTGGGCCGGATCGATGGGTCGAACGGAGGCCATACCCGGATCGGGTAGGGGCCCACTGACGGCGGAACTCGTATCGACCGATCCGCCGAGAAGCAGCAGGCCGAGCCCGCCAAGAAATACGACTGCCTTCATGCCATGCCTCACGTTGGATTGTAGTACCGCCCCGCAACCACTCCAGACCCACACCGAGTGTGGGATACAATACGGCCTAGCCCCGCTCTCGCGCCAGCACTTCATGTCACCGGAACCGCCCGCAAGAGCCTGTCCCGGTGGCTCATAGCCAATTCCGGGGGACCCCCTGTCCACCTATGACAGCCCGGGGCCCCGAAGTGTTGAAGACCGCGACGTCCGGCGTGCGTCAGCCGCCCCCCGCCGGCTCCCCGAATCGGAGGATACTCGACAGCGCGCCGCCGTCCGGCGTGAGGTAGAGCACGTAGATTCGGTCGTACTCGTCGACGCCGATCGCCGCCCCCGGGTCGCCACCGAGCTGACCCACCAGAGCCGGCGATGTGTTCGAGTGCCCCACGACCAGGTGTCGGCCCGGCGATCGGAGAACCGCATGGAACGCCTCCGTGGAGGCCCTGTCTCCAGGATTGTACGGGTCAACCTCGAGTCCCAGGGCCTGCGCCAGGGGCGCGGCGGTCTGCATGGTACGGCGGTACGGAGTGGAGTGGATGCTCGTGATCCCCGCCTCCCCGAGAAATCGAGCGAGTTCCTGCGCGCGGGCGTGCCCGACATCAGACAAATCCGGGTCGGGTTGATCATCCATTCCGGCGTCGGCCCGCTCCGCGTGCCGCACCACCCAGACGATCGACACCGCGTCCCCACCCGAATCTTGCGCTGCGGTCGGGGCGGCCACCGAAAGGACCACCAGGGCGACGCCGAAGAACATCCGGCTGAGGGCGCATCGTCGAGTCGTCATCGTCAAGCTCCGCAGAAAGAAAGGGTCGCGCAGTATCACAGAGTCCCAGCCCATTGCGCCAGTCTCCCGGCGAGGGAACGGATCACGTCGGCGTCGTCCCGGCCGGATCGCTTTCGCACATGGAATCCGTGGTCCGCGTCATCCTCGATATGAAGGATCGAGCCCGGCGGAAGGGTCGCCACCAACGGCCGGAGCAGATCGATCGCTCCCATCTTGTCGCGGGTGCCCTGCAACACGAGCACCGGGATGGTCAGATCCCGGAAGTGGGCAGCCCGATCCGTGCCCGGCCTGCCGACCGGATGCAGCGGGAAGCCGACCAGGGCGATCCCCGCCACACCGGGAAGGGGCTGATCGGCGGCCGCGGTCGAGGTCATTCTGCCTCCAAACGACTTGCCGCCCGCGATCAGGCGCGCCCCTGGAATCCGTCGGTCACGCAGGCGCCGCCCCTCGGCGACCGCGCGGCGAACGGCGGCGACCGCGACCGGTTTCCTGTCCGGGCGACGGCCACCCGCCGCCATATAGGGAAACTCCCACCGCATCGTGGCCACTCCGGCTTCCGCCAGCGCCACGGCCAATTCCTCCATGAACGGATGGCGCATGCCCGCGCCCGCGCCGTGGGCAAGAACGAGAAGGGCGTGGGCCCCGTCGGGCGCCAGAAGCAGAGCCGGCAGCTCGCCGTCTTCGGGAGTGTCGGGAGCAATCGCGATCAGTTCGCTCTCCAGCAAGGCGGGACCTCTCGGTTGATCGTGGGGTGGCGGAGATCGAGTACCCTCGACTATCGCCCGATGCACGGCCGAGTTCCCGGTGGAGGAGGCCGAGGAGCCTCGGGCTTCACCTTCGGCACATCTTCGAATACCGTGAGAAAGCGATTCGGAGGTGTCTTCATGGACGCCCGGGGAGTCTCGTTTCAGGGGTCGATCGATGTGTGGACGTGGATGGGTGGCTGCAATGCTCGGCTTGGTCCTTCTGCCAACGGCTTCACAGGCCCAGGTCGAAAATGAGGTCCTGCCGTCGCCGAGGATCGTACTGGTCGCGGCAGCGGTGACCACCGCCCTCGACGACATCTCCGGCGCCGGCGACGGAAGCATGGTCGGCCTGCGACTGGACCTTCCGCTCGGCAGACGCGCGATCCTGGAGCCGTCGCTCGAGCGCTTGTCGCTGGACGGCGATCCGGACGCCCAGGTGCGTTGGCATGTGGACTTCGGAATTCGCGCGGAGATGGCCGTCGGGTCGGTTCACCCCTTCATCGGGGCGTCCCTCGGCGCCCTTCTCTGGCCGGGCGACGATCGACCGACGGCGGGGGACTTCGTCGCAGCCACCTACGGCGGCCTCACGGGACTCCGCTACGACGTCACGGACCGGATCGGCTTGCGAGGCGAGCTGCGGCATCGCCTGCTCGACGGCCTCGACTCGTCGATCACCACCTACGGGGTCGGGTTAAGTTGGCGCTTCTGACCCGGACGGATCGGGGGGCGGGCCCACCGCGGGGTCGGAGTCGACGGCGTCGCCGGCAAGCGCCTGGGTGATCACGGCGGCAGCCATGTGACCCGTCATGTTCGTCGCACTTCGGAACATGTCGGGAATCCGATCGACCCCCAACAGGATCCCCAGCCCCGCAAACGGCGCGCCGACGGCACTCAGGGCCGGAGCGAGAGTCATGATGGAGGCGCTCGGCACGGGAGCCACCGTCGACGCAGCGAAGAAGCAGGCGAGGCCCGCGCCGACCCAGGCTCCGCCGGGTACCTGGATGCCATACAGCCAGGCGACGAAGACGACCGACGCGCCTTGAAAAAGACCGCTCCCCGCCCGGTTCAGGGACGCGGCGAGCGGGAGCACGAGGTCGGAGACCCTGCGCGACACCCCGAGAGCGGGCGCGTCGCGCAAAAGAACCGGAAGCGTCGCAACGCTGCTGGTGGTCGTGAAGCCCACCATATAACTCGCGATCGTCCCTTCGATGAAACGCCGGGGGCGGACCTTACCGATGAGGGCGACCGCGGGCAGATAGACCACGATCATGAACACGAACAACGTCACGATCACGGTACCCACGAATACCGCGAGGGACTGGAGGAGGCCAAGGCCCATTCGGGCCGTCGCGGGCGCCGCCAATCCGAAGATCCCGACCGGAGCCGTCCACAGAATCCAATGGACCAGTCGGATGAAGGCCTGTGATACGGCGTCTGCGATCCCGACCAGGCGCTCGCGTGCCTCGACGGCCAGCGTCCCGGCGGCCGCACCGAACAGGACCGAAAAGACGAGAAGGGGGAGGAGCCGGCCCTCGGCCGCCGCCGCGAACGGGTTCCGGGGAATGAGCCCGACAATGAAGTCGACGATGCCGGGGAGTTCTGCGACGTCGGGACGTATGGCCACCTCGGGCAAAGGCACGGGCGGGACCCATCCGAGCACGAGGTGCATCGCGGCCATCCCCATGACGACGGCCGGAGCCGTTGTCGCCAGAATGAACCCCAGAGACACGCCGCCCAGGCGCCCCAGCGTGCGAGTATCGCCCAGGCGGGCGACCCCGGCGAAGACGATCGCCATCACGAGGGGGATCACCACCATCTGGATGGCGCCGATGAAGAGGTCGCCGACGGGGGCCGAGGCAGCCGCGACGGTGTGTAGGATCGGGGATCCGGTCACGGACGCGGCGAGGCCCACGACCAGCCCCGCGACCAGACCCACAAGCATGAGACGGTTGTTCATCCGACCGAAGGTAGTGCTGGCGGCTCGATCCCGCGCCCCACATGCTTCTTCAGCCTATCTGCGAAGAGAGCCGAGATGAAACGAACGAGTGCGGTCGCCATGGTGGGAGGCACCTGGGTCTCGGTAGCCGTCGTCGTGGGAGCCCGTCTACACGCGCGAGGCGGCGTGTTCGGTGAAGCCGTCGGTCTCGGCGCCTCCATCGGCGCACAATTGCTTCAGGGATTGCCCTGGATCGGTGCCGGCGCCATAGCCTGGTGGGCAGCGGGGCGTTGGCCGCTGAGGCGGTCCGATCTGCTCCGTCCGATCACGTTCCACGCCTGGATCGGCCTGGGGGTCGTGGCCGCCCAACAGGTGCTGACCACCGCGCTGAGTACCCTGCTCCCGATGGGGCTGCGACCTCTCGATCCATGGGAACGACTACCCGAACACCTCACATACCGGGGTCCGATCGCACTGGTCGTCTACCTGATCATCGTCGCGAGTTGTCTCGCGCTGCGCGCCGGGTCGAGCGCCGCTCAGGACGTCCCTGCCGCCGGAAGTGACGAATCACCCTGATGGCTCCTGCGCCGCGCCGTTTTTCGCGCGCGTTCCTCGGCCTCGACCATTCGGTCGAGGAAAGCCCGTTCCGTCGTCGTGAGGGCCCGAACGTTGGTGGCTCGCAGCTTGGTCAACACCTTCTCCATCTCTTCGCGGTTGACCTCGTGCAGGAGGGAAAGATCGAGCGACTCCCAGCGATCCTTCGCCTCCAGGTCCATGACGTACAGCGACCTGTACTCCGAGTTCGGGGCCTCGACGCGGCGACGTTTCTGCGCCTTTCGGGCCCGGCGATAGAGGACCCACACCACGCCGACGGCGATGGTGTTCAGTCCAAGCAATATGAACAGCAGAATAGTCATGGCGGTCGTGCGGTTCGAGGGCTTCTCTCCTATCAGACGCGTTGAGCGGCCATATGGTTTCGTCTGGGGTTGGGTGGTGGTACCGGGAACACCATCTTTTCTGCGTCCTCGAGAGCCCTCGCGTCCCTACCCTGGAGTCGTCGTCATGCCGGCCTCGATCCTGTCGATCATCACCCTCGCCGTGCTGGGATCGGGTCGAATCGGAACGCTATCACCTCTCCCCCCGTGGGGCGAGACCGGGCACATCATGGCTGCGCGGGCCGCGGTCGAGATTCTCCCCCCATCGATGCCCTCCTTTGTCCGAACGGCGGGCGACCGACTCGCGTGGCTCAATCCCGAACCCGATCGGTGGCGCAGTCGCGATCTCGGGGCCATGGACCAGGCCTTTTCCTACGACCACTACATCGACCTGGAAAATGTGCCGGCGGGCGCCCTCGATGCCCCCAACCGCTGGCGATTCCTGGCGGCCCTCTACGAAGCGGGAATCGAGCGGCCGGAGCGGGATGTCGGGTTCCTGCCCTACCGCATCGAGGAGTTGTATCAGCGCCTGTTGACGGGCTTTCGCCAGTGGAGAACAACGACTGGGCCGGAAAAAGCGTGGATCGAGGAGCGCATCTTGAACGATGCAGGGGTTCTCGGGCACTACGTGACCGACGGGTCACAACCACACCACACGACGATCCACTTCAACGGGTGGAACGCGTCGGGGGCCCAGCAGGCGCCGAATCCGGAGGGGTTCAGCGTGGAGAGAGACTTCCACGCCCGGTTCGAGACCGGGTTCGTGAGGGCCCACGTGCGCTATGAAGACGTGCGCAGGCGGATGCCGCGACGAGCCCTCGAAATCGGGACTCCGGATCAAGTGGGAGAGGCCGTCCGCGCCTTCCTGTTGGAGACCCATGATCAGGTCCCGGCCCTGTACCGTCTGGAGAACACCTCTCGGTTCGACCCCGAGGGGAGCGCGACCGACGACCAGGTCGACTTCACCGCCGACCGACTCGCGGCCGGAGCCACACTCCTCGGTGCGCTCTGGTGGAGCGCCTGGCTCGACAGTGCGCGGCCGATCCCGAACGAAGGGCGGTAAACAGACTCCCCGTCAGGCGTACCCCTCGGTGTCCCCTCCCCTCCACCGAGCGTGAAATGCGCCTACTTTCGAGTCCGCTTCTCATCGCCGTCCTCGCACTACCCGTGACGGCGCAGACTCCCCCCTCACTCCCGACAGCCGGGGACTGGTCGCTGGCCGGGACCCTCTTCACCGACTCGCCCAGCTCCGTTCTCGGCATCGGTCGTATGATGACAGATCGGTTGTCTCTTGGCCTGGAGATCGATCTTCGCACGAGCGACGCCGACGAAAAAATCACCTCGAACGCGTCGAACGTCGTGACGAGGGGCCAGGCCACGTCGACCGATCACACCATCGGCCCGACCTTGAAGTGGTACGGAACCCGGGAAACGCCGGTCTCGCCCTATGTGCGGGCGAAAGTGGCCGTCGGATGGGACGACAACGAGCTGGTCGTGCAGGGTGATCAACAGCAGTATCAGGACACCTTCACCATCCAGGGCTCGCTGTCGATCGGTGCCGAATGGTATCCGTTGCGATACCTGTCGATCGGCGGTCACGCGGGACTGCAATGGCTGCGTGACGACGTCGACTCGGCGGCCAACGGAATCGTCCGGGACCGATCGACCACGTCGTGGGGCACGTTCCGCTCCGGCCTGGAGGTGCAGTTCTACTTTCGATAGCGGGGTTTCGATGACGGGCCTGCAACTTCTCCGGTCCCACACCCGTCCAACCTCATAGGGGTGTGCGCCTGGGATCCACCAGAGGGGACGATGACCCGAATGAATCGCGACAAGACCGATCAGAGCGCTTCACGGGTCCCTCAGGGACTCGATGAGATTCTCAACATCTTCGCCCTGGCCAATAGTATCGATCTGGTGCAGGGGGAGGAGCGCAATCGAGTGCTCGAGTGGTATCGGGATCGCGGCGCTCGACGGATCCACCTGATTCCCGGCGAGGGGTCGAGCTACGACCTCGATGTGGCCGCCGAGTTCACCCTGGAGGGAGTTCGACGCGAGGTGCGCGATCGATTTCGATCGGGCGTCGCCGCGGGAGAACTGCGGGCCCTGCTGGTTGAAGCGATCGATGCCGCCAACGCCCTGGAAGGAGACCGGGAGTGACGGCGACACCGTACTCCCCCATCGATTGCGGGCTCCACGACGAACTTCAGCTTCGCGTGATGCGTGGCCGAGACGTCACCGTGACATGGGTCGGCGACGACGGCACGCCCCAGCGTTCCACCGGCCGCGTCATCGACGTCTTCAGCCGGGCCGGCGCGGAGTTTCTGCGCCTTGCTGACCAGCGCGAGATCAGGCTCGATCGGCTTCACGAGGTCGACGGGATCGCCTTCCACTCCGACCCCTGCTGACATGAAGAGACGAGACTTCGTTCGTACCGCCGCCGCAGCGGCCGTTGCGGCGTCTTCAACCCCGCTGGCGGCGTCCGGGACTCCGCCAGACGTGTTGATCCGCCGCGCCGTGCGTCCGCTGGTGATCTCCGACGTGAGTGGGATCCGCTACACCAATGGAGGCTCGGAGAGCGCGGTAGAACGCGCCTTTCGCGGGATCATCGAAGGGGAGGATGTGCTCGATGCGTTGATTCACGGAGTCAACATCCCGGAACTCGACCCGATGGAAACCGGGATTGGCTACGGCGGCTTGCCGAACGCGGACGGCGTCGTGCAGCTCGATTCGTGTTGTATGCATGGACCCCGTCGCTGGGCCGGAGGCGTGGCGGGAATCGAGGGCGTGCGAACGCCGTCGAGGGTGGCACGGGCGGTCGCGGAATTGACCGACCACCATCTGATCGCGGGAGAAGGAGCGCGTGAGTTCGCCCGGGATCTCGGCTTCGAGGTCGAAGACGACCTCAACACGCCACGATCTCGAGAACTCTGGCTGGAGTGGCGGCGAAGGGTCGATCCGGGACACTGGTTGGACCCGGAGGCGCGGAAGCGGGGCCTCGGAGAGAGGGGCGGTGAAACCGACCCTGACCTTATCGGGCGGGGAGGTACGGGTGCTCAGGCCCTCACGCCGCAGGCGCTGCGACGGCGCTCCGACGCGTGGTACGAGGCCGGTCTCGGCATGGTGGCCGACGGGCTCATCCCGGCACACTCCTTCTGGGGAACGATCAATTGCGACGGGATCGACCCGAACGGAAACATCTGCGCGGTGACCACAACCAGCGGGCTGGCGTGGAAGATCCCCGGCCGCATCGGTGACTCGCCGATTCTCGGGGCGGGCCTGTATGTCGACAACGATGTGGGAGCCGCCGGTTCAACGGGCCGCGGCGAAGCGAATCTCTACAACCTCTCGTCGGCCATGATCGTCGAGTTCATGCGTCAGGGTATGCACCCCAAAGACGCCGGCATGGCGATCCTCGAACGAATCCGGCAGAACAACGTCGAACCCCGGCTCCAGGACGAGAACGGGGAGCCCTCCTTCGACGTGCGTTTCTTCATCCTGAACAAGGCGGGTGAATACGCCGGGGTGGCGATGTGGGGGAGCGGCGAAAACGCGTTCGCCGTCTGCGACGAGAATGGAGCCCGAGAGGAGCCGCTCGAAGGCCTACTCTCTCGGTAGGAGCTTCACCGGCATCCAGCGCAGGTGTGATGCGAGAAGTTCCTTCGGCGTGAGCTCCTCGTCGGTGATCCCGGCGAGTTGCTCTTCGCGACGCCACGTGAACTCCACAGCCCGCATCTCGAGGTCGAGCATTCGGCGCTCCACCGACTCGCTCAGGGCGATCTCGAGAGCGACCTGACCGGTCGGCCCCATACGCCACAGGGTCTGCCGCTGCCGAGCCGCTTCGACCGTGAACTGCCCCGGCGTGCCCGAGAGATCGATCGCCCGGGTGGCGTCTCGGATCAGGCGATCGGTCGCGCCGGCGATATTCTGATAGGCGAGCACCCTACGCAAGACATGCTCCGAATCCGCACCTTCGAGCCGGTAGATGTGTTCGGGCGTCCAGGGATCACAGCGGGGACACGGGACTCCGACCCCCAGCTGCCCGTCTTCGGAATGCAGAGGGTAGCACCACCACGAGAGATCGTAGCGGAGCGCTCGAAGGGTGCTGTTGCAGAAGGGGCAGGTGGCCCGGCCACGCCAGGCGGCCCAGCCGAACCGTCGCCAACGCAAAACGTCGGCCACCGGCGTATCGGTCCAGTCGATGGCCGCATCCGGATCGGACAGCCCGAGCACCTCACCGACGAAGTTCAGCGCCCCGAACGTGTAGGCCGTCACCCTCGAGCCTCGGCTTTCGAACGACGCCTTCCTGCTGCGTAGCTCCCGGCCGTACCTCCACCAGGCCCGCTCCTCGAGCCCGGCCGCGCCGACTCGAATCAGAATGATCCGGCGCAGCCGCAGAAGCCGAATGTGGGCGGTGTGAGCGACGGGGACGGCCTCGTCACGCGCGGCCCGTTCCAACTCGTAGAGGGCGGCCTGTCGATCTTCGACCGGGAGCAGGGTCCAGCGAAAACAACGACCGCATACCAGCCACAACCGACCGCGCACGGGGTCGTATGCGATACGCCGACCCAGGGGCAAATGCTCGAATCGCCCGTTGGATTGAAACGCCTTCTCACAGAATAGACAGCGTCGTGCCACACCCCCCCCACCTTCGAAAGAACCCCCCGCTACCTCAACGTAGGCCTCGCCCGCGCCTCCCGCGCAACCCTCAGTTCCCCGCTCGACGGTACGCCACGCGCCCGCCCAGGACCGTGACATCGACCTCGGCGGTCGGAATTTCGTCTTCGGGAATCGTGAGAATGTCTTTCGACAGGATCACGAGATCCGCGTATTTTCCCGGCGTGATCGAGCCGAGCACGTCGTCCTGGAAGGCCGAGTACGCCGCATTGAGCGTATAGGCCTTCAGCGATTCCATCCGGGTGAGCGCCTCGTCGGGATAGAAGCGCTGCCCCGTGTTCGTCATGCGGCTCACCATGGAGTAGTACGACGCAATCGGGTCGATGGGTTCGACGGGCACGTCGGTGCCGTTGGTCACCACCGCACCGGAGTCCCACAGGGACCGCCACATGTAGGCCCCCGACTCGGCCCGTGCGTCGCCCAGCTTCTCCGGGACCCAGGGCCCGTCCGAAGTCCCATGCACCCCCTGCATCGATGCGATGACGCCCAGTCCCGAGAAACGAGGAATGTCGTCGGGGTGCAGGTGCTGCGCATGTTCGATGCGCCAACGCAGATCAGACCCGTCGACATCCGTCGCCGCCCACGCCCGTTCATAGAGATCGAGCACCTCCCGGTTCGCCCGGTCGCCGATGGCATGGACATTCAGCTGAAACCCGTGCCGCGCGGCGATTTCGGCGGTGCCCTCGACGTCGTCGACGGGCGCGGTGTTGAGTCCCGCACTCGACGGCAGGTCTTCATAGGGCTCGAGTAGCCAGGCGCCGTGGGAGCCCAACGCGCCGTCGATCGACCGCTTGATCGAGCGGACCGTCAGAAAGCCGTTCGCATACCCATCCATGAAGTAGTCGTCGAGGTTCTCTTCGAGAGATTCGTTCGACGCCCGAACCATCACGTAGAGCCGGATCGGCAGATCACCCGCGTCGGCCAGCTCCCGGTACCCGTCGATGGTGCCGAAGCCGGTCCCCGCGTCGTGAAACGAGGTGACTCCCTTCGATAGGGCCTCCTGTCCGGCGAGTTCGACCTGACGGCGGAAGGTGGCGGCCCGCTCCTCGGCCGTCTCGCTCCCCCCGCGAAGATTGCCGACCTGGCCCTGCGCCGTTTCGCGTAGAAGCCCCGTGGCCCGGCCCGAGGCATCCCGGACGATCGTTCCCCCGGCCGGATCGGGAGTCGAGGCGTCGATGCCCGCCATCTCCATGGCCCGCGCGTTCACGAAGGCGGCGTGCCCCGACGCATGGGTGAGGTAGACCGGATGGTCGGGCGACACGGCCGAGAGGGCATCGTGGTGTGGCACACCGTCGACGTTCGGCTCAGGGGTCGTCTCCCACTTTTCCTGGTGCCAGCCGCGTCCTCGAATCAGCGTGCCCGCCGGCGTCTCGGCGACGGCGGCGGCGACCTGCGCGACGATGTCGTCCCACGTCGTCGCCGTGGTGAGATCGAGGATCATGCGCGAATCCCCCAGACCGGTGAAGTGCCCATGCCCCTCGATGAACGCGGGAATCACGAGGCGGCCTGCGGCGTCGATGACCTCGGTGTCATCACCGATCATGGGCTCCAGGTCGGCGGCGGAGCCGATGGCGACGATCCGGTCTCCGCGAACGGCCACGGCTTCTGCCTCCGGCTGGCTATCGTCGACCGTCACCACACGGGCGTTGGTCACGACGAGATCGGCAGCGTCGACGGCCGGCCCCTCCGGTCCGCACCCGGCGATGACGAGAGCGAGAGCCAGGAGCCCCGCGGGAATACGACGCATGAATTACCTCCAGAAGGGATCGGTGTGAGGCGGTACTATGCACGCGCTCCCGGTCGGGGCGCCAGCGCCGCGGCTCGCCCGGCGGCCCGCCCGGTCGCCCACGCCCAGAGGAAGTTGTGGCCGCCGATGGGGCCGAACGCATCCAGCAGTTCGCCGCTGAGAAAGAGCCCCGGCGCGACGCGGCTCTGAAGCGTCGAAGGATCGACGTCACCCAGCGCGACTCCACCCCCGGTGACCTCGGCCTTTTTGTAACCCTCGTCGCCCGCCCAGGGCAGATCGTATTCCGCGAGCGCGCGCGAGAGCCGGCGCCGCTCGTCGCGGGTGAGGCGAGACACGGCTCGATCCCAGGGCACGCCGGCCTCCTCCACGAGCCTGCGCGCGAGGCGCCCGGGGAGCTGCTCGTCGACAAGGCTGCCCACGATCCCCTGACGGGCCCGTTGGAATCGCTCGTCCCAGGCAGACGCGCTCAGGTCGCACCACTGCACCTGGAGAACCTGCCGCTGTCCCCCGGCCGAAGGGACGATGGTCAGGTGAGAGGCATCCAGCACGCTCGGACCGCTGTAGCCACGGTGGGTGAAGAGGAAGCCCCCGCTGGTTTCGAACTTCGGCCGTGCCCCGGGAGCCCGAATGGTGACCCGAGCCGAGACACCCGCGAGTTCCGCGTGGGCGGGCTCGCCCGTGAGGGGGGTCAGCGCCGGATAGGTCGGGTGGATGGTATGGCCGAGTTCTCGAAGCCACTCCAGGCCGGCACCGTCACTCCCGGTCGCCGGAACCGACAGCCCTCCGGTAGCCACGACGACGGCCTCGGCCGCGATGGTTTCGCCGCCGGCGAGGTGAATGCGCCAGTCGGCGCCGTCCGAGGGGGGCCGACCCAGACCCCTGACCCGACACGAAAATCGAAACTTCGCACCGGCGCGGCGGGCCGCGTTCACCAGGCCGTCCCGAACGTCCCGAGCGCGGTTGGTTTCCGGAAACAGCTTCCCGGTCTCGGGCTCGAGAACAAGCCGAAGGCCCAGCTCGCTCGAGAAGAAGTCCCTCTGCTCGCGGAGTGGCCACGACCGCAGAATCCGACGCAGCGTATTGGCCGAAGAGGCGGTGACGTATCGCCCCGGCTGCGCCTCACCCGGCAGGACGTTGCAGCGGCCGCCCCCACTGATGAGGATCTTGCGGCCACCGTCGGCCGACGACTCGAGGACGGTGACGTCGGCCCCCTCTGCGGCGGCGAAGCGTGCAGCGATCAGTCCCGCGGCGCCGGCTCCGATCACCACCACACTTCGATTCGCCATTTTTGCTCGTCCTCTGGTGGGCGGTCGCCGACCCCGTTCGCCGCCGAGGCTAACCGAATGGGTCGACCCTTGTCCATCGGCGATCAGCGCGCCACGCTTCCCGCTTCCTCTCTGGAGTGATCCGCGTGCCGCCCCTACATCCACGCTTCCGCCGCCGGCGACGCGCCGGTGGGCTCTTCGTCGCGATCTGCGTGGTGGGCGCCGCCGCGAGCTGTACCCCCCCGAGCGATTCGGGCGTCGAGTGCCTCGCCCCAGCCAATCCCGGGGGCGGATGGGACCTCACCTGCCGGTCGGTGGGACTCGTTCTGGGTGAGCTCGGGTTGGCGAGCGGCACCGTGCGAACCACCAACATGCCCGGAGCGGGCGGCGGCGTGGCGATGGCTCACGCGGTGACCCGTCGCGGCGACGACGCGTCGCTGATCGTCGCGGCGTCCCCCGCCACGACTCTTCGACTGGCGCAGGGGCAGTACGGGCACCTCGACGTAGGCGACGTTCGCTGGATCGGGGCCATCGGCGCCGAATACGGCATCATCGCGGTGGCCAACGATGCGCCATGGTCCGACCTCGGAAGCCTGATGCGGGCCTGGGCGGCCGATCCGTCGGCCGTCGTGGCGAGCGGCGGAAGTGCCGTGGGTGGGCAGGACCATATGAAGCTCCTTCTGCTGGCTCGGGCTGCGGGCATGAACCCCCTCACGCTGCGCTACGTCTCGTTCGACGGAGGCGGCGAGGCGATGACGGCACTCCTCGGGGGTTTCGTTCAGGTGTTCTCCGGAGAGGCGAGCGAGGTCGAGGGCCAGCTCGCGGCGGGACGCCTCCGGATTCTCGCCGTGCTCGCTCCAGATCGCATTCCCGGCCTCCTGGAAGCGGTGCCCACCGCCCGGGAGGGAGGCTACGAGGTCGATTGGATCACCTGGCGCGGCTTCTACATTCCCGGTGAGCTGCCCGACTCCGTCGCGGATCGCTGGGCCTCGGTGATCGACCGTGTCGGGCGCTCCGATGCCTGGGCCGCCGCACGCGTGCGCAACCGCTTGAGGCCCTTTCATCTGACCGGTCCCGCCTTCGAGCGCTTCGTGGCCGAACAGGTGGCCGACTTCCGGGCCCTGTCTCGCGATCTCGGACTGCTTCCCGAGGGCCGGCCGTGAGCCGCCTCGCCGACGACCGCCGCTGGTCCGTCGCGCTGGCCGGACTGGGGATCGCCGTCGGGGCACTGGCCGTCGGATTCCGGGTGGCCTTCGTCACCGACCCGCTCGGACCGCGCGCCTTTCCCTGGCTGGCCGCGGCGCTCCTCTGCGGGGCCGCGGTGGGGCTCTGGGTGCGTCCCGGCCCCGACGCAGAGTGGCCCGACCACACCTCTCGCAAGCGCCTCGCGGGCGTGATGGTGAGCCTCGTCATCTGGGCGGTGCTGATGCCGATCGTGGGCTTCGTGCCTTCGACGACCCTCGAACTCGCGTTCCTCGGTCGACTCTTCGGAGCCCGTCCCGTGCACGGGCTCGTCGCCGGCTTCACTCTGTCTGCGGCGCTGTGGTTTCTGTTCGGTTTCGCTCTCGGGCTTCCGCTTCCGATCGGCGTCTGGAGCTGACCCATGATCGAAGTCTGGAGTCTGCTCATGGGGGGGTTCGGGGTGGCCCTGCAGCCCCTCAACCTGGGACTGGTTCTCGCGGGGGCGGTATTGGGCACCGCCGTCGGGATGCTCCCCGGAATCGGTCCGATCAACGCCATCGCCTTGCTCCTCCCGCTGGCTTTTGCGATCGACCTCCCGGCCGAATCGATGCTGATCCTGACCGCCGGTATCTACTACGGCTCGCAGTACGGCAACTCGATCAGCACGATTCTGCTCAATGTCCCGGGCACTGCCTCGGCGGTCGTGACCGCCATCGATGGCCACGCCCTGACCCGGGCGGGCCGGGGTGGTCCGGCCCTCGCCATGAGCGCGATCGCATCGTTCGTCGGCGGGACCCTGTCGGTCTTCGGACTCGTGTTGCTTGCCCCCGTGCTCTCGGGATGGGCCCTGCGTTTCGGCCCCGCCGAGTACGTCGCCTTGATGGTCTTCGCCTTCGTGGCCCTATCGTCGCTGGCGGGTCGGTCGGTACCCAAGGCCATGGCTGCAACCGCGTTCGGCCTGCTCCTCGCCTCGGTCGGCATGGACCCTCAAAGCGCGGTGCCGCGGTTCACCTTCGGGCAACTCAGACTCCTCGACGGGATCGACTTCCTCGTCGCCACGCTCGGGCTCTTCGCCGTGAGTGAGGTCTTGACCCTCGCCGAAGAGTCGCCCACCGCCCAGACCGTGACGGCCGCCTACGGCCGGGTGCGGCTCACTCTGCGCGAGCTGCGCGACAGCGGCTGGACCATGATCCGGGGAAGTGTGCTCGGCTTTTTCGTGGGTGTGCTGCCCGGCGCCGGCGGAACCGTCGCCTCGTTCCTCGCCTATTCGACCGAGCAGAGGCTCGTCGACCACGACTCTACCTTCGGCACCGGAGACCTGAGGGGTGTCGCGGCCCCGGAAGCCGCGAACAACGCCGCCGCCAACGGGGCGATGATCCCCCTCCTCACGCTCGGCGTGCCCGGCAGCGGGACCACGGCCGTTCTACTCGGGGCGCTTCTCGCCTTGAACGTGACGCCTGGGCCCCTGCTCATTCAGGAGCGGCCTGAACTGTTCTGGGGACTGGTCGCGTCGATGTACATCGGCAACGTCGCACTCCTGCTCCTGAACCTTCCGCTGGTGGGGCTCTTCGTTCGTGTTCTTTCGCTGCCCCGATGGATTCTTGTGCCGGGCGTGGCCGTGCTGAGCTTCACTTCGGTCTATGCCGCGACCGGGAGCACCTTCGACCTGATCGTCCTCGCAACCCTCGGCGTCGTCGGATGGATGTTGCGGAAGGGCGGTTTTCCTCTCGCTCCGGTCATTCTCGGGCTCGTGCTCGGGCCGCTCCTGGAGAAGAACCTCCGACGCTCCCTGGCACTGTCTGGGGGCGATTGGTCGGTGTTGGCCTCGAGCCCGATCGCCATCGGTCTTTGGGTCGCGGCCGTCGGCGCCCTGACGCTTCCTCCGCTGGCGAGGCGCCTGCGGCGAAAGGTCATGGGGAGCGAGGCACCGTGAGGGCGCTCCTCGACGAAGACGCTCCTCAACCGCCGCCCATCATCCCGAGGATTCGGTCGCGCCTCCACGCCATTTCGCCCGGAGAGAGCCTGGGGTTGGAGCTGAGAGGGTGTGGGAGAGTCGCCGCGAGGGTCGCCGCCTGTCGGCGATCGAGCCGCGAGGCGCCCACCCCGAAGTAGGCTCTGCTGGCCGCCTCGACACCAAAAATTCCGGGCCCGAACTCCGCCGTGTTCAAGTACAGCTCCAGAATTCGATCTTTGTCCAGAAACCACTCGAGCCGTTGAGCGACCACAAATTCACCCACCTTGCGACGAAGCGACCGCGCCGGGGTGAAATACAGATTCTTGGCAAGCTGCTGGGTCAGCGTGCTTCGACCCTTGATCTCGTCGCGCTCGCTCCACCCACGCGAAATGGCTCGCGCCAGGGCTGCGAGATCCGACGGCTGCGCCCAACTGAACGGCGGCTCACCGTCGTACCCGACCTCCTCGGCGATCGCAGTCCAGTCGACGCCCCGATGCTGCCGGAATCGCTGGTCCTCGGCCAGAATGACCGCCCGGGGAATGTCGGGCGACATCTGTGCCAGCGGAATCCAGTCGTACCTCAGGGAGAACTCCTCACCCTTTTCTGCTGCCTGCGCCGTGCGATACTTCATGAACGACGTGCGGTCGGGATCGCGCCATTTCCATGAAACGGGCCAGGGGAGCAACAGCCACCCGAGGAGAGGGAGGCCGATGCCGAGCACCAGTCCCCATCGAACGAACCGTTTCAGACCCCCCAACGAACGCTTCATGGTCGCAAATCTAATCTCTTCGAAGCCGTCGTGACGGATTCGGTCGCCATCGACCTTCTTCGCTCCCTCGGCGGACTCATCGTTCTGACGCTCGGAGCCGACCTCCTGGTACGGGGCGCCTCCGGTCTGGCCACCCGTCTCCGGATCCCCCCCCTGGTCGTCGGACTCACCGTCGTCGCTTTCGGCACGTCGGCACCCGAGATCGCGGTGAGCGTCGATGCGGCCCTCTCGGGGCGGCCCGACGTCGCCCTGGGAAACGTGGTGGGGAGCAACATCTTCAACATTCTGGTCATTCTCGGGATCAGCGCGGTCGTCGCACCACTGGTCGTGCGCAGCGAGCTCGTGAAGCTCGATCTTCCCGTTATGGTCGCCGTGTCGATGCTGCCGCTCCTCCTGGGTCTCGACCGCCTCATTTCTGCCGGAGAGGGGGTGTTTCTCATCGGTCTGGCCGTAGCCTACGTCGCGGGGCTGATCTGGCTTTCACACAAGAAACGGGACGGCGCCGCAGCGCCCGCTCACGAACCGACGCCGGCCGACCCGCAGCGGCCCGCCTGGTTTCAACTCCTTCTCGTCATGGGCGGATTGGGGCTTCTCCTCCTGGGTGCAGACGCCTTCGTTCAGGGTGCCAGCACCCTCGCACGCGCGGCCGGGGTGAGCGAACTCGTCATCGGCCTGACGTTGGTGGCGGCCGGCACATCGCTGCCCGAACTCGCCACCTCGGTACTCGCCAGTATTCGCGGTGAACGGGACCTCGCGGTCGGAAACGTCGTGGGTAGCAACATCTTCAACGTGCTTGCGGTGCTGGGTGCGGGCGCCGTGGCGGGGTCGGGTCTTTCCGTCCCGAGCGGTGTGCTGCGCTTTGATTTCCCGGTCATGATCGCCGTCGCGCTGGCCTGCCTCCCGGTGTTCCGAACCGGATCGGCCATCAGCAGGCGGGAAGGCACGGTCTTCATCGGGTACTACCTGTTGTACGCGATCTATCTGGGACTGCACAGCTCCAACCATCCGTTCCAGGACGAATTCGGTTTCGTCGTCGTCGGGTTGATCCTACCCCTGACGATCGTCGTCGCGGTGGCCATCGGATGGGTGCCGTCGCACAACCGGGCGTCGGCACCCGGAGCGGAGAAGCCCTAACGTCCGGATGTCGCTAGACCCTCGGCTTCGTTGACGGTCGCGAGAAGGAGGCCGCCCACGACGAAGAAGATCAAAATGGTCGCCATGCCGGCGCGCTGGGACTGAAACGCCTGCGTGACGACGCCCAACAACAGCGGACCCATGAAGGCGATCGCCTTCCCCGAAAACGCGAAGAAGCCGAAGAACTCGGTCTCCTTCTCTCGCGGCACGAAACGCCCGAGCAACGAACGACTCGCGGCCTGATTCGGTCCCACGAAGATGCCGACCCAGAGTCCGGCGAGGTACAGGCTCGTCTTGGAGTCGGCACTCACGGCCCAGTACCCCCCGATGATCAACCCGATCAGGGTCACGAAGAGGGTGCGCTTCCCTCCGAGGCGGTCGTCGAGGAACCCCATCCCGAAGGCTCCCAGCCCCGCGGTGACGTTGAGCGCCAGTCCCCAGTACATGACTTCGGTGAGCGTGAACCCGAAGGTCTCGGCCGCGAAGATGGGCCCGAACGCGAAGATCGTAACCAGCCCGTCGTTGTAGAACATTCGAGCGACGAGAAGCCGAAAGATCTGCCGGTACCTGCGAATCTCTCCGAACGTGCGCCCCAGCTGGGCGAAGGCCTCGCGCACGACCTGCCCGAACGCGACCCCCGCGCCGCGGGACGGCGGCTCCTTCACCCACACGAACATGGGAATGCTGAGGAGCCCGAACCACGCCGCCACCAGGAGGGTCGTTGCGCGCACGTGCTCGCCGGTCTCGGCATCCAACCCGAAGGGAGGCACATCGGGGAGGATCAAGACGGCGAGAGCCACACCCATCGCGAGCAGGCCCCCGAGATAGCCGAGAGCCCATCCGTAGCCCGAGATCCTGCCGATCATCTCCGGCGGTGAAATCTCGGGAAGGTAGGAGTTGTAGAAAACGCCGCACAATTCGTATGCGATGTTGCTGAGCACAAAAACCGTGAGCGCGAGCCTCACCTCTCCCGGGCCGGGTAAAAACAACGCCGCCACACCGACCACCGTGAGCCCGGTCGTGGTCAAAAGAAGCGGGCGTCGATAACCCCCTCGGTCCGCGAGTGCCCCCAACACGGGTGAAAGGAGCGCGACCACGACGGCCGTGATGGTGATTCCGCGCGACCAGAGCGCCGTACCCGTAATGGCGTCAGGGGCGATCTCCTGCGTGAAGTAGACCCCATAGATAAAGGTGACGATCAGGGTCGTGTAGGCGGAGTTGGCGAAGTCGTACATCGCCCACCCCCACACCGCCTTCCGGTCGTACGGCTGGGTCGTCATGCTCACTCGAGCGTTGGAGAGGTCAGCGACGAGTGGCTCACCCCCCGCATCGAGCCACTCTACCATTCGCCGAGCCCGCCGTCCAAGATCGGTGGCGACCGCCGGTTGGCTCAGTCGGTCCCGGCCGGTATTCTAGGCCCCACGCGATCACACTCCTTGATCCCCTACCATTCGACATGACTCCGAACCGCATCGCGGGACGCACCGTGCTGGTGACCGGCGCCACCGCCGGCATTGGAAGGGCCTGCGCCCGAGCTTTCGCGCAACAGGGCGCACGACTCATCGTGACGGGGCGTAGGAGCGAGCGACTCGAGGAACTGGCGGCCGAACTCACCGCGTCGCACGGGGTCGATGTGCACCCGGCCACCCTCGATGTGCGCGACAGGGAGGCCGTCGATTCGCTGGGACTGCAACTCGACGCCCTCGACTTCACCCCCGATGTGCTCGTGAACAACGCGGGCAAGGCCCTAGGCCTCGACCCCGTTCACGCGGGCGACCCGGACGACTGGGACGAGATGATCGATACCAACGTCAAGGGACTTCTGTATCTGACCCGCACGTTCCTGCCCCGGATGATCGCGGCGAATCATGGACACGTCGTCAACATCGGGAGCATCGCGGGCCGGTGGGTCTACCCGAACGGTGGCGTCTATTGCGGCACGAAGTTCGCCGTCCTGGCCCTCACGGAGGGCATCAACATGGAGCTCGTCGGCACCAAGGTGCGCGTGTCGAGTGTCGACCCGGGGCTCGTCGAGACGGAGTTCAGCGAAGTGCGGTTCCATGGCGACGCGGCGCGGGCGGAGACGGTCTACGAGGGCTACACCCCTCTCTCGCCCGACGACGTCGCCGATGCCGTTCTCTATGTGGTCAACGCTCCGGAGCATGTGGATATCTTGAACCTCGTGCTGATGCCCACCGACCAGCGGCACGCCACCATCGTCCACAAGGCACTGGATTGAGGCGCCCAACGTTCCCGCGCGTGCTTCCGTGAGTCTCGAGCGAAGTTCTCCGCGCCTCGTCGTATTCGCACTCTGGCTTCTCGTCTTTTCGTCGGCGAGCCAGATCATGATCATCTCGCCGATCCTCCCGCTCATCGGGGAGGAACTCGACATCGCCGACGCCGCCCTCGGCACCCTGGTTTCGGCCTACGCCTTGATGGTCGGCATCTTCGCGATCATTTCCGGACCCATCTCCGACAAGATCGGGCGACGACGCATCCTCCTGCTCGGCACCGGGACGATGACCGTCGCGCTCGTCATGCACGTGTTCGTGAAGGATTATGCCTCCTTTCTTGCAGTGCGGATCTTCGCGGGTGTCGCGGGAGGGGTCTTGAGTGGAGCGGCCGTGTCGTATGTGGGCGACTACTTTCCCTACGAGCGGCGCGGATGGGCGACCGGCTGGATCATGAGTGGGTCGGCCTTCGGCCAAATCATCGGCATTCCCCTGGGCATCGTGATCGCGGGTCGGCTCGGGATTCGAGCACCGTTCGGCTTGTTTGCCGTAACCATGGTGCTGACCTGGTTCTTGATCTTCTTCAAGGTGCCCCAACCCGATGTGAGGCGATCCGAGGGACGCCTCACCGTCGGAGGGGCGTTCCGCGACTACCTGGAGATGTTGCGAAGGCCGGAAATCGCCTGGGCATCGCTCGCCTTCTTCCTCATGTTCCTCGGCCTTTCGCTGTACGTCGTCTATCTCCCGACGTGGCTCGAACGGTCGTTTGCCGATGCCACCCCCAACGGGATCGCGGTTCTTTTCCTGGTCGGTGGACTCGCCAATGTGTTCACGGGACCCCAGGCGGGTCGGATCTCGGATCGGGTGGGTCGAAAGGGCATCATTCTCGCCGCCTGCGCGGGCCTTTCGGTCGTCATGCTCCTCACGACGGTTGTCGTGACCTCGTTCTGGCTCGCCTACCCCATGTTTTTCCTGACGATGGTGCTCGTCGCGATGCGGATCTCGCCGTTCTCGGCGCTGCTCACCGCTCTCGTGAACGACCACCGCCGGGGTTCCCTCATGAGCCTCACCGTTGCGCTGGGACAGGTGGGGTTCGCCGTGGGTGGAGCCATCGCGGGCCCACTTTTCGCGGGCAGGGGGTATTCGAGCAACACCGTCCTGGGAGCCGTCTCGGTCCTGGGCATGGGTTTGATCGTCTGGTTCTTCATTCCTGAACCGGTGGCCCAGGGTCGGGTGGTCGCCGCGACCTCCGGCGACGCGTTCGGCGAAGCGGCCGTTCTGGACCCCGAAACGCTCTGATGCCACGCGCCCGCCCTCTCGCCATCGTGACGGGCGCGTCGGCCGGCCTCGGGCTCGACATGGCCAGGAGTCTCGCCCAGCGTGGATACGATGTCGTTCTGGCGGCGCGGAGCGTCGATCGGCTCGAGGCGATTCGCGACGAGATCGAGGCGGGCGGTACCCTCGCCTATGTCGCTGCACACGACCTCTCGAGCAGCGTGGGCGTCGATCGCCTGCTCGAAGACGTCGCGGCGCTGGCGCGCCCGGTCGATCTATTGGTGAACAACGCGGGCTTCGGTCTCCATGGTCCGTACCTGGAGACCGACGCCGCCGCTGAGGCCGCCATGATCCAGGTCAACGTCCTCGCACTCGTGCGGCTCACCCGGGAGCTGTTGCCCGGGATGGTGGCTCGCGGCTCGGGCCGTATTCTCCAGGTCGCCTCGACGGCGGGCTTCATGCCGGGGCCATGGATGTCGACCTACTATGCGACGAAAGCCTTCGTCCTCTCCTACTCCGACGCTCTGGCCGAGGAACTACGGGAAACCGGGGTCACCGTGACCTGTCTCTGCCCGGGCCCCACCCGCACGGGCTTCCAGGCGAAGGCCGGCGCGCGTCGCCCCGGCGCGTCGAAACTCGGCATGATGGAAAGCGCGGCGGTGGCGCGAGCGGGTCTCGACGGCGCCTTGTCGGGCCGTCGGCGGGTCGTGCCGGGACTGGTCAACAAGCTCTCCACCTGGGCGCCACGCCTCTTCCCGCGCAACCTTCTGACGGCTCTCGTGGGTCGAATTCAGCGTTCTCGCCGCTGACCCATATCGAGCGGCCGACGCGCCCCCCAGACAAGAGATAGTGGGCAAACCCGCAGCGGGCCCCTAGGTTAGCGGCGAGTTGACCCTCCTCCACCGACACCCCGCGATCCGTGAACGATTCGGCACCCGAGTCCGTGTTTCGTATCCTTCTCGCGGAGGACGCGCCGGACCAGTCGCTCCTCTTGTCCGCGCTGCTCCAGAAGCTCGGGCCGTTCGACGTGACCCTCGTGCAGGACGGACTCCAGGCACTGGACCTGGCGAGACGGGACTCGTTCGACCTCGTGTTGACCGACCTGAACCTCCCCGGGATCGACGGCTTCGAGCTGACCCGATCGCTCAAGAAGGAGTTCCCGCGGCTCCCGGTTCTGGCCGCAACGGGATACACCGACTCGTCGTACGTCGCGGGGGCCTATCGGGCGGGGGTCGACGCCCTGATGACCAAACCCGTCGACCCCGAAGATCTGGAAGCACGGCTTCGAGAACTGCTCCCGCGATGGCGCTCGGCGGGTGAGCGCGCGCCGTCGGTCATCGCCGTCGGCGCCCGCCCGGGCGATGTCGAACTGGGGTGTGGCGCATCTCTGGCGGCCCATCAGGCCGCCGGCCACGATGTGCTCGTCATCGTGCTCGGCACGGGTGATTCAGACGAGCGGATCGCGGCGAGAGCCCGCAAAGCGGCCGAGGAACTCGGGGTTCGGCTCATCTCTGCCGACGGTTCGGCGGGCCAGGCCACCCCGGAACAACGCGCCGCACTCTTGAAACGGCTGATCGACGAGATGGAGCCCACATGGGCCTACCTCCCGTCGGGCTCCGACCGTGACGCCGCACGACGCGCTGTGCACCAGGTGGCCGACGGGGCGACTCGGGGGGTCGCCACCGTCCTGGGCTATGCAACGCCGACGACCCGACTCGACTTCGCTCCGAGTGTGTACCGAGACGTGGGCCGCTGGATGGATGCCAAGCTCGCCGCCCTCGCCCATCACCAGACCGGACACGCCCCCGACCCCGGACTCTCCCCCGACTTCGCCCTCGCACACGCTCGATACTGGGGACGCTTCAAGGGATTTGCGGCCGTGGAGCCGTTCGAACTGCTGGGAAGCGCCGATGTGCCGCCCGCCTCCGGGCGAACGACCGAATCCGTCGCCGTGCCGCAACCGGTGGTCGAGCCGGTCGCCGAGCCGGAGTTGGTCGCGGAGCCGGAGTTGGTCGCCGAGCCGGAGCCGATCGCGGTGCCGGAGCCTATCGCCGAGCCGGTCGCGCCGACCGAACCGGTCCGCGGGCCCGAACCCATTCCGGGGCCCGAACCCGTCGCTCCCCCTGCCCCCACTCGACGCCCACCGCCACCGCCGATGATGCCGACCCGCGGTGGAGCCCCGTCGCGCCCTCCGGAGGGCTCCGAATGACCCGCGGGGCACTGGAAGTCGTGAGCCTCTGTCTTTTCCTTGCACCGACGCCGGCCCTGGCGCAGGCCGCACGAGCCGGCGAACAGGAGCCGGCTCCGATCGAAGCCGGGCTGGCATCGCCTCCCGAGCGCTACCTCGACGATCGCATCGACGTCGTGCACTACGACATCGAGGTGGCGCTTCCCAATGGAACCGGCTCGATCGATGGGCGCGTCGAGATCGAACTGCGTGCCACCGATTCAGTGGAGCATGTGGTTCTCGACTTTACGGGGCTCCGGATCGACGGTGTGTCGGTGGATGGCGCGCCGGTCGACCGCTGGACTCACCAGGACGGCCTTCTCGACGTGCCGTTTCCCAGAGCAACGGCCGGTGAGACCCGCAGGGTGGCCATTTCGTACGGCGGCGTTCCCGACGACGGCTTGATTCTCGGAGAGACCGTTCACGGGCACCCCAGCGCATTCGTAGACAATTGGCCGAACCGCACCCGCTTCTGGCTGCCGTCGGTCGATCACCCGTCCGACAAGGCCACGGCCCGCATCACCGTGCACGCGCCCGCTGCCTGGTCGGTCATCTCCAACGGTCGGGAGGTGAGGCCTGCCGCTCCGACGCCCGCCGACGTGGAGGGTCCCGAGGTCGGCCCCCGACGAACGTGGGTGTACGAGACCGATGTCGACCATCCGACGTACACCCTCGTCGTCGGTGGCGCCGAAATGGTGGTCGACACGCTCGGATTCGGCGCCTGCGGACACGCGCCGGCGTCGCCCCGAGACGATGGCTGCGTCGCCGTATCGACGTGGCTTTTTCCGGAGAGCGCCGTCCAGGGGGCGGGCTCCTTCCGACGTGCCGTCGAGATGGTCGACTTCTTCTCGGATCTCGTGGGCCCATTTCCCTACGAGAAGCTCGCTCATGTTCAGTCGGCGACTCGGTTCGGCGGCATGGAGAACAGCTCGGCCATCTTCTACTCTCAGCAGGGGATCGCCTCCGGCCGTGACATGGAGGGCACCGTCAGCCACGAAACCGCGCATCAATGGTTCGGCGACAGCGTGACCGAAGAAGATTGGAGCCATCTCTGGCTCTCGGAGGGCTTCGCGACCTACTTCGGAGCCCTCTTCTTCGAGCACACCGACGGTCCCGAAGCGCTGCGCTCCCGAATGGCCGATGCCGCGGCGACATACCTCGCGTCGGCCGATACCGCCCGACCCGTCGTCGACACCCGTGAGGACCTGTTCGGTATGCTCAACCGCAACAGCTACCAGAAGGGCGGCCTGGTGCTCCACATGCTGCGGCGGGAGGTGGGCGACGAACTCTTCTTCGGCGCCGTGCGCGAATATTTCGATCGCTACAACGATGCGACCGCCGACACCGACGACTTCCGCCGTGTGGTCGAAGAGGTGTCGGGTCGAGACCTGAGCGTCTTCTTCCGGCAGTGGCTCTACGCTCCCGGGTATCCGGTACTCTCGGTGGCCACCCGAGCCGTCGGCGGGGAGTTGGCGATCGACATTCGGCAGACCCAGGCCGCTCCCGCTCCCCACTTCCACATCCCCATCGATGTCGTCGTCACGTGGGACGGGGGGTCGCTCCGCGAGACCGTGTACTCCACCGGCGAAATGGTCACCCTTTCAGTGCCCGGAGCACCGGCTGACGCCCGGGTCGTGTTGGATCCCGACGGGTGGTTGCTTCATCGGCGGGTCGAGGGTCGCTGAGGCGGCCAAGGCCGTCAGAACCTTCACCGCATGCCCTGCCCCGGGTAGCTTACGTCCGTTCCCGACCCGCTCTCATTCGCGGGATCCGGGCCGAGTACTCCGAACCGGGAGCCCATTGTGGCCGCCGTTCCGCACCTCGAATTCGAACGCGATATCGTCGAGATCCAGGGCCAGATCGACAAGTTGCTCGCCCTGGCCGAGAAAAAGGGGATCGATGTCTCGACCGACCTCGCCGCCCTCCGCGACAAGCTGGAAGCGCTGAAGCAAGACACCTACCAGAACCTCCGGCCGATCGAACAGGTCCAGGTCGCACGACATCCTCGGCGGCCCTACACCCTCGACTATTTGTCCGAGGTGTTCACCGACTGGGTAGAACTCCACGGAGACCGGGCTTTCCGTGACGACGAAGCCATCGTAGGCGGGTGGGCGCGTCTCCAGGGCCGATCGGTGATGGTCGTCGGACATCAGAAGGGCCGCGACATGAAGGAGAACCTGCGGCGGAACTTCGGAATGCCGCACCCCGAGGGCTACCGCAAAGCGCTCCGTTTGATGCGCATGGCAGAGAAGTTCGGACGGCCCGTCGTGACACTGATCGACACCCCCGGAGCCTATCCAGGGATCGGTGCCGAGGAGCGGGGCCAGGCCGAGGCGATCGCCATGAACCTCCGGGAGATGGCTCGCATGCGCGTTCCACTCATCTCGGTCGTCATCGGCGAGGGGGGCTCGGGCGGCGCCCTGGCCCTGGGAGTCACCGACAAGATCCTGATGTTGGAGCACAGCGTGTACTCCGTGATCTCTCCCGAGGGCTGCGCGGCGATTCTATGGCGCTCGGCAGAACACCGGGAGAAGGCGGCGGAGGCCCTCAAACTGACGTCGTCCAACCTCCGGGAGCTCGGCGTCTGCGACGAAGTCATCCCGGAGCCGACCGGCGGTGCTCACTCCGACTGGTCGGCGACGTGTGAGGCCCTGCGCGAGGCACTCCATCGAAACCTCGTCGAACTCGAGGGTCTGACTCCCGAAGACCGCATTCGCCGGCGCCAGGCCAAGTTCGAGGGGATCGGCCGCTGGCGGGGCGACGGCGGTCCGGGCGAGTGACGGCTTTCGCGGAAGTGCAGTTCAAGGGGACCCGCCGGGACTACTTCACGGCGCCCGGTTTCGATCTGCGGCCAGGCCAATGGGTGGTCGTCGAGGCCGACCGTGGCGAAGACGTGGGCGAGGTGACGGCCGTCGGCGTCATCGCCGAACGGAAATGCTCGTCGTCGGGGGGATGTGCAACGCCGACCCCCGAGCGGCGGGTGCTCCGTGAGGCCGCCGAAGCCGAGGTGGCGCGTCTGGCCGAGCTACGCCACGACGAAGAGCGAGTGCGCTCCGAAACGCGCGTGCTCGTCAAGAAGCACGGCCTCAAGATGAAGGTGACCGAGGCGGAATGGCAGCACGATCGAAACAAGCTCATCGTCTACTTCACGGCCGACCGCCGGGTCGACTTCCGGGAACTGGTGCGAGACCTCGCCCGCAGCTTCAGGACGCGGATCGAGCTCAAACAAATCGGTGTGCGAGACGAGGCTGCCCTGTTGGGTGGCGTGGGCCGATGCGGAAGGGAGCTCTGCTGTTCGACCTGGCTCCCCGACCTCAAGCCCGTCAGTCTTCAGTTGGCGAAAGACCAGAGGCTGTCGCTGAACCCGGCGCAGATCTCGGGCTGTTGTGGACGACTCATGTGTTGCCTGATGTACGAACACAAGACCTACGTCGAGTCCCGCCGTCGTTTTCCCCGAGAGGGCAAGGTCCTTCGCACCGCGAGGGGTCAGGAGCGGGTGGTCGGCGTCGATATCCTGCAGGAAACCGTCACCGTGCGAGACGAGTCCGGCCAGCGCAGAACCGTGTCGCTCGACGACCTGAAGCGCGAGGTCGCGGAAGCACCGCGCCCCCCCCGGTAGCGGCCGACCCCTTTTTTCCAGAGATGATGCCGTGTCGACGCGCACCTACCTGACCACCCCGATCTACTACGCCTCGGGCGAGCCTCATCTCGGCCACGCCTACACGACGATTCTCACCGACGCCCTGGCCCGATTTGCAAGGCAGGCGGGCGATGAGGTGCTCTTCCTGACCGGGACCGACGAGCACGGTCCCAAGATCGAGGAGGAGGCGGAGCGACGGGGGCTCCAACCCATCGAGCTCTGTGACGAGATGGCCGCTCGATTCCGATCGGCGTGGGAGCGCCTCGACATCGGGTTCGACCGCTTCATCCGTACCACCGAAGAGGAGCACAAGGCCGTGGTCCGGGCCTTTCTCCAGCGGCTCCACCAACGGGGACACCTGTACTCCGGCAGTTACGAAGGGTGGTACTGCGTACACGAGGAACGGTACTGGACCGAGAAGGATCTGGGCCCGGATCATACCTGCCCCGATTGTGGCCGACCCGTGCGGAAGATCGAAGAGGAGAACTGGTTCTTTCGCATGAGTGCCTTCCAGGAGGAGTTGATCCGGCACATCGAGGCCAATCCCGACTGGATCATTCCCGAGGTCCGCCGCAACGAGGTGCTGGGATTCCTGCAAAAGCCCCTGGGCGACCTCTCCATTTCCCGACCCCGGTCACGGGTGCAGTGGGGCATCCCCCTGCCCTTCGACGACAATCATGTGACGTACGTCTGGGTCGACGCGCTGGTGAACTACCTCACCGCTTCGGGGGCGGTCGACCCCGCCAAGGGTCCGGACGCCCCGGGCTTCGACGACCCGTCTGGCTCGTGGTGGCCTGCCGACCTCCACATCATGGGCAAGGACATCCTGACGACCCACGCCGTCTACTGGCCCACGCTACTCATGGGTGTCGGTCTGCCCCTGCCCCGGCATCTCCTTGCCCACGGCTGGTGGGTCGTGGGCGACACGAAGATGTCGAAGTCCCTCGGCAACGTCGTCGACCCACTGCAACTCCAGGAAGAGTTCGGGACCGACGCAGTCCGGTGGTATCTGCTCCGCGAAATGCCAACCGGCTCCGACGCCTCGTACACGCCGGAACGGTTCCTGGTGCGCTACGAGGAACTGGCCAACGTCCTCGGTAACCTCGCGCAGCGCGTCTTGTCGATGGTGGGCCGTTATCGCCAGGGAGTCGTGCCGGCCGGAGGGGCCGGCGGATTGGATTCTTCGATCGAAGGCACCCTCACGGCCGTCGCGGAAGCGCTATCGGGCCATCGGCTGCACGAGGCACTGGCAGCGGCCATGGATCTGGCACGCACGGCGAACGGCTACGTCGAAGACCGAGAGCCCTGGGCCCAGTCGAAAGACCCGGCCCGGTCGGCCGATCTCGACGAAACATTGGCGACGTTGGTCAGGGTCCTCACGGTCCTGGCCGCGCTCTTCCACCCCGTGTGCCCGGAACGTTCGGCCGAACTTGCCCGCCGCCTCGGTCTGAGTCGTGTACCCACCCTGGGCGAAGCGTGGGACCTCGATCCCAGCGGGCGAAAAGTGGACCCGGGCACCCCGCTCTTCCCGAAAGTGGAGACTTGATCCGCGATTCGCGGGGTGCAGAGTTACGCGGGGAGGCCGCCGCATCGATTCGAACCACGCCCTGTATCACTTCATCTGTTTACCACGGGGGTGCCGGGGATTTCTTCGATGAAACGGGCTTTGCGGCTTAAATCCGCGACGAACCCGAACAGGCCCCGGCGTTGACACGCGCTCCGCAAGACCCCTAGTTTTTCGTTCGCTTCCGTGCGGAGCGGCAGAAATAGACCTCCCGAACGATGGTGCGAATGCGCGACGATCACTGGACCCTTTTGCTGGTCCGGGGCAATCATGAAGCCCTGCGACAGATCTCGGTCACGGGTAGGTTCCTACGCCGCGTCGGTTGGGGCCTCGGGGCGTCCGCCGTGCTGGCCCTCGTGGCCGTCGGCGTGCTCGCTGCGGGCGGTCTCAATATGCTCGACTCGCTGGGCAGCCAGGGTCGGGACGGGGCGATGGCCGCGGAACTGGAGCGCCTGCAAAGCCAGGTCGTATCGCTCGAATCCACTCTAGGCAGCCTTCAGGGGCGCGAAGCAGAACTCCGCGCCCTCGCTGGCCTGGAGCCCCTCGATGCCGAGGTGCTCGCGGCGGGAATTGGCGGTCCGGGAGCAGGCTCCCCGGAATCGAACGCTCTCTTCTCGGTCGATCCGGAGCTTGGCAATCGGGCCTTTGCGGTCGACTACGACATCGAGGCGCTTCAGCGGCGTGCTCGGGTGCTGCTGGAGAGTATGGCCGAGGCCGGCGACTCGCTCGCGTCGCAGAAAGACCTGCTGATGTCGACGCCAACGCTCTTCCCGACCGCTGGTTCTCTGAGTTCCGGTTTTTCGAAGGCGCGTATGCATCCGATCCTCAACGAGGTGTTGCCTCACCCGGGGGTCGACATCGCCGCTCCCTCAGGCACACCGATCCTCGCATCGGGCAAGGGCCGGGTCATTCGGGCGGGGTGGGTCTCCGGATATGGGCAGACCGTCGAGATCGATCATGGTCACGGCTTCACCACTCTGTACGCCCACGCATCCAAGCTGTTGGTCCGGAGCGGGCAGGAGATCGAGCGGGGTGACGTCATTGCCCAGGTCGGGCGGACAGGTACCGCGACGTCGACCCACCTGCACTACGAGGTGCGGCAGAATGGCCGGCAGCAGAATCCCCTGAACTTCCTGCTTCCCGGCACGCGCAACTGACGCGCGGGCGTCCCATGTCGACGCTTCGATTCGCCGTATCCGGCCTCGGGTTCATCGCCCTGCTCAGTGGAGGCGTTCGGGCGCAGGAGCTCCCAGCACCTGCGACGACGTCCATCGCCCCCGACTATCTCGTCGCCCGCGAGTCGGTCCACCCCGCCGGCTTTCCGAGAATTCTCATTCTCGACGCACCGGGGTCGTCGCTCGTCACCTTCCGCCTCTCGGTGCCCATCGCCGCCAGCGTCGACGCAGCCACGGCCGCGCCGGTGCTCCAGAGCATGGCCTCTGCTCGGATCAGCGGCACCGCCACTACGCTCGGTGCCCAGATCGAGGCGGGATCTTCGGCCCATGCCATCTCCTACACGGTGACCGGTGCGCTGGCCGACCTCGACCATCTCACCTTCATTCTTCGCCAGGCGACCCAGGCTCCGCGCGCGTCCCAGGGCTTCGCAGCGGCCCGGGGAGCACTCGAGGCTCAGCTCGCTCGGATCGGTGAAACAGGCGAAGGACAGGTCGAGGCGCAGCTTCGGGCGGCGGCTACGCCCGGTGAGCCTTCCGTGGCCGACGCAAGGGACCGACTGCGCCGACTGTCCTTCTACGACCTGGAAGCGTTCTGGCGGGCAAGCCATGTGCCGCAGCAGATGACACTTCTCGTCGTGGGAGACGTGTCGACCCCGGCTCTTCTTGCGGCTCTCTCCGGCCTCGGCGCCGAAATGAGTGCCGAGCCGCCCCGCGAAGCCCTGGCCCCGAGTCCGCCGAACACTGACGATTCCGACCTCCTCCGTCGCTGGCTGGGCTTCGCCTGGGGAACATCACCGACACTCGACCCCCGCGCCGTCGTGGCCGCCTCGCTCGCGGCGCGGTACCTCCGCGAGGAACGCGACAGATACGAAGCCTACGTGCGCCTCTGGGAGGGTCGGAACTCCGACGTCCTCGCGGTCGTCGGGTCGGCCTATGGTCGCGACGCGACCGCCTTGAGACGCCGTCTCGCCGCGCTCCCGGCCGACGTTGCCGGCGCGAGCGACGATAGCACGGTGCGCGAGGTGATCGACCAGCTGCACTGGACGCTACTTGCTCAGGCACGAACCCCGTGGGGCCGGGCCAACCTGGTGGGTCGCTTTCTCGACGCCGGTGCCTCCCCCGACGCGGCCCGTCGTTATCTCGACGCGCTGCATGCGCTCACCCCCGACGATGTTCGGAGCTTCCTCGGCACCTTGGCGGCGTCCAGCCCCACCACCATCGAGGTGGGATCGTGAACGCCATCCGAACGGGCCGCCGCGCCTGGCTCCTGGCAGGCCTCGTCGGTCTGGCGGTGGTAGGCGTCCCGCGCGCCGGAGCGGCTCAGATGAACTCCGGGCGGCTCGCCGTACCGAGTTGGGCCGCCGTGCTCGAAATCGTAGAGCGTCCAGCAAGCCCTGTCGTGGGAGTGTCGATCGCGGTGCCGGTCGGTTCCGGTGCCGATCCCGCCGATCGGCCGGGAGCGGGCCGCGTGACGGCCGAGGCGATCGTCGAGGAGATCGAGTCGATTCTCCGCCCGGGCCACGTCGAAGGTCGCGTCTCGATCGCTCCGGATCGGACGGTGCTGACGTTCCTCGTTCGCCCGGACCGACTCGACGAGTTCTTCCAGGCCTTCGGCCAGACGGCATATGGCTCAGGGCCTCGCGCTCAGGCCGTGGAGTCGGCGCGCCGTCAACGGGAAGAGGTGTTGCGTTTCGAGGTCGATTCGCCGGTTCGCGAAGTCGCCATCGAACGGCGCGCGCTCCTCTACGGAGAGGGCGACACCCGCAACAGCCCGCCGGAGGGTACGCTCGGATCGATCGAGGCCCTCGACGAGGGTCAGGTTCAGGAGATGCGCCGCTCCATCTTTCGCGCCGGCGATGCTCGCGTCGTCGTCGTGGGCCCCGTCACTCCGGCCTCGGCCTCTGCCACCGCGCCGGCGGGTGTCCCGAGTGGAACCACGTCGACCGGCCCCGCCTGGACGGTGACGGACCGTCGAGTGGTACACCGCGACGTCACCAATACCTGGCTGTCCGTCGCGTTTCCGGTGCCTTCCGACCTTCCGCGAATCGCCGTGCTCTACGTCGCGGACCGCATGTCGCAGGAATTGAACTCGCTCCCGCCGAACCCGGGGCTCTTCAATGCCTCGGTAGAGGTCGTCGAGATGCCGGAAGGGGAAGTCATCCTGGTTCATGCGGCCGTGCTGCCCGAGGCCGCGGGGGCGTTGGAGTCGAAGATCCACGGACTCCCCGGTACACTCGCCCTGGCCCGCGATCCAGCCTTCTTTCGAATTCACCGCAGCCGATTCCGGGCCCTGCGACTCGTGCGAGAAGCCGCACCTGAAGAGGCCGCAACCCGCATGGCGCTCGAGTTGTTGACCCGAGGGGCCATTCTCGATTTCGAAGACGCAGTCTGGACTCTGGACGCCGGTGGAGCCGCCGACGCCGCGGCTTCTCTGGGGCCACCCCGCACGCTGGTGTTCGGACCCAGCCTGGCCGGGGGTCGGCCGTGAACCTTGTCGGTCGCCCGGCACATGATTAGGTTCGCCCGCTGAAGACGTAGTTCCCTCTCGAAGCACACGTCGTGGAGCGTAGCTCATGAAGCGCAGCACTTTGCTCTTCTCGGCCGTTACCGTTTTGGGGCTGGCCGCCTGTGGCCCGGCCCAGGTGGTGGTGACCGCCCAGATCGAAGTTGAAGATCCTGCAACTGGCCAGATGATCACCCGAGAACTCAGTGACCTCGAGGTGTTCCTCCTGCCTTATGATCGTGATGCGATCTTCGATTCGCTGACGGCTGCCGCCGCGGAACCCGAGCCCCAGGTCCCTCAAGAGTTGTCCGACGCGCAGTCGGCGATCCGGGTTGCTCAGGAGGAGTGGCGGAACGCTGAGAACCGTTGGAACACACTCCGGGACACGTTGCAGAAGATCTCGGCGGCCATGGAGGAATACCTCCCCAGTGAGGGTCAGTACCGCCTGCTCTTCAACGACTTCAACGACATGGATGCGCAGTACGCGCAGGTCGAGCGGACCAAGGATCGGCTGTTCGCCACCTTCGATTCACTCTCGAAGGAGAACATCGCTCGCGCCCAGGGCTTTCAGATGAGGGTCGACGAATGGGGTGGCGAAGCTTTCGCCGACGTCGACGCCGTGATGCTCGCGAAGCAGCGGGCCTCCGGACTCGACGTGGTTGCCGATACGACCAATGCCAACGGCGTTGCCTCGAATCTGATGGTGAAGCCGGGTGAATACTACGTATACGCTCGGTACGCCGAGGTCTACTCCGAGTTGTACTGGAACATCCCGGTGTCGGTCGCTCGCGGCGAGCCCGTGACGGTCACGCTCAACCGGGGCAACGCGCTGGTTCGGCCGATCTTCTGATCCGACCGTCCCAGCGGCCAACACGAGCCGGACGCCCGACGGGCGTCCGGCTCGTTGTCTATGCGGGGTGGGTAACGACTCGGTAGCTTCCAGAAGTGCGCACCGTCGTCTCCCCAGCCGCCTGCAGACCCATGCATCGAAGCCTTCCCAACCCCAGCTTCTCCATCGCCTCGACCGGCATCGGACGGATCACCTTCGATGACGGGTCGAGACCTCTCAACGTGCTCGACCAGTCGACGATGGCGGGCCTGGTCGCTGCGCTGGACGAAGCGCGAGAGGCCGTCGCCGCCGGCCGACTCCGAGTGCTGGTCTTCGACAGCGGCAAGCCCGGCAGTTTCATCGCGGGAGCCGACATCGAGGCGATTCGAGCCATCGAGGGTCCCGACGACGGAGAGGCCAAGGCCCGAACGGGGCAGGCGATCTACCTCGATGTCGAAGCCTTTCCGGTCCCCACCCTGGCGGCGATCGACGGCCTGTGCCTCGGCGGTGGCCTCGAACTCGCGCTCGCCTGTCGCTTCCGGGTGTGTTCCGATCATCCCAAGACCCGTCTCGGAGTCCCCGAGGTGCAGCTGGGGGTGCTTCCCGGCTGGGGCGGCACGACGCGACTTCCCCGGCTGGTCGGCCTTCAGGCGGCGCTCGACCTCATGCTGAAGGGCACCCCGGTGACTCCGTCGAAGGCCAAGCGGATCGGCCTCGTGAGTCAGGTGCTGCCGCACGAGGAATTCCGCGAGCGCAGCGATGATTTCGCGCTCCAGACGTTGTCGATGCCTCGTGGCGCCTCCCGCTTGAAGAGGTCGTGGGCGAAGCGCCTTCTCGAAGACACGCTCCCGGGCCGCATCGCGATCCTCGCGGCGGCCCGCCGTGCCGTGCTCGCGAAGACCAATGGCCGCTATCCTGCGCCGTTGAAGATCATCGACGTGCTGCGGCGCTCGCTCGGGAAGAGTGTGACGGAATCCCTCGCCCTCGAGGCGCAGGCCTTCGGCCAGCTCACCGCTACCCCCACGCACGCCAACCTGCTGCACCTCTTCGGACTGAGGGAGGACGCTCGCAAGACCACCCGTGCGGTGCCAGGGGGTCGCGCGACTCCGATCGAACGAATCGGAGTGGTCGGCGCGGGCGTCATGGGGGGTGGGATCGCACAGCTGGCCGCCTTCCGCGAGGTCGAGGTGCGTCTCAAGGACATTCGTGACGAGGCGATCGTCGGCGGACTCCGGCACGCTCGAGAACTGTTCGACACCGCCATCGAGCGCCGGAAAGTGAGTCGAGCGGAAGGGGATCGCAGAATGGCGCTGATCAGGGGTGGGCTGGATTGGCACGGCTTCCAGGGCGCCGACCTGGTCGTGGAGGCGGTGGTGGAAAGACTCGACGTGAAGAGGAGCGTCCTGCGCGAGGTCGAGGAAGTCACGTCGGCAGACTGCGTCCTCGCGACCAACACGTCGTCGCTGTCGGTCGATGCCATGGCCGAGGGACTCGCTCGGCCGGAAAGGCTGTGCGGCCTCCACTTCTTCAATCCCGTTCACAAGATGCCGTTGGTGGAGGTCGTGCGGGGCGCGGCCACCGACGACGACACGCTCGCGACGGTCCATGCCTTCGCTGTGGCGCTGGGCAAGGTGCCCGTCATCTGCAACGACGGCCCCGGGTTCCTGGTCAACCGTATTCTCGGCCCCTACCTGAACGAAGCAGGGCATCTCCTCGCCGATGGGGCCTCGATCGAGGCGATCGACCGGGTGGCCACCGACTTCGGGATGCCCATGGGGCCGCTACGTCTGATGGACGAGGTGGGACTCGACATCGCCCGGCACGCCGGCGCGACCCTGCACGCCGCCTTCGGCGACCGCATGGCACCGGCCGCGCCGCTCCTCGCCCTGGCCGATACCGAGCGGCTGGGTCGCAAGAACGGACTCGGGTTCTATCGCTACGGCGAAAATGGGGAGGCCCAGGTCGACGCGGGCGTACTTGCCGAGATCTGGTCGTCGATCGGCGCGGGATCGGTCGAGGGTCACGACGAAGGAGCGATCAGGGAGCGGCTCATTCTCGCCATGGTCAACGAGGCCGCCCGTGTTCTGGACGACAAGATCGTCGCGCGAGCGGCGGACGTGGATCTCGGGATGATCATGGGCACCGGCTTCCCGCCGTTCCGGGGCGGGCTGCTGCGGTTCGCCGACGCGCACCATCCGCGCAAACTGGTCGACATGCTCGAAAGGCTCGCGACCGACGTGGGTGAGCGGTTCACGCCCGCACCGTTGCTTCGGCGACTGGCCGAGGAGGACCGCGGCTTCTACGCCGCCTTCGGAGGACCCGAGTGAGGAGACCCCTCCACATCGAGTACCATCGCCCTCCCGATCGCACGGTCACCTACGTCCAGCATCTCATTCACGACGCGAACGAGGTGAAGGTCTCGTTCCTGGAGTCGACCCCGCTCGCGAAACCTCTTACCGTGGCGGGAAAGACGATCCTCGAACCCGGGGCCCCCGCGGTGTGGTTCACCTTTCCGAACTGTTGGCACGACATCGGTCGGTTCCATCTCGGCGACGGAACCTTCACGGGGCTCTATGCGAACATCCTCACTCCCGTCGAACTCCACTCCCCCGTCGAGTCGGTCGAAGACCCCGTTCATTGGCGGACCACCGACCTGTTCCTCGACGTCTGGATGGAGTGCGACAGGGAGCCGGTGTTACTGGACGAGGACGAGTGGGCGCGCGCTCATAAACGCGGCTTTCTCACCGACGAAACCGCTACCCGCGCGCGAGCCGAGGCCGACGCCCTCCTGGCCGCCGCCCGTGAGGGGCGTTGGCCCCCACCGGTCGTACACGAATGGACGCTGGAGAAGGCCCGGGCGTCGTGAGGGGTCAAGCGCTCTCGATCACCCAGGCGGCGCAGAGCCGATCCACATCGAGAAAAAGCTGCCGCAACACGGCCGGATCCTCTCGAAGCCCGTCGATCAAGCGCTCGTACTGATCGAGCGACCCCGCCGGAAGTTGGATCTCTTCGTGATGGTAGGCGCCGTCATCGACGAAGAGGAGACGGATTCTCAATCCTCGTCTCCGCCCGCGCTCTCGGCCGCGATCTCCGCCTGGAGCTGCGACACGAGGGCCTGGATCTCCAGGTACATCTCGCCGATGGACGGCGCCGACACCCGGTGTACTTCACCGTTGCCACGGGTCACCAGGACGGTCGGCGTACCCGTCACACCCAGACCCTGTCCGAGCTGCATGTTCGCCGTGACCACATCGGCGAAGGCATCGGACCGCAGGCAGCCTCGGAACGAAGCCTGATCCAGTCCCACTGCGGCGGCATAGTCTTCGAAGGCGCCCACCGGCGCTGACGCCGAGAACGACCAGGCCGACTGATTGCGGAACAGTTCGTCGTGATACTCCCAGAACATGCCCTGGGAGTCGGCACAGCGCGCAGCGCGAGCCGCGAGAAAGGCGTGCGGGTGAATCGACGTCAGCGGAAAGTCGTAGAAGGAGAACTGCGCCATACCGGTATCGATGTACCCGACGGCGAGCTGAGGCTTGACGGTTCCCGAGAACGCCATGCAGCCGGGACACTGGAAGTCCGCGAATTCGAGAATCGTGATCGGAGCGTCGTCATTTCCGAGATGAATCCCAGGCGCCATGCTCGCGAGCTGGTTCATGTCGGTGATCTCGAGCTCGATGGGAGCCGTGACCATGTCGTCGGTGCCACCGCCCGACCGAACGCTGAATAGGACGGCTCCCAACACCGCCAGGCCTACAACCACTCCGATAATCTTCCCGTTCATACCTGGATCTCCAGTGTACCGGCGCTCGAACTCCGGGCCTGGCCCGGGAGGAACCGAAAGATGCCGTCCCCGGGGGGCGGGATCAAGGAAGTCGGCTCGTCTGG
>CBDUEZ010000002.1:0-52604 GCA_965366355.1 uncultured bacterium
GGAGAAGTCGTGAGCCATCGCTTCCTGCATCATTTTCTGCCAGGCGTCCGCGTTCTCATATCGCTCGACGGCCCGCACGAGGGCCGTGTCGAACGCCTCCGAGGTGTACTCGTCGAACTGGAAGCCGGTCACGTCGTTCTCGACCGTGTCGGCGAGCCCGCCCACCCGCCGGACAAGGGGCAACGTGCCATACCGCTGGGACCGCATCTGGGTGAGGCCGCAGGGTTCGTACAACGAGGGCATGAGGAGCGCATCACAGCCCGCGATCATGCGGTGTTCCCGGCGCTCCGTGAAATCGAACCGGGTGGCGATCCGGTCGCGAAAACGGGCTGCGAAGCGAGCGAGCGCGTTCTGGTATCGCGGGTCGCCCTCGCCCACGAAGAGGAACTGGGCAGGGAGGCGTCCCATGACCTGCGATCCGAGAATGATGTCGAAGCCCTTCTGCTCGACGATCCGGGCGGCCATCCCGAACAGGGGTACATCGGGATCGATGGGAAGGTGCAGCGCCTCTTGTAGCCAGGCTTTGCACACCGGTTTGCCGGAGAGGTCGTCGGCGTGGAACGGCGCCGCGATCTCGGGATCGGTGGCGGGATCCCACACCCCCTGGTCGATTCCGTTCAAGACCCCGACCAGGCGAGGCCCGAGATGGGCGAAGGCGTCGTGGAGACCGAATCCGCCGCCCGGAGTGCACAGCTCGAGCGCGTGCGAGGGACTGACCGTAGTGACCATGTCGGAGAAGGCCATGCCGCCCTTGAGGACGTTCACGCGGTCGTACCACTCCATGAACCGCCAGTCGTAGAGGGTGTGCGGCAGGCCGAGTTCGGCCAGGACCTCGGTGCCGAAGTGTCCCTGATAGCCGGCGTTGTGCACGGTGAGCACCGTCGAAGACCGACGGGCGGCCGCCGTATCGGCCAGCACCGTGCGCAGGTAGACGAGCGCGAGGGCGGTGTGCCAGTCGTGCGCATGCAAGACGAACGGACTCTGGGCGAGCCTCGGGAGCACCGCCTCCGCGACGAAGCGCGAGAAGAAGCCGAATCGCTTGAAGTTGTCGGGGTAATCGCCTCCTCCCTCCCCGTAGATTCCGCCCCGCTCGAAATAGTCGACGTGCTCGACGAAGAACACCCGGACGTCGCCTCTGGCGACGGGGTACTCGTACAGGGCTCCGGTCTCGACCCGTCCCCCCATTCGTATCGACTCGCGAAGCCCGGTCGGCCGAATGTGGTCGAATTTTTCCCGCACCGGACGAAAAAACGGCATGATCACGGCGGTCGGTCGTCCGGACCGCGCCTGATAGGTGGCGATGCCGCGCACGGCCTCGGCCAATCCTCCGGTACGCGCGAACGGCCAATATTCGGCACAGAGGTGGACGACGGGTTGGCGCTCCGGGGGAGCGGAGGGATCGCCGAGTGGAACGAGGGTCATGAACGCATCGCGGTGTGAGAGACGATGACGGAGGGTAGACGTGCGAGCCGCTCGGGTGCAACCTCCTGCGGGCGGCTCGGCAGACCCTCTGCCGCGCCGCCGTGGACCGCAGCCCGGAGTGCCTTTTGGAATCGGAGTTGTCGAGGGCCCTGACCGAAGCTCGCTGCGCCCGGCCCTTCGATGTGCTCGGCGTGCATCCGGCGGGTTCGGAGTCGGCCGGCTGGATCGTGCGTGCCTGGTTGCCCTGGGCCACGGCTGCGCGGGTGCGTCCGTTCGAGGGCCCGGAGACCGACATGGTGCCGGTGGCCAAGGGGCTCTTCGAGGCGGCCTTTCCCGAGGCGGAGGGTCCGTTCGGCTACCGGTTGGCGGCCGACGACCCCACCGGGCGCACGGTGGAGTTCGAAGATCCCTATCGATTCCCGCCCCTCCTCGACGAGTCGCGTATCGCCCGATATCTCGAGGGCGAAGAGACGCGCATTCACGAGATTCTCGGAGCACACCCCTCTGCGGTCGACGGGGTCAGGGGCACCCGGTTCGCCGTCTGGGCGCCCCATGCCCGCGCCGTCAGCGTCGTCGGTTCGCACAACGCGTGGAACCCCGGTCTGCACCCCATGCGGCCCCGGGGGGCGACGGGTGTGTGGGAGCTCTTCCTCCCGGCGGTGTCGCCCGGAACCCTCTACAAGTACTACATCACGCCGTCTCGCGGACCGGGGCGGGTGAAGGCCGACCCGGTCGGTTTCAAGATGGAGCTTCGACCCGCGACCGCCTCGGTGGTGGCCGCCCCGGACCGTTTCGCCTGGTCGGATCAGGCCTGGGTCGACGCCCGCGGGCCCGTGGCGGAGGGTGTGGCGCCGATGTCGGTCTACGAGGTGCATCTCGGCTCGTGGCGCCGCACGGGGAGTCAGGGGTGGCTCGGGTATCGGGAGTTGGCCGAGTCGCTGCTGCCCTATGTGAAGGACCTCGGGTTCACCCACGTCGAAGTTCTCCCGGTCATGGAACATCCGCTCGACGAGAGCTGGGGATACCAGGCGGTCGGCTACTTCGCCCCGACGTCTCGCTACGGGTCGCCGGACGACCTGCGAGCCTTCGTAGATCGGGCTCATGCCCTCGGGATCGGTGTGATCTTCGACTGGGTTCCGGCGCATTTCCCGACCGATGCCCACGGACTGGGACGCTTCGACGGGACCTCGCTCTACGAACACGCCGACCCGCGCCGCGGCTATCATCCCGACTGGGGCACATACGTCTTCGACGTCGGGCGGCCCGAAGTTCGCGCCTTCCTGATCTCGTCGGCGATCTACTGGTTCGAGAGCTTCCACATCGACGGACTTCGTGTCGACGCCGTGGCGAGCATGCTCTACCTCGACTATTCGCGAGACGAAGGAGAGTGGCTCCCCAACGAGCACGGAGGGCACGAGAATCACGACGCGGTCGCCTTTTTCAGGGCGCTCAACGACGCGGTTCACGAGGCGGTTCCCGGTGCGTTGATGGTTGCCGAGGAATCGACGTCATGGCCGCGAGTCTCGCACGGCACCGACGTCGGGGGGCTGGGCTTCGATCAGAAGTGGAACATGGGTTGGATGCACGATACGCTCGATTATTTCTCGTCCGATCCCCTGTTCCGCAAAGGCCTGCACGAGCGACTCACCTTCGGAATGATGTACATGTTCTCCGAACGGTTCGTGCTGCCCTTTTCGCACGATGAGGTGGTTCACGGAAAGAAGTCGATTCTCGGCCGCATGCCCGGCACGTATCCCGAGCGATTCGCCCACCTGCGTCTGCTGCTCGGCTACCAGTGGACTCAACCGGGAAAGAAGCTCCTCTTCATGGGCACGGAATTCGCGCAGTGGAAGGAGTGGGACGTCGGGGCGTCGCTCGACTGGACGCTCCTCGATTTTCCCGCGCACCGCGGCGTGTCGAGCGGGGGCGAGGCCCTCACTCGACTCTATCGCGACCTCCCGGCCCTTCATCGCCTGGACTTCCGAAACGAGGGGTTCGAGTGGCTCGACTGCGAAGACCGTGAACGCTCGATCCTGAGCTGGCTTCGATGGGACGAGGACTGGGGCGACTTCGTCGTGGTGGTCGCCAACTTTACCCCGGTCGATCGGCCGGGATCGGTGGTGCCGGCGCCGTTTCCCGGGCGATATCGCATGATCCTCGACTCCGATGCGGAGCAGTTCGGAGGATCGGGTCGCTTTCCCCTCGATACCGTAGACACCATCGCCGAGCCGGTGCTGGCTCGGGGTCAACGCCTGTCGGTCGACCTGCCCGGCCTCACCCTCCGGGCCTTTCGTCGTGTGGGTGATCTCCCCCAGACACGCAAACGACCCTCCCGCCGGCGATAGGGCCAGCGGGAGGGTCGCGGCGAAGCGTTCGCTCTACCGCGCTCAGCGCGCGGGCGGATCGCTGTCGTCGGCGTCGCCGCGCAGGGCCGGAACGTAGTAGTCGCGGGCGTAGTCCTGGACCATTCTCCGCGTCGTGAAGAAGCGGCCCGATTCGACGATCGCCTCTTTCATCATGGCGATCCACTCGATGGGGAGTCCCGCCTCGTCGCGCCGATAGTAGCGCGGAACGACGCTGCGCTCGAGCAGGGAGAAGACCTGTTCGTGGTCTGCCTCGTCGACGCTGTGCTCGTCGCCACTGGCCAGGGGAAGCGTCCACCCGTTGTGGCCTGTGTATCCCTCGGCCCACCACCCGTCCAGCGTCGACAGCTGTGGCACGCCGTTGAGCGCCGCCTTCATGCCACTCGTGCCGGACGCCTCCATGGGGGCCCGGGGCAGGTTCAGCCACAGGTCGACACCCTGGACGAGGCGGTGCGCCACGTGAAGGTCGTAGTCCTCGATGAAGGCGACTCGACCCTCGAAGCGGGGATCACGCGTCGACCGGAAGATCTCCTGCAGGATTCGTTTTGCCTCGTCGTCGGCCGGGTGCGCCTTGCCGGCGAAGACCAACTGGACCGGACACTGTTCGTTGGTCAGGAGGCGCTGCAGGCGAGTGGCATCGCGAAAGAGCAGGTCGGCCCTCTTGTACGTCGCGAAGCGACGCGCGAATCCGATGGTGAGCGGGGCGGGGCTCAGGAGCGTGCCCGATCCAACCAGGTGCGTCGCGTCCCACTGATGCGTTCTCCACCGACGTCGCGACTGCTCGCGAACGAAGTTGAGAAGGGCATACTTCAGCTTGAGGTGAACGCCCCAGAGAGCGTCGTCGTCGAGGCCCCGCACGCGATCCCAGAACCCGGGATCATCAACCTGCGCTTCCCACTTCTCGCCGAGCTCCCGGTCGAACAGCTCCATGACCAGGTGCGCCATCCAACTGCCCAGATGGACGCCGTTCGTCACGTGTCCGATGGGGACTGTGGCCGGTGCACGCCCGGGCCAGAGGGAGGTCCACAGATTGCGGGTCACCTCGCCATGCATGGCTGCGACACCGTTGACGTGCCGGCACAGCCGAATCGCGAGCGCGGTCATGTGGAACCGACCGTGGTCGAGCTCAGGATGGTGGCCCAGCGCGTGAAAGGCGTCGCGGTCGATGCCGAAGGTCTCCCAGGCCCCATCGACGACTCCGTCGATCTGTTCGGCCGAAAAAACGTCGTGTCCAGCCGGGACCGGGGTGTGGGTGGTGAAGACACTCCGGGCCCGAATCTGCCGGATGGCCTCGTCGAGATCAGTCCCTTCACGGGTCAACTCGGCCGCCCGCTCGAGGAGCATGAAGGCCGCGTGCCCCTCGTTGGCATGAAAGGCAGCCGCCTCGATGCCGAGGGCGCGGAGCACGCGCACGCCGCCCACGCCGAGAATCCATTCTTGGCGCAGCCGGTATTCCTGACCGCCGCCATAGAGCTTCCGGGTCAACTCGCGGTCTTCATCGGCGTTGCCCGGGAGGTCGGTGTCGAGAAGGATCAGGTCGACTCGTCCGGCCCGCAGCCGCCAGGCGCCCACCTCGATGGTGCGGCCCCAGCCGGTGATGCTGGCGATGGCGTTGCTCCCGCCGGTGCCGGTCAGCCGAGTGAGGGGCATGATGGCCGTGTCGAAGGGTTCGTCGGAGTCTTCCTGCCACCCCTCGAGCGAGATCTTCTGGTCGAAGTACCCTTTCGAGTACAGAAGCCCCACGCCGACCAGCGGTACCCCGAGGTCGGACGCCGCCTTGCAGTGATCGCCGGCGAGCACGCCCAGACCACCGGAGTAGATCGGGATCGAGTTGTGAAGCCCGAACTCTGCACAGAAGTAGGCGATGCGGCCCTTGGGTGCGTCTGGAAACGTCGTGCGATACCACGTGTCCTGGGCGTCTCGGGCGTCGGCCAACCCAGCCATCGCTCGATCGTAGAGCTCCAGGAAACGGGGATCAGCGGCGCACTCGACGAGACGGGCCGGGTCGATGAGGCGGAGCATCTCGACCGGGTTGTGCCGGGTCATCGACCACAAGGAGGGGTCGATGGCCTTGAGCATCGCTCGGGTGTCGCGACTCCAGCGCCACGACAGGTTGAGGGCGACATCGGCGAGCCCGATCAGGCGCTCGGGGAGAAAAGGGATCTTGCCTTCGGCGAAGGTCATGGATTCGTTACTGGGGGGGGATGTGATGGGCGGACGACAAGCTACATTATTCACACGGGGAGACCGAGACGGGAAGCTCTCGGCTCCGACTTGCTACAGCCAACCAGAGAGAGACGGATGGCGAACCATTCGAGAATCGACGAGCTGGACGCGGAGTTGAAGGACTTCGTCGGAGGTCATATTCACGGCTGGAGTCACGACCATTGGGACGGCCTTCTCGCCGCCCTCGCCGGCGACGGGCACGACGTCTCGGATCGTGACTTCATCGGACTCCGTCTTGAGCGGGCCCACATTCTCGCCACTCTGGAGCGCCTCGAACTGAAAGGCGTGGGCGCGAAGCGGCGGGAGCGTCTGGCCGACCATTTCCCCACTCTGTGGAGTCTGCGGCACGCCGACGTCGATGAACTGTCGGCGGTCCCGACCCTTCATCGCGGTCTGGCAGAGAAGCTGCACGAGGCGTTGACGCGGCGCACCGGCGGCTTCTGACCGCGCCCCGGCCGCTACTGCCCCCCGCCCAGCCGGCCCGTCGAACGGGTGTCCACGGTTAGAAGGGGCCCCCGCTCACCCACCGAACGACCTGCGTGAGCACGAAGGTCAGGGCGAAGCCCATGGCCAGAGGCATCAGTGCAGAGACCGTCGTCCACTTCCAGCTTCGAGTCTCCCGATAGATGGTGTAGAGGGTCGTCGAGCAAGGATTGTGGAGCAGTGAGAAGAGCATCACGTTGACGGCGGTGAGCAACGTCCAGCCGTTGCCCCTCAGCAGTGCCTCCACCTCGACCGTGCTCCCCTCGAACATCACACCGGCTCCCGCGCCCAGGGCCGGATCAGCGGAGAGCAGTACGGTGAGCATGAGAATGGTCGGGACGACGATCTCGTTCGCTGGAATCGCGACGATGTAGGCGAGGAGCACCACCCCGTTGAGCCCCACGAGCAGTCCGAACGGATTGAGCCAATCCATCATGTGCTCGGCCACGCTCGCTCCTCCGATCACGATGTTGGCCGAGAGCCAGATGGCTGCGCCCGCGGGAACTGCGAAGACGATGGCCCGCCACAACACGATCAGAGTGCGATCGATCAATGATGTGTAGAGGGTTCGGAGAATCTGCGGGGGGCGGTAGGGCGGCAGCTCGAGCGAGAAGGTCGTGGCTTCGCCCTTGAGCACCGTGCGCGAAAGGAGCCAGGAGCTGAACAGCATGGCGCCGACCCCGAGAAGGGCGATCCCCACGACCGCCGATGCCGACAGCAGCCCCGCGAGGTGGGCGGGGGCCAGGGTCCCGATGAAGATGCTCGCCAGTAGGATCTGGGTGGGCCAGCGGCCGTTGCAGAGCGAAAAGTTGTTGGTGATGATCGCGATGAGGCGTTCCCTGGGGGAATCGATGATACGCGTCGCGACGACCCCGGCGGCGTTGCAGCCGAACCCCATCGACATGGTCAGCGCCTGCTTGCCATGGGCCCCGACGCGCCGAAAGATCGCATCGAGGTTGAACGCCACCCGCGGCAGGTAGCCGAAGTCTTCCAGAAGAGTGAAGAGCGGGAAGAAGATCGCCATCGGAGGCAGCATGACCGCGATCACCCAGGCGGTCGCGAGGTAGATGCCGTCGAAGAGAAAGCCGCTCAACCACCACGGCATTCCGAGGCTGCCGCCCGCCGACACCAGCCAGGGGTGAATGGTGTCGACGAGGAGGGTGCCCAGCATGGCCGAAGGCACGTTCGCTCCGGCGATCGTGAGCCAGAAGACGGTCATCAAGATCAGCAGCATCACCGGGAACCCCGTCCACGGTCCGGTGAGGAGTCGGTCGAGGGTGCGATCGATCGTGCGTTTGGCGCGCGCGAGGGTGGTTCCACCGGCCGCCGCCGCGATCTCCTCGGCCTTGCGGTACACCACGGCCACGATGCTGTCGTGAAAGTTGGTGGGGAGCCTCCAACGGAGCGCCGAGGCCGCTTCGAGCACGCGTCGGCCCGCCGCGACCGGGTCGGCGACGGTCGGTTCGGGGCTTCGCGATCCCGCGGGGTCGTCGATGACCCCGCCGACCCTGCGCCCGGTCACCGGCGGAGGTGCAGCGTTTCGCTCCAATTGGCCGATTTCACCGGTGCGAAGCGCTTCTTCCACCCGCGAGTCGGCGTTGAGGAGGCGAAGGGCGACCCAACGGGCGTTCGGCAGGGTTGGGTAGGCCTCGCGAATGATCGGTTCGAGCTCGGCGATCGCGGCCTCGACCGGGCCGTCGAAGTGTTCGATTCGCACCGGGTCGGGCACACGGGCGCCCGTGGCGACCTCATGGATCGCCTTGACAAGGGGGGGGATTCCGTCGCCGGCCCGAGCCACGGCGGGCACCACCGGCACCCCGAGTTCTCGTTCGAGGCGGCCCACATCGACGACCAGCCCGTGGCGCCTCGCCTCGTCCATGAGGTTGAGGCAGACGACCACTCGGTGGGTGATCGCGAGCACCTGGAGCGTGAGGTTGAGGTTTCGTTCCAGGCGTGTGGCATCGACCACGACGACCGTGACGTCGGGCCGTCCAAACAGAATGAAGTCTCTCGCGACCTCCTCGTCGGTGCTCCCCGCCTGGAGCGAGTAGGTGCCGGGCAGGTCGACCACCTTCACCTGGCGGCCTTCGTAGCCGTACATGCCCTCCGCGCGCACCACCGTCTTCCCGGGCCAGTTGCCCGTGTGCTGGCGTAGCCCGGTGAGGGCATTGAAGACCGTGCTCTTACCCGTGTTGGGGTTTCCCGCGAGTGCGACGAGGTAGTCCCAGCTTCCGGGGGCGAGCCCGAGGCGCTCGAGATTGTGGGCGCGATGAGGAGCGACGCCCGCGTCGTGAGACACGGTCGGAAGTTGAACACCCATCAGGCGGCCTCGTCGATCAGGCGCACCCGTACCCACCGCTGCTGTTCCCTTCGCAGGGCGATCAACGCCCCTCGGATCTCGAAGGCGGTGGGGTCACCCGATGTGCTCGCGAGCTCCGATCGAATGCGAGTCCCGGGGACGACGCCCAGGTCGAGCAGGCGGCGCCGCTGGATTCCCTGACACGAGGGCGCGAGGCCGACGACTTCGGCCGAGTGGCCGACGGGAAGATGTTCCAGCGTGTGTTCGGATTCCTCCTCGGGTTCCTCGGTCGACTCGTGCTGGCGGACCGTGACATTCCCGGCCATGGGGAGATCCATCTCGATCACGCCACTGCTGGTCTCCACGCGAAGGCGCCCCTCGCGCGCCTCCATCACGCGCAACCTCATTCCCGGTGAGAAGCCTCGTGCGACGAGTCGCGTGTAGAGCGCTCGCGGCTCGTCTTCGACATGAACGACCGTGCCCGACGTGCCGGGCTGAAGGTACGGCAGAGGAACCCCTTCGGGGTCGGGGATCTCACCGGTCGCCGTGGGAATCGGGTCGCCGTGGGGATCGTAGCGCGGATGGCCGAGGCTCGCCGCGATGCGATCGGCCTGTGCGGGCGAAATCTCGTGCTCTCTCGATTCGGCCTGGTCGTGCCATTCGCCAGGGGCGGTTCCGGTGCGGTCGGCCAGGTACCGCTCCCAGAGACGGTGGGTGCGAATCACCTGTAGGGCATACTTCGTTCCCTCGTCGGTCAGCTCCAGGGGGCCGTCCCGCCGCACCAGGGAATGGTCGGCCAGTGCTTCGACAATGTGTGCCGCGCGCGCCAGCGGCACCCCCAGCGCCCCCGCGACGCTCTCCAGAGAGGAGGCGCCGCCCCGTCGGGCCGTTTTGTAGATGTGTTTCAGGGCGTCTTCCAGAAACTCCCTGTCTCCCATTCGGAGGCGTCGTGCGATTCGCGGCACGACGCCTTGCACCGGCCAGAAGAGGACGGCGAGGAGCGTGATCCCGGCGGCGAAGAGCGCGAGCGCGAGTCGGGGGTCGATCATGGGACACTCGATGATTTTTAGGTGAGCCTAAAAATTGTAGGTGTGACCGCAGGACGTCAAGAGGGACGTGAGTTGGCATCGGCCTTGCTACAGTCTCGGTCACCATCTTCGACATCACAGAGAGGATTCCAGATATGCCGTATCATCACAGCCGTCGTTCCCGTGTTTCGAGTGGACTTCTCATGGCCCTCGTCGTGGTCATGGGCGCCTGCTCCGGCCTCAGCAACCAGCAGAAGGGGGCCGCCGGAGGAGCCACGACCGGCGCCGTCCTCGGCGCCGTCATTGCCGATGCGACCGGTGGTTCCACGGCAGTGGGGGCCATTCTGGGCGCCGCCGTGGGAGGAGCCGCAGGAGCGGCGATCGGCGGCCGAATGGACAAGCAGGCCGAGGAACTCGAAAATGAACTTCCTTCCGCCGATGTCGAGCGGGTGGGTGAGGGGATCCAGGTGACCTTCGATTCTGGAATCCTCTTCGATTTCGATTCGAGCACTCTCCGCAACGCGGCGCGCGCAAACCTGGCGGACCTCGCCGCGAGTCTCGTGGAATACCCGGGCACGAGTGTCCTCGTGGTTGGACACACTGACGGCGTCGGTGCGGACGCCTACAACCAGGCGCTCTCGGAGCGACGGGCCAACGCCGCCCGGGCCTATCTCCTGTCGCAGGGTTTGTCGCCCGACCGAGTCGAGGCGCTGGGTATGGGCGAGTCGGAGCCGGTCGACGACAACGAGACGGATAGGGGTCGGCAGAACAACCGCCGCGTCGAGGTCGCGATCTTCGCCTCCGACGAGATGCAGGCGGAGATGCGGGCCCGCTACGGCGGAACCAGCCGCCGCTGATTTCCCGGCTCCTGCTCTGATCTCCGGAGGCTCGGCCTGATCCCGGTCAGGCGCTGATCTCCGGAGATCAGGCCCGCGCGTCGAGGGCTCGAACCGCGTCGACGATGTCGGGCGTCTGAACGAGCACCAGGTTCGCGGCCGGCCCGAGGGGCACGAAGCTGTCTACGGCGCGGAGCGACTGAAGCGCCGCCGGCGTGCCCGCCTCGGCCAGATGAGCGATCACGGCGTCGGCGATTCCGCCACCCGTGGCTCGGGCCTCGTCGACCACGAGGACGCCGCGCGCGTCGCGCGCGGCGTCCTCCAGGGCGGCCAGGGGCAGTGGGTTGAGCCAACGCAGATCGAGTACGCGAATGCGAATGCCGTGTTCGGCCTCGAGCACACGTTGGGCCTGGAGCGACATTCTCACTCCGTTCGCGTAGGTCACGACCAGAAGGTCACCCTCTCCTCTCGTGCTCACGTCGCCCGGGAGGAGGATCTCGCCGGCTGCCGGGTAGTCCGACAGCCAGCCGCCGTCCCCGGCCTCGAAGAGGTCCTTTTCATGATACAGCGCGATGGGCTCGAGAAAGGCGACGACCCGGCCGCAGGTTCGGGCGAGGGCCATACAGCCGCGGAGCATGCGCACGGCGTCGTCTCCTCGCGACGGTGTTGCCAGAACCAGGCCGGGGATGTCACGGAGTCCCCCGATACTGTTGTCGTTGTGGAAGTGGCCCCCGAACCCCTTCTGGTAGGCCCACGACGCGATTCGCACGACCATCGGGTTCTGGAACTGCCCGTTGCTGAAGAACGATAGAGACGACGCTTCGCCCCTGAGCTGGTCCACCGCGTTGTGGACATAGGCGAGGTATTGAATCTCGGGCACGGCGAGCAGGCCGAAGAGCCCCGCCCCCTGGGCGAGTCCGAGGATGCTGGTTTCGTCGAGGTGTGTGTCGATGACGCGGGTGGTCCCGAACCGCTTCTGAAGGCCTGCGGTCACATAGTAGACGCCACCTTTGCGACCCACGTCTTCGCCGAAGACGATCACCTCGTCGCGCTTGAGCATCTCGTCGGCCAGTGCCGAACTGAGATGGGCGGCCATGGTGCGTTTGACGGGTGCCGCGGCTTCTTCGGGGAGCTCGCCATCGAAGAGGGCGCGGCGGCGGTCGGCGTCGACTGTGCGGGCCGCGTCGGCGCGAATGGCCGAGACATCGTAGGGGGCGAGCGGTCCCACGATCTCGGCGACGCTCGCCAGGTGCGGACGGCGCACGGCCTCCTGGCCGGCCTCGCGCACACGGTCGCGCGTCGAAGTGACCAGGCGGCGAAGGCCCTCGGGGGTGGCCGCTCCTCGCGCGATCAACAGTCGGGCGCCGGCCAGGATGGGGTCGGAAGCTTCGGCCTCACGGATCGCCTGCGGGCTCCGGTAGGCCGACTCGATGTCGGAACCGGCATGACCCCAAAGGCGCACCGTGACGAGGCGCAGAAACACCGGCATGCGCAGGGATCGGCAGGTGTCGACCGCCTCCCGGGTGGCGGCCCATATGCGGTCGAGCGATCCCGAAGCCTCGATATAGCGCAGGTGGGGGAAACGGCTGAACGTGTCGCGGATCCAGCGGCGCGGAGTCTCGACGCTGATCCCGATGCCGTTGTCTTCACAGACGAAAAGAATGGGCATGGGATTCCCTCGGCGGCTGGCGTAGCGTGCCGCGGAGATCCCGGTCAGCGCCGATGCGTGGTTGGCCGAGGCGTCACCGAACGTGCACGCGACGATGCTGTCGGCCGGGACCTGGGGGTCGATTCCCATTCGCCGCGCACGGCCGAGGGCGAAGGCCGCGCCCACCGCCTTCGGAAGGTGTGAGGCGATCGTGCTCGTCTGGGGGGGGACCCACAGCGGCCGGCTTCCCCAGACCTTGTGACGGCCCTTCGAGATCGGATCGTCGGACGAGGCACAGATGGAGAGCATGGTGTCGAGGACCGGGTCTCGGCCGACTCCCTCGCGGAGACCCTGCCGGCCGCGGGCCATCATGAACCCACCCGAGCGATAGTGCAGGAACGAGGGGTCGGTCGTACGCAGAAGCGTCCCCAACACCGCGTTGTTCTCGTGTCCGGCCGACGAGATCGTGTAGAAGCTCTGTCCGCTGGCCTTAAGGCGGCGCGCCTCGACGTCGATGGCCCGCGAAAGCAGTTGGTCCTCGAAGACCTCGAGGGCCTGGCCCACCGTGAGGGTCGAGTCGGGGACGAGCGGATCAGCGAGATCGAGGGGCCTCGGGGCGGCTCCAGCGGTCGAGAGAAAACGATCCAGGTTGTCCTGAACGGCGGAGACGCGGTCAGTGCTCACGGGCGGGCGGGGTCAGGAGGTCGACCGCCGGACGGTCCGGCGGCGAAGCGGCAAGCTACAGCCCCCATCGCGCCATGGGGAGGCCGCGAGGCCGGGTCACGACGCCCCGAAACTCCGTCCAACCGCCAACCCGAGGACGACCGCGAGCAGCCCCGCGACGACGCTACCGCCGAGATACCCGAGCGCGCGGGCCGTTTCCCCCCGCTGCAGCAGAAGCACCGCTTCGTAGCTGAAGGTACTGAACGTGGTGAAGGCGCCCAGGAACCCCAGCGTCAGGAACGAGCGTGTGGCGGTCGGGAGCTGAACATGCTCGAACACGCCGTAGGCCGTCCCCAGCAAGAAGGCACCCAAAAGGTTCACCCCCAGGGTGCCCCAGGGGAACTGCAGCCCCGTACGTGTCTGGATCCAACTACTCGCTCCCCAACGGGCGAGGGCGCCGATTGCACCGCCCAGGGCCACGGCTAGAGCGGTCATCGATTGAGGCGAATGAAGAGCATGGGGGCGAAGGTAACGCGATGCCTTCACCCCGGACCAGCGCGGCTTCGTGCCCTTGCTGTTCACGTGCGGGACACTTCCATTGAGGCGTCCGTGCCGCTGTACCTCTCGCGATATGACCATGGCCGACCTCTGCACGCCCAAGGAATTCAAGCTGATTCTCGACTTTGCGATTGGGATCGCGGATCGAGGATTGCCCCTCGCCGTGGTGCGCCTTGCCCCTCCCGGTGACGAGGTCGTTCCCGAGGGGCCGGGCCTCGACCGGCTGCGGGTCGCGGTGGCCTACCTCTGCCGGAAGACCGATCGGGTGTCGATGCCCCGCCCTGGACAGTTCGACGTGCTGCTGGTCGACTGCAATCGGCAGGGAGCGTTGATCTTCGCGGATCGGGTGCTGCAGGGCCTGGATACCTGGCAAGAGGTCGCCGGGGTCACCCTGGGCTGCGGTATCGCCTGTTTTGCGCCCAACCTGGCGACGACCGAGGCACTTCTCGCCGCCGCCGACCACGCCCGTGTCGGATCGTTCCAGGCGAAAGACCACATCGAAATCTACGGAGGCTGACCCGATGGCGCATTCAATGCGGCCCTGGGCGTGATGCCCGGCATCGTTCAGTGGTGATCGACCGCCGGACCGCGTCGCCCTTGTGGATGTACCGGTGAGGCCGGTCGTGGGTGGATGGCTGGCCCCTCCCGTCGTCTCCCTCCAGAACGCGCGGGGAACCGAGTGACGCCGCCGCGACCGGCTACGAAGGGGCAACCGTGAGCCTGTCGGCCCTGAAGCGTATCGCGGGCCGGCTCCCCGACAGTTGGCGACTGGAGATGCGACGGCTTCGGTACCAGTGGCAGATCCGACGCGGCCGGTTCGTCGATGAGGAACCGGAATACGCGCTCCTTCACACCTACGTCGCGCCCGGCGACTGGGTTCTCGATATCGGGGCCAACATCGGAACGTACACGCTCCGCCTGTCGGAGCTGGTGGGTCGGGCCGGCCGGGTCATCGCGGCGGAGCCGGTGCCCGACACCTTCGCGCTCCTCACGGCGAACGTGGCGGCGGCCCAGTGTGGGAACGTCACGCTGCTCAACGTAGCCGCGTCGGATGGCGTCGGCCTGGCCAACATGGATGTGCCCGAATTCGACACCGGGCTGAAGAACTACTATCAGGCGGCCGTCACGGGTGGCACCGAGGGTGTGTCGGTCTTGACCGCGCCGCTCATGGGCGTGGTCGGGGACCACAGGGTGTCGCTGGTCAAGATCGATGTCGAGGGTCACGAGGCGTTCGCACTTCGCGGGGTCGAGCAGGTCCTTCGCCGCGACCGTCCGGTCGTCATCATCGAGTGCACCTCCGACGAGCCCCACGAATTCTTGCACGACCTGGGCTACGAGCGGCAGCCGGATCCCCCCGATTCGCCCAATCACACCTTCTTCTGGAAGGGCGAGCCGGCGTAGGGTGGGGGCCCTCTCTAGCCCGGTCCCCTGAAGACATCGACCCGATCGAGTGCGATGTAGGGGACCGCGATCCGCCCGCGTCGCGAGTCGAAGGCGATGTCGGCCGGGCGACCGGCTACCTTCTGGAAGGGCTGCCCCACCCCCCGTCGCACGAGGTGGAGGGCGGAGTCTCCCTGACTCGCAACGATCAAATCGGCGCCCGCGAATTCCGCACCATCGAAGGGACCCCCAGGGCTTCGTGCCCAGGTCTCCAACGTTCGGTGCACCGGATCCCAGCTTCGAATCGAGTCGCCGCCGCCCTCCCATGGCACCAGGATCATTCGCCCCGACAACGGCTCGAGCGCGATTCCGTTCGGATTCCCGAGCGAGGGGCCGTTCGCCACCACGACTCCCCGCCGCCCGTCGAGACGAATGAGACGTGAGGTGCCGGTGTCGGTCACGTAGATGCCTCCGTCCGGCCCGGCGGCCACGTCGTTCAGGAATCCCGGCTCGAGCGCGGTCAGATCGACGAAGTCGAGCTGCGTTCCCGTGACCGGATCAAAGGCATGCAGGCCGCGCGCGTCGGCGACCCAGAGCGTGTCGCCGGAAAGGGCCATTCCCCGGGGCTCCTGCAGGGGACGGTCTTCGTCTCCGACGGCCCAGCGGAGTTCCTCGATCGCGCCGTTTTCGGCCGACGCACGACTCAGGTAGCCGTCGTTCGCCTCGGGGTCGTCCGACGGCCCGAAGTTGCTGATGAAGTAGACGTCCTGCACCGAGTCGTACTTGACGGCTTCGGGGCCCTCGAGTCCCTCGATGGAGAACAGCCGCGTGTCGGCCGATGCGGGCACGAGATCCACGACGGGGGGGAAGTCTTGATCGTCTGGAGAGGCGTCGCTGCCGTCGCACCCCCATGAAAGGGCGAGCGCCGCGACGGTGAGAGCCATGCGAACACCCCTCGTGCGGCCACTCACTGGGGGGCTTCCGATGATCCCTCCCCTGCCGCGAGGACTTCGTGGATTCGAGCCCGGATGTCTTCGAGGTGCGCACGGGTAACCCGATCTCTCACCCGGCGAAGCGCCGCTGCCGCTCCGGTGTCCAGCGCCCTCAGTTGTGCCCGAATCAGGGGTCGGATGTCGCTTCGGTCGAGCGCGGGCGCCGGCCCAGCGAAGGGGCTCGACTCCAACTCGACCGTCATGAGGTTTGCGAGGCCCTCGATGTAGGCGCGTTGCAGGGCCCTGCGGTAGGGGGCGACAGTCGGGCTCGCTTCGAGTTCTCCCCAGAGCGCACCCTGCATGTCGTCGAGAAACTCGGTCAGCGGATACGCGTCTTCGGGCTGCAGGATCTGCATCTCGGCGAGGCGCGTAAGGCGCCGCGGGTCGAGAAGTCGATCCAGGATCGAGATTTGACGCGACTGCAGCCCCTCGAATCGGCCGAGGGGGCCGATCCGATCCAGGATGTCGCGGTTGTTCAACCAGGTGGGGGCGTTGAAGACGTGCTCGGTCAAGAATCGGATCGCCGCACGCTGGCGAACGCGGGGGACCCCGTCGAAGACCGGCCCGTCCTGTTCGGTGCTCTTCAGATCGATGTAGGCGCCGCCGACGAGCGTCAGCACGTGTCCCATGTAGCGGGAATACTGACCCAACGCTTCGCCATACAACTCTTCGAGGTCGGTGTAGTCCTCACCCCGCGTCGCGGTCCAGGCCGGCAGGTTGGGCACGATGCGCTTGAGGTTCTCGATGCCATAGCGACTCGACGCGATCGGGTCGTCACCCATGTCTTCGGTCTGGGCCCGCGGGTCGATACCCGAGAAGCCGCCCTGGGGCAGATATCGATACATGGGATCGTCGGCGCGCTCGAGGATCCAGTTGTTCAGGATGAAGCGTTCGTCGAGGGGGCGGGCCGTATTGATGACGCGATACCCCCAGTTGATCGAATAGTGATCGTAGGGTCCGATCTTGCGGAGAAACGAGATCGCGTCGAGGCCGTCGCCCGGTTGCGCGATGTAGTTCTGCCGCGCGTAGTCCATTACCGAGGGTGCGACGCCCATACGCCGCGAAAAGTCGGGGTCCCGAAGCGAGTCGGTCGGAAATGCCGACGAAGAGATCATGTTGTGCGGGAGGCCGAGAGCGTGGCCGATCTCGTGCGCGATCACCTGGCGCATGGCCTCGCCCATCACCCGCTCGGGAATGTCGAGCGACCGCGCCTCTTCCATGGAGGCGCCGGTCTGGACCATCAGCCAGTTGCGATACGATCGCATGTGGTTGTGGTACCACACGATGTCGCTTTCGATGATCTCTCCGGTTCGTGGATCGGAGGTGGAGGGACCCTGGGCGTTCCGGGTGAGCGACGCGGCCCAACGCACGACCGAGTAGCGCATGTCTTCGGCATCCCACTCCGGATCGTCTTCTGGAGAGGGGGGATCCAACGCGCGGATCGCGTTGCTGAATCCCGCGGTCTCGAAGGCGGTCTGCCAGTCTTCGACGCCCTGGCGCACATAGGGCCGCCACCGATCCGGCGTGGCCGGGTCGATGTAGTAGGTGATCGGCTTGATCGGATCGACCAACTCCCCCCGGAAATAGGCGGCCGAGTCGGAGGGCTCGAGGCGCCAGCGTCGCACGAAGGTCTCCTCTCCCGCCTTCTGCACGTCGAGGCCGTAGTTCACCCGGTTCACCGAGAAGTAGCCGACCCGAGGATCGGCGTATCGAGGCCGCATGGGCTCCTTCGGCAGGAGCACGATCGATTGGCTCACCTCGACGGTGATCGTGTTCGAGTCGGCATCGGAGGGCGGTGCGGCGGCGTCGAACGTCTGCGTCTGGCGCACCTCGACGTTTTCAGGGTAGGCGCTGATGCGACTGACGTAGCTCCGCGCGGGGTCTAGCCGGCGCACCTGATACTGCCGACGCATGGCCGATCGCATACCGCTGATGGCCGGTGTGTCACCCTCGAAGAATTCGGTGACGTCGATCACGACGGAGGGGGCCAACGAATCGGGACCGACGGCCTCGATCTCGAACGAACCGATGACGGGCGGCAGATTGTTCTGCACGACCGAGATGGCGATGGGCAGGGAATCGTCGGCCACCTGCTGGAAGGAGTGTTTGCGCAGGAGCAGCCGGTCGGGCCGCCGCTCGAACCGCATCACCTGCTCGTCGAGGCTCGCCCCGGCCGGGAGGAAGCCACCGAAGCCCGGGGGCACGCCGGCGATTCGCGTGATGAACAGAAGGTCGCGATCGAACAGCGCCTCGGGAATCTCGAAGAACCAGTCGTCGCCCACCTGATGAACGACGAACATTCCCGAATCAGAGACCGCTTCCGCGGTGATCACATCGCCGTACGCGGCTGGACCGTCGGAGCGAGGCGAGGAGGGCCGGGGTGCCGGGTCGCCGGATGCGGGGGCCGGGGGTGTGGGACCCCCGGAGCTGAAGAGACTGCAGCCCGCGAAGGTGACGACGGCAAGGAGGGGGGTGGCGATTCGAACGAGGGAGGTCTTCATGCGAGCCAGCGAGCGAGGGGGTGGGTGAAATCAAAGCGCCCCGGCACCGCCGGGAGGCGACGCCGGGGCGCTGGACTGCGTTGCGGCGGACTTCGTGGCCGTAAGTTCGGTAACGGTGGGTTCAGTTGCTCCAGGGAGGCGTCACACCGTTGGAGCGGGCATAGGCGATCGACTGGCCCAGGTGCTCGTGGGAGTGGGTCTGGAGGAGCAGCACGGCGCCCAACCAATTCGTGTCTCGGCCGAAGACGTTGACGGGCTGCAAAAGCTGCTCGTCGGTGAGACCCTCGATGGTCGACGCGAGATGCTCGAAGGCCGTCTCGAGGTGAGCGACCACCTCGCTCTTGCCCGTGATCTGCTCCGCGGTTCCGAACCAGGCCTGGGGGTATCCCGACGGGGGGGTGACCTGCATGAGCTGCATCGGAAGACCGAGGTTGGCCGAGGCGATATGCATGTACACCTCGCCGACCGAGCGCACTCCATCTGCGGGTCGCCACGCATAGGCGTCGGCCGGCATGGCCCGCGCGAGCCCGACGAATTTCTGTCCGACTGCACGCACATCGAGGGCGGCCTCGGATTGCAGCGATTGTGCCGAGGCCGGAAGGCCGACGGCGAGGGCCAGTGCGACGAGGGGGAGGAAGCGGGATACACGCATCATGGTGGACTCCAGTCTCAGGCTTGCGGTAGGGGCTCGGACGTGCGGTTGGCGACCGGGAGTCCCTGCATTTCCCGGTCGATACGGTCGACGTAGACCGAGGCGGAGATGTCTCCGCACACGTTCAGCGTCGTGCGGGACATGTCGAGGACTCGATCGACACCCAGGACGATTGCGATCCCTTCGGGCGGGACGCCGACCGTGGCCATGACCAGCATCATCAGGGGGAGCGAGCCCCCCGGGACGCCGGCGGCTCCGATGGCTGTGAGGACCGACAGGATGATGACGATGACCTGTTGGCCGAAGCCCAGATCGACGCCGAAGACCTGCGCGAGGAACAGGACGGTCACCCCCTCGAACAGGGAGGTGCCGTTCATGTTCATCGTGGCGCCCAGAGGCAGGACGAAGCCCGCCACCTTGGGTTGAACGCCGAGTTCCTTCTCGGCGGTACTGATCGAGGTCGGGAGCGTGGCCATCGACGAACTGGTCGAAAAGGCCGTGATGATCGGCGCGGTCACGGCCTTCCAGAAGCGCTTGGGACTCATGCGTCCGAAGATCTTCACCAGCGCCGAGATACCCACCGTGGCGTGGATGATCAGCCCCAACATCACGACCACGACGTACATGCTCAGCTGGGCGAGAATGCTCCACCCGAACTGCGACGTGATGACGAAGATCAGGCCGAACACGCCGTAGGGCGCGAGATGCATCGCCATATCGATGATGCGAATGATGGCCTCACCGATCCCGTCGAGCAGTTCGATGACGGGCTTCGCCTTCTCCGCGGGAATCAGGGTGAGCGCCGCGCCGAAGATCAGCGAAAAGAAGATCAGGGCCAGCATGTCCATGTCGGCCGCCGCCGCCACGGGATTGCGGGGCACGATGTTGACGAAGGTGGAGATACCGAAGTCGGTGGCACCCGACGCGGCGAGGTCGCTCGCACCGCCCGAGAACCGGGTCATCAGCTCGTCACGGGTCTCGGGGGGAAGCCCTCCACCCGGCCGAATCGTGTTGACGAGCGTCAGCCCGATCGTGGCGGCCATCAGCGTCGACAACAGGAAGTACATGATGGTGCGGCCACCGAGTCGGCCGAGTGTCTTCATGTCTCCGATCCCGGCGACGCCGAGGGCGATGGATGTGAAGACGATCGGCACCACCGTCATGAAGAGGAGCCGCAGGAAGACCTGCCCCACGGGGTAGGCGATGTTGTCGGAGATCCAACTGACCCATCCGGCCCCGGGGAACAGCGCGTTTGCGAGTCCCCCTGCGACCGCACCCGCAATCAGCCCGATCGCAATCTTCGTATGAAGCTTCACCCCGGTCCTCTCCTGTATCGATCTGGACATGATGGAACCCCCGTCGAACACCGCTTGGGCGGCTGTGATCCCGCCCAGGGTCGGTTCCGGCCGCTAAGGTAGGCGGCCCCGACCTGTCGGGCCAGCACGGCTTCAGCGCAGCAGGAAGCCGTCGGCGAAGGGGTCTCCCGGTTCGATGAACCATTCACACCGGCCGGTGATCGCCACTCGCCCTCCCACCTCCGGCACGACGGTGCTGCGCCCCGACCCGTGCTCCTGTTCGACGAGCCGCACCGTGAACCGGCTGCCGATGATGCTCTCGATCACGATTTCGTCGCGGAGCGCGAGTTCGCCGCGAGCGTGGAGGATCGCGGCGCGCGCGCTCACTCCGGTGCCCGTGGGACTCCGGTCCACCTCGCCGTCCGCGAAGACGCACACATGGCGGCTGTGCCGCGAGGCCACTTCGGCCGGACCGGTGAAGATCACGCCGTACAGGAACGACAGCGAGGCGTCGAAGGGATGCAGCGGCGGCACCGCGGCGGCGACCTCGGCCTTGATGCGTGCGGCCGCGTCGATCAGCGGGCCCACACGGTCCGATCGCAGTTCGAGCCCGATCGACCCGGCGTCGACGAACGCATAGTAGGCACCCCCGAAGGCGAGATCGAAGGTGACGGCGCCGATCCCCTGGACGACCAGCCGCGCATCGAGGGCCTGCACCCAGGACGGCACGTTTCGGAACCGGATCGCGCCGATGCCGTCGTCTCGCACCTCGACGGTCACCCGGACCGGCCCCGCAGGGGTATCGAGCGTGAATCGGGTCTCGGGCGTCTGCCTGGGGACGATTCCGGTCTCCAGGAGCACACGGCTGACGGCGAGAACACCATGGCCGCACATGGTGCTCCATCCCTCATTGTGAAGAAACAGAACGGAGGCGGCGGCCTCGGCGGTCGCCGGGGGAAGCACCAGGCATCCGTACATGTCGGCGTGCCCACGAGGCTCCCACATCAGGGCCCGACGATAGGCGTCGAGCGAGGCCTGCGCGGCGATGCGGCGAGCGGGGGCGGGCCCCCCTCCGGGGTCGGGCACCCCCGCGAGGATGACGCGCAGAGGCTCACCCTCGGCGTGGGCCTCGATCGTCGTGATCGTGGCGGTACCAGGGGGTGGCCGCCATTCGAGGCCGGCCCGGCGACGTTGTTCGGCGTCAGGAAAAGGCATTCGACGAAGCTGGGGACGGGTCGCGGGCCGCGCCAGCATGCGAGATCGATGCCGCCAGAGTACTTTGGCGCCCCAGGAAGGGTGACTTGAATAGAGAGGGGGAGACGTGGCCGATCGAGTCGGGACCAGCGGGTGGTCGTATGACGCTTGGAAGGGGCCCTTCTATCCGGACGGCATCAAATCGAGCGACATGCTCTCCTATTACTCCGAGCGGATGGGCGCGGTGGAAGTCAACAACACCTTCTACCGCATGCCGAAGCGGGACGTCCTCGAAAGCTGGGCCTCTCAGGTGCCGGAGTCGTTTCGTTTCGTGATCAAGGCTTCGCGGCGTATCACCCACAACGCCAAGCTGGGGCCCGATGCCCGCGAGCCCCTCGAGTTCCTCGTCGGAAACCTCGACGCCCTGGGCCCCCGGCTCGGTGCCCTGTTCGTGCAGACACCGCCCTGGCTCAAGTTCGATGCGGCGCTCCTCGAGGGTTTTCTCGACTGGATTCCGTCTGGAATGAGGGTGGCCTTCGAGTTCCGGAACCGATCGTGGTTCGAGGATCAGGTGATCGACCTGCTCCGCGAACGCGGCCACTGTCTCGTCGCCGCCGACACCGGAGATCCGGACAAGGATCCGCCACTGGCGGCGGGAGGGGGTTGGGTGTGCGCCCGACTGCGCCGGGAGCGGTACGACGATTCCGACCTGGAGAGTTGGGCCGATCGACTGGCGGCGCTCGACGTCGAGGATCGGTTCGTCTTCTTCAAGCACGAAGATGCGGGGGCCGGCCCGGCGCTGGCTCGGCGCTTTCTCGACCTTCTCGACACCCGGCGAGCGTGAGATGGAAGCGAGTCCGATGGATCTGGCCGATGTGCAGGCGGTGATCGCGAGCGCTCGCTCGCGCGGCATCGAGCCCCTCGAACGCTACATTCGCAAACGGCTTCGCGATCCGGACGAGGCCGAGGTGAAAGAAGCCAGCGAGGTGGCGCTGGAGATCATCGAGACGGTGCCCGTGTTTCTGGCTCGAGCCGCGCAGGAGGCGGAGGAGCGCAACCTCGTCGCGGTGGTGCGCCCCCTCCTGGACCGAGCCGTCGTGTATTTCACGAGACCGGTCGATCTGATTCCCGAGATGACCCACGGACTCGCGGGATTGCTCGACGACACCTACCTGGTGCTTCGGGTCCTCGAAAACCTCGATCGGGGTCCCACACCCTTTCTCGACTGGGACCTCGAGTACCCACTCACCTTCCTGCGAGGCCTCGTCGGCTCAAAGATCGCTCGCCAGCTCGACGATCTCTCGATCCTCGCCATGCAGGACGTGACCCAGCAGCTGACCGTGCTACAGGGGCGGTACGGCGCCGAGGCTTGACCTCTCCGTCATCCAACGATAAATCTTATTTAGTAAGACTATCTTGGGAGGATGACGATGGGATTCAGGCATCACGTGGTGACCGCAGTGCGAGCCGTACGGAGAAATCCCGGCTACGCGTCGGCCTTCATTCTCACCCTCGGGCTCGCCATCGGGGTGAACACGGCGGTCTTCAGCGTCGTGCATGGGGTGCTCCTCAAGCCTCTGCCGTTCCAGGACGCCGACCGGATCGTGTACCTGCAGCAGCCGGCGGTGCGCGCCGGTGTCGCCAATGCGACCTTCTCCTTCGATGAGGTGGCCGACTACCGCGACGGCGTAGCCACCTTCGACCAGGTGGTGGAGTTCGGCGACTGGACCTTTTCGGTGGTTCCGGCCGACGGAACGGCCCCGCACCGGTCGGTGGCCGGTCTGGTCACGAGCAACTATTTCGAGGTGCTCGGCATGCGTCCCGCGTTGGGGCGCACTCTCACGCCGGCCGACGATCGACCCGGCGCCGAGCCGGTGATGGTTCTTACCGACTCCTACTGGATCCGTGTATTCGGGGCCGATCCCACCGTGCTCGGCCGCGCGGTGGAATTGAGCGGGAAGTCGACGAGGATCGTGGGCGTGCTGGCCCCGGGGGCCCACTACACGGGCTCGCGCCAGCAGGACTTCTACGCGAACTACACCACCAACGACCACTACCAGGGTGCGTCGATGCAGGACGATCGCACCCACCGCATGACCGACGTGTTCGCCCGCGTCGCAGTGGGCGCCGACATCGAGACGGCCGCGGAGCAGGCCACCGGATTGGCCTCGCGCCTTCGCGCGGAGCACCCGGAGGCGTACCCGGAACGGTTGGGCTACGGTCTCACCGTGACGCGGTGGCAGGATGAACTCACGCGAGATGCCAGGCCCGTATTCCTCCTCCTGATGGGCACGGTCGGGGCCGTGCTTCTGCTGGCCTGCGCGAATCTCGCGAACCTCACGCTGACCCGTCTCGTGCGCAGAGAGGGCGAGTTGGTCGTGCGGGGGGCGCTCGGCGCCGCTCCGGCCCAGCTGAGAAAGGGACTGGTTGCCGAAAACCTGGTCCTCGCGCTGGCGGGTGCCGCGGTGGGACTCGTGCTCGCCTGGGCGAGCCAGGGTGCCCTCGCGGCGTATGCGTCACGCTTCACGGTCCGGGCCGAGGAGGTGGGAATCAGCGTGCCCGTGCTCGGCTTCACCCTCGCCGTCGGAATCGGAATCGCCGTGCTGCTCGCCGTGCTTCCGGGCATGCCCGTGGCGCCCGCGGCGGTGAACCTGTCGGGGGCCGCAGGGCGAAGTACCGGGACCCGCGCCCGCAAGCGAGTGCAACGCGGCCTCGTGGTCACGCAACTCGCGCTGTCGTTCGCGCTTCTCACGGGTGCGGGACTCCTGGTGCGCAGCCTGCTCAACCTGCAGGCCGTCGACCCGGGATTCGAGACCGAAAACGTGCTCACCCTGCAGGCGTTTCAGTCGTTCGCGAACTCCGCTCCCCAGATGTCGAACGACGAACTTTTTCGACAGGTCGAACAGGAGGTCAAGGCGTTCCCGGGTGTGAGGGCGGTCGGTGTGGCGTCGTTCGCGCCGTTCACCGGAGGAAACCCGGTCGCCTGGAATTTTGTGGTCGAGGGCGCCGAGGCCTCGAGTGAACAGAGCGTCCGGGCGGCTTTCAACCAGGTCTCCCACGGCTACTTCGACGCGCTCGGCATTCCGCTCCTGAGAGGGCGATACCTCACGATGATGGATCGGGCCGAGAGCGACTCGGTCGTCGTCATCAGCGAGGCGTTCGCCCGCACCTTCTTCGGATCCGACGATCCGATCGGGCGGCGGGTGGCGTGGTCGTTCAGCGCTCAGAACCCGGGGCCGTGGCACCGGGTGGTGGGCGTGGTCGCCGACGCCCGTCAATTCGGGCTGAACGAAGAGGCGATCCCGATCGTCTACCGGGCCGCCGAACAAGCCGGGTATGGTTTTACGGTGGTGGCTTCGACGACCGGTGAAACGGCTCCCCTGGCGCGGTCGATCGTCGATCGCATTCATGCGCTCGACCCCACGCGTCCGGTCGACGAGATCCGCACACTCGACGAACTCCTCGCCGAAGACGTCGCGCCGAGTCGTTTGAACGCCACGCTCTTCGGCGCGTTCGCGCTCCTCGCGCTTGCCATCGCAGCCGTCGGCGTCCTGGGAGTGCTCGCCTTCTCCGTGAGCCAGCGTACTCGGGAGTTCGGGCTCCGCATGGCGGTCGGAGCGAATCGGGCGTCCGTGCTCCGTATGGTCCTGGCCGAGGGAGCGGCGCTCGTCGGGCTCGCGCTGCTCCTCGGTGGGATTGCGGCCGCGGTGGGTGCCCGCGCGCTCGGAGGCCTGCTCTTCGGCATCCAACCCATGGATCCGGCCACCCTGGGACTGGCGGCGGCCGCCCTGTCGCTCACGGCGTTCGCGGCGGCGTTCTTCCCGGCGCGAAGAGCCACGAAGGTCGATCCCATGCACGCCCTCCGGAGCGAGTGATGACCCCGGAGCTCGAACGCCGCGCCCAGGCCTTCACACCCCTCGGGGCGCCCGTCTTTCACATCTTGTTGGCCCTGGGCAACGAGATTCGGCACGGGTATGGAATCCTCGAAGCCATCGAGGAGAAGACCGACGGACAGGCGGCGATCCTTCCCGGCACGCTCTATGTCACGATCAACCGCATGCTCGACGACGAACTCGTGGCGCAGGTGGATCGGCCCGAGGGGGCCGATGCCCGTCGGCGATACTATCGGGTTACCGAACTCGGCCAGGCGGTCGTCGCCGCCGAAACCCGCCGCCTCGAAGTCCTGCTCGACATCGCCCGCGCCGAACTCGCCCACGGAAACCGCGGGACCCCGGATCGCGGCTGATGCCCGGCCTCTGGCTCTATAGGGCGCTCCTGCGCATCTATCCCGCTCCGTTCAGGCGAATGTATGGCCGGGAGTTGGAAGCCGACTTCGAGGCCTTGCTCCATCGGGCCCAGGGGCAGGGCCGGGGAGCCACGCTCCGACTCTGGTGGCGGGCCATCGTCGACACCGGTCGCAGCGGCCTTCGGGAGCGACTCTCCCGCCGCGGGTATCGCGGGGGCGGAGGGAGCGTTCGCATTCCGCACACCAATGCCTCCGGCTGGATGACCGACGGGGTGCAGGATCTTCGATTCGGTCTGCGCTCGCTGTCCCGGTCCCCTGGGTACGCGATGGCGGTACTCCTCACATTGGCCCTCGGAATCGGGGCCAATACCGCCCTCTTTTCGGTCGCCTACGGCACTCTGCTGCGTCCGCTCCCCTTCGCCGACGGGGAGCAGCTCGTGCGTCTGATCCACGAGGTGCCACCGCCCGACGATCCAGGCGATGCCGCCGGGAGGGTGGGGTTCTCCGTGGCCGACCTCCAGGCCTATGCCGAGCGAGTGCCGGGGTTTCAGGAGGTGAGCGAGTACCATGCGATGACGTTCACACTCATCGACTCCGTCGGCCCGCATCGGGTGCGAGCGGGAGTGGTCTCGGCCAACTATTTCGAGTTTCTGGGCCTGAAGGCGCTCCACGGACGCCTTTTGCACCCTCGCGAGGACCACCTGGGCGCCGAGCCGGTCATCGTCCTGACCCACGGCTACTGGCAGGATCGATTTGGTGGCGATCCCACCGTGATCGGCACGCGGGTGCGAATGAACGATCGGGTGCACGAGATCGTGGGCGTGCTTCCCCCGGGGCCGCAGTTCCCCCTGGAGGGCGACCTCTTCTTGCCCATTTCGGCATGCCCGACCCGGAGTGACCCCGACTTCATCGCCGACCCCGCACAGCGAATGATGTTCGCGTACGCCCGCGTGGAACCCGGCCTCGCGGTGGAGGTGGCCGAAAGCCGCGCCGATTCGCTCCTCGCGGTCCTGGCCGCCGAGAACCCGCCGGTCTATTCCGGCGAGAGAGGTCTCGACGTGCGGGCCGTTTCGCTTCGACAGGACATGGGAGCCGAGCTGCGTCCAATCACGGCCGCGCTTCTCGCCGTTGCCGCACTCGTCTGGCTCGTCGCCTGTGCGAATGCGGCGGGTCTCGCGCTCGCTCGTGCCGGGCGTCGGCTTCGCGAACTGGAAGTGCGTAGTGCCCTCGGGGCCGGCCGAGGGCGGCTGGTTCGGACGCTCCTTGCAGAGAGTGTGGTGCTCGCTCTCGTCGGCGGTGCCCTGGGCCTGGGACTCGCCGCCGCCGGCCAGGGGCTGCTCGTCGAATTCGCCGAGCGCTTCACCACCCGTGCCCAGGAGATTCGCCTCGATGGTGCCGTGTTGGCCTTCGCGGCGACGACCTCGGTCCTGGCCGGGTTGGTCTTCGGGGCTGTGCCGGGATGGTGGGTGGGAGGGCGAACCCGGGTGGCGTTTTCCGGATCGGGCGGTGGGGGTCTCGGGCCTCAGGGTCGCAGAATCCAACGCGCCCTGGTCGTGGGACAGGTCGCGGTGGCGTTCGCCGTGGTCAGTTCGGCCGGTCTCGCGCTTCGCACGGTGTGGGCCCTGGACTCCGTCGACCTCGGATTCGAGACCGGGTCGCTCGTGAGCTTCGAGGTGGCGCTGGATCAAGAGCGTTGGCATCATCCCGACTCCGCCCGGACCCTCTTTGGTCGGGTGGTCGAGCGGCTCGAGCAGGAGGAGGCGGTCGTGGGGGCCGTCCGCCTCGTCGGCGGACCGTTGACGGGCCAACGCCATCGCGACTTCTACACCCTGGGCGAGGGATCGGCGTCGTCGGGCAGCGTTATGGCTCTCGCGCGTGTGGTCGATCCCGGCTTTTTCCGCATGTTGGGGTTCGACCTGATCGAGGGGCGCGTGTTTTCGAAGTACGATACCCCGGCGTCCGACCCTGTTGCGGTCGTCAACCGGTCGTTCTACACCCGGAATATGGCCGGCCGCTTCGCCCTTGGGACGGTCCTGACGCGGTGCCACGGCCGCGCCGAGGCGTGCCTGCCGCCGCTCCGCGTCGTTGGGGTCGTCGACGATGTGCGCTTCGACGGGGCCGACACGGAGGTCGGGCCCGAGGTCTACCAGGTGGCCCGCCAGGCCACGGACTTCGGGGGTGAGCACATGGTCGCCAGGGTCGTCGGTGACGTGGCGAGCGTGGAGGCGGTGATCGTCGAGGGAATCCACGACATCGACCCGGATCTCGCGGTGTCGGACTACGCCTCGCTCGAAGGCCTGCGCAGGAACCGCGATCGGCCTCGCCGGTTTCTCGCGTGGCTCCTGGGAGCGTTGGCGGGAGTTGCGGCCGGGCTGGCCGTGACGGGTATCTTCGGCGTCGCGGCGCTGTCGGCGGCGTCCCGCACTCGTGAACTCGGGCTCCGGCGGGCGTTGGGGGCCTCGCCTCGCGGCCTGGTCGCGCGCGTGCTCATGGAAGGGGTCAGGGTCGCGGTACTGGGCATCGGCATCGGGGTACTCCTGGCCTGGGCCTTTGGCCTGGCCTTTGCCCGCTTCTTCCAGACCGTCCTCTGGGGGGTCGCTCCGCACGACCCGCTCACCTGGCTGGCCTCGAGTGTACTCTTCGTTTCTGTTGCGGTTGCGGCGACCTGGCTCCCGGCGAGACGGGTCGGACGGGTAGATGTCATGCGAGTCCTGAACGAACTCTGATCCCAAACGAGGCCCGATGAATACGACCCTTCGTTCTGCTCTCCTCGGCGCAGCGATCTTCGGTGTGGCCCCGCCACTGGCGGCGCTCCAGGACGACGCGCGCTCGCAATTGGTCGTCGATGTGGAGTGGCTCGAGGCCCACCTGGACGATCCCGACGTTGTGATCCTCCACATCGGCCGGGGTTACGCCGACGGGCACATTCCGGGTTCGGTCCCCCTGGACCTCGGTGACATCACCTACTCCACCGGTGAGGTGGGAGCCCCCGACCACGTAATGCTCGACCTGCCCCCGGATCTCGCCACCGTGCGCGAAGCGTTCGAAGTGGCGGGGGTGTCGGATGCCTCGACCGTCGTCGTAGCGTTCGAAGGCCGTGGGATGGCCAACGCCACGCGGGTCTTGTGGACGCTCGAGGTCCTGGGCCTCGGCCCGGCGGGTCGGTTGCTGGACGGAGGCGTGGGTGCGTGGACCGGTGCGGGACATTCTCTGTCGACAGAGACCGTTGTCACGGCTCGAGGCCGGATTTCTGCACCTCCGCGATTGGACCGTCGGGTGGAGAAGGCGTTCGTCCGGGCCGAGGGGGAGTCCCCGGGAATTGCACTCGTCGATGCCCGTCGGGTTCCTCATTTCCGAGGAGACGAGGAGGAGACGGAGGGGAGAGCGGGACACATTCCGGGCGCGGGAAGTCTCTTCTTCGGCGACCTCTTCACCGACGATGCCCGGCTCAAACCCGCCGGAGAACTCCGGGATCTTTTTCGGCAGGCGGGCCTGTCTCAGGGAGACCAGGTGGTCGCGTATTGCCACATCGGGCTCTGGGGATCGGGGGTCGTATTTGCCGCGAGGACGCTGGGTCTGGACGCGGTACTCTACGACGGGTCCATGCGGGAGTGGGCCTGGGACCGTTCTCTACCACTCGAGGTCTCGTCGGGAGGTCGGTAGCTGCCTACCGGGCGACGCACAGCCCATGCGATTGAAGGCTCATGCCTGACGTACCGTAGTGTCTCACTGTAGGTTGGAACGCCCTTTGACTCCGACCGGCTACGGGCCGCGACTGGCTGAGATGACAGACAAGTGATGGCCTTCCTGCGGGACCTCAGGGTTCTCTATGTGCGCGAACTGCGGTCCGCGTTGCGGGAGAAATCGATCGTCGTCAACGGGATTCTGCTCCCGATCTTCATGTATCCCTTCTTGATGTGGGCGATGTTCACCGCCTTCGTCTTCGTCGAAGGGCAGTCGGAAGGGTTCGTGTCGCGCGTGGCGATGCCCGACGAAGTGGGCTTTCCTGCGCTTCGGGCCGCCCTCGGCGCTCGGGACGATGTGAGGCTCGAAACCGCACATCCAGCCGATTCGCTCGACGTGCTCCTTTCGCGTGGTGAACTCGACGCCGTCGTGCGGTTTGCTGCGCCCACGGGGAATGGTGCACTTCTCGCGGGCAACACGAGCGTACAGATCTTCTTCGATCGGGCCGAGGAGCGGAGCCAGCGCGCCGCTTCGCGTATTCAGGTGTCGGTGAGCGAACTCCGAACCGAGCGACTCGCACGAGAGGCCGTGTTATTGGGCCTCGACACGGTCTCGTTGCGGGCGTTTGTGGTCGAGGCGGAGAACGTGCAGTCCAATCGCGACCAGGGACGACTGATCCTGGCGTTGCTGATTCCGCTGTTCCTGACCCTGATGGTCGCTCTGGGGTGTTTCGTCCCGGCGGTCGACACGACCGCGGGCGAGCGGGAGCGCTCCACCTGGGAGACGCTGTGGACCACGGGGGTCTCTCGCACCAGCATCGTGCTCGCGAAGTATCTGCTCGTGGCCTCGATGGGAGTGCTCGCGGGCCTTCTGAACGTCGCGGCGATGTCGCTGACCCTCGGGGGGATCCTGACGACCATGATGGGCGATCGGGCCCAGGAGATCGGGCTGTCGCTGCCGCTCGACGTGGTGCCGCTCATGCTCGCGGTCGCGGTACTCCTGGCCCTCCTGTTCGCGGCCTTGATGATGGTACTCGCCGCCTTCGCCCGAACCTTCAAGGAGGGACAGGCAATGGTCACGCCGGCCTTCTATCTGGCGATGGCGCCCATGCTGCTGGGAAGCTCCCTCGATCGCACCCTTACGCCAACGCTGGCGCTCCTGCCGGTCGCCAATGTGTCGCTGGGGCTCAAGGACGCCCTGATGGGCCGGGGCGACCCATCGCTGCTCATGCTCGCCTTTGCGGTCAACGTCGCCATCGTGGTCGCCTGCCTCTTTCTCGCCCGCACGCTCGTGGTGAATGAAGAGGTCGCGACCGGATCGTTCGAGGGATCCATGTGGAGTTGGATCCGGCAGCGACGTTCCCGTTCCTGACATTCATCCATTTCCTTCGCACCATGACATCCATGCCTCATGACATCGGGTCTTCGGTGACCCTGCCCGACCCGCCCGAGGGCCCTATGACGGTCGAAGTCCAGGGCCTCACCAAGTCGTTTCTCGAAGAGGGACGCGGTGAAGTGCGTGCGGTCGATGGCATCACCTTCTCCTGTCGTCCAGGCGAGGTCTTCGGGCTGCTCGGTGCGAACGGTGCGGGAAAAACCACAACGCTGCGCATGTTGTCGACGGTGCTGCGTCCCACCAGCGGCACGGCTCGCGTCCTCGGGCACGATGTGGAGAAGGCGGGCGAGGAGGTGCGCCGCTCGCTCGGCTTCCACAGCGCTTCTACCGCCTTGTACCCGCGGCTGACGGCTCGGGAAACGCTCGACTTCTTCGCGCGGGTGAATCGACTGCCCCCCGACCGCGTCAAGGCCCGAGTCGACGAACTCGTGGAGCGTTTTGGTATCGGTGAATACGCCGACGCCCGTGTCGAGAAGCTGTCGAGCGGCATGAAGCAGAAAGTGGCGATCGCACGCACACTCGCCCACGATCCGCCCGTCTTGATCTTCGACGAGCCGACGGTCGGCCTCGATGTATTGAACGCGATGTCGCTTCTGGAAATCGTAGAGGAACTCCGATCCGAGGGCCGCACCGTGATCTACTCCTCGCACATCATGAGCGAGGCCGAGCGGCTGTGCGATCGGATCGCCGTGCTCCATCGCGGACGGATTCTCGCGCTCGGCACGCTCGACGAGCTGCGCGAGGCCACCGAACTGCACTACCTGCAGGACATCTTCGTGCACTACGTCCAGACGGCTGAAGCGGAGTGAGCGCTCTCGGCGTCCTTTTGAAGTACGAGCTCCTGCAGCTCGTTCGCGACACGCGCATGGTCCTTCTCGCGATCGTGCTCCCCTTCGTGCTTCTGCCGGCGATTCTTCTCATCGGTCGCGTGACCGACGAGGCCGACACCGAACGGGTGCGCGATTCGGAGATCTTCGTGCGGGTCACCGGACCCGATTCGGCGTGGGCGGCGGCGATGGTCGCCCGCGCCAGTGCGGTGCCCGACAGCGCCGTCGGGGAGCCCCTGAGGCTCACCCCGTTCGATGGCCCCGCAGCGGATTCTCTTCTCGGGGCGGGCGGCCTGCAATTGGTGGTCTCCGGAACCGGTTCGGACGAGCGGGGCCTGCCGCGGCTCGAGGTGCGTTATCGCGCATCGTCCGACCTGTCGGGCTCGGCGGCCGACCGGCTCGAGGACCGGCTCGAGAGGGTGCGTCTGGAGATGCGGGACTCGATGTATGCGCTGGGTGGTCTGGCGGTCGATCCCGACGACGTCTTTCCGGTGCGAACGACCAATGTCGCCGCGGCGGGACGCGAGGCCGGTGCGCTGCTGGGCACCTTCCTCCTCCCTCTCCTCGTCGGCATGATGCTGGCCGGCGGCTCGCTCGTCGCCGCCGACACGCTGTCGGGCGAAAAGGAGCGCGGGACGTTGGAGACCCTCCTCACCTCGGCCCTGTCGAAGAACGAGGTCGTGGTGGCGAAGGGGTTGGCCATCATGCTCGTGGCGCTCGTGATGACCGTGGTCAACCTGGCGAATTTCGGGGTCTGGGTCGGTCTCGGATTGATGGACCTCCCCGGCGCGTTCGACGTCGTCGTGACCCTCCCCAGCCTGATCGGGATCTTTCTGTTGGTCCTTCCGGTCGTGGTCCTCCTCTCGGCCTCGATGTTGTTGATCTCGGGCTGGGCCCGATCGTACCGCGAGTACCAGCTCTACTTTCCGCTGGTGTTCCTGTTGGCCCTGCTCCCCTCGGCGGCGGCGGCACTCCCGGGCCTCGAACTCCGATCGGCCGCCGTATTGCTTCCCCTGGCGAATGTGGCCCTGGCCCTTCGAGATCTGCTTGCGGGGAGGGGTGATCTGCTCTTCGGGTCGTTGGCGATCGTGGTGACCTCGGCTGCGGCGGTGGGCGTGGCGCTCTGGGCCCGCACGACCCTTTCGACGGAGCGCCTTCTCGGGGACTCGGCCGCCGATCGGGCCGAATTCATCGGCGGGCCGGTGCTGTTTCAATACCGTGTGCTGCGGTGGTTCGGGATGATGTGGGTGGTGTTGCTCGGACTTTCGCTCGCGGCGGGCGACCGGCTTCCGCTGCAGGGCCAGGTGTTGGTCAACTTGTTGGGCCTGTTCCTGGGTGGCTCGATCCTGATGATCCGCCGGTATCGGCTTCCCGTGCGCGAGGCCCTCGCGCTGCGGCGCGTACACCCGCTCGTCTGGCCGGCGGTGCTGGTGGGGGCGCCGTCGGGATTCATCACCGGGATCGGCCTCGCAGAAGCGACGGGTCGCTTTCTCCCCGTGCCACCCCAGATGCTCGAGGCGTTCGGCCAGTTTCTCCTCCCCGAAGGCATGGGGATCGCGCAACTCGTGCTGCTCCTGGCCGTACTTCCGGGGATCACCGAAGAGATCGCGTTTCGCGGACTCCTGCTTCACGGCTTGCGCAAACGACTGGGGCCTGTCGCCCTCTGTCTCACGGTCGGGGCGATTTTTGGACTCTTTCACGTGAGCCTGTTCCGGATCATCCCGACGGCCTATCTGGGGACCCTCCTGGCGCTGGTGACGATTCTGACGGGCTCGATCTTTCCGGCGATGCTCTGGCACGCCCTGAACAATGCGGTCGCCCTGGTTCCGGTGGCTGTGGGGTGGGTCGGACCGGAGGCTACGATCCCCGGATGGGCCTGGCCGGTCGCGTTGGCCGGCCTCGTGTCGTCGCTACTGGTCCTTCGCCGGGTGGGGGCCGGATACCCCGATGTGACGCGACCCTCGGTCTCCAGTCCGGGCGAGATGAGCCGAAACTTAGAGCATGAACCCACGACGTAGTGTTCGTTCGGTGGCGCTCGCTCGACGCTGGGCGCTCATGCTCCCCCTCTCCATCGCTGGAGCGCTGATCGCCCCGCCCGACGGGGCTGCCGCGCAGGTCCCCGAAGAGGTGGTGCGGGAGATCCGGTCGCTGGTCCTGGCGGTGGAGCTTTCGGGGAGCGGTGCGACGGCGAGCCTGCGGGCGCCTTTGCAATCCGTGCTGCGTGAGTCGCTGACGCGGGCCGGCATCCTCGCCGATCTTCCTGATCCGCGGCCCGGCGAGTGCTGCCAGCTCCGACTCGACGTGCACATCGTGGAGGGCGCCTCGCGGGGGCTCGACCGGCGGGGCCTTCAGGCCTTCGCCGCGCGTCTCGAGCTGGGCATGCCCGATCGGTTGGGCCGCCTCGACACCTGGGTGGTGCTCTGGCGGGGTCGGGTCATGGACGATCTGATCGACACTCAGGATGTGGAAACCCAGCTGCAATTCGTCGTCCGCGAACTCGCCGACGATTTTGTCGACGGCTACCTGGCGGTGTTTCCGATTCGGTGACGCGTTCGGTCGTCGCGTCTACTAGATCCAACCCCGTTGCCGGAAGTCCCTGAGGGTGTCGGCCCAGCGCTCCATTTCTTCGGGCGTCCCGAGCGAGAGTCGATTGTAGTCGAGCATCGGAGGAAACGGCCTGCCGACGGCGATCCCACGCTCCGCGAAGCGGTCGATGTAGCCCTGCACATCGACGCCGATGTAGTGCATCAAGAAGTTGGTGTGCGACGGAAGGTGGGGCAGGTTCAACTCGTCCAGGGTCTCGATCACCAGGGCACGCGCGGCGCGGTTCGACTCGAGTGTGCGCAGCCGATGCGCTTCGTCGTCCAGCGAGGCCAGGGCCGCCGCCATGACGATCTGGTTCGTGTTGTTGTTGGAAATCCAGGCGGTCAGGCGCTCGACGGTCTCCTCGTGCGCCACTCCGTACCCGAGTCGCATGCCGGCCATGCCGTAGATCTTCGAGAAGGTTCGCACCACCAACACGTTCGGGTGGGAGCGAGCGCGGTCGATGCAGGTGCGGTAGGCGGGGTCGTCGACGAGTTCGAAGTAGGCCTCGTCGACCACGAAGAAGACGTTGTCGTCGGCCTCGTCGATCCAGGCCTCGATGTCGCGACTGGGCGTGAGGGTGCCAGTCGGGTTGTTGGGATTGCAGAGGTAGACCACCGAGAGCCCGGGCGACCGGCCGGCTTCGGCGCGCATGGCGTCGAGGTCGTGCGCGTACCGGGCATCGAGCGGGACCGTCACGAGCTCCGTGCCCAGCGGCCTGCGATACCCGGCGACATCTTCGAACGTCGGGTCGGCCGTGATGATGCGGGCGCCGCCGCCCCCCAGCGCCTGCACGGCCATCTGGAGCACCTCGGTCGACCCGTTGCCCAGAAACACCTCGGTGGGCGAGATGCCGAGTGTCTGAGCCAGTCGTTCCCGAAAGAGCGCCGCCTGGGTATCGGTGTACCGGTTCGCGATCGAGAAGGCCTCGATCGCGGCCGCGCGAGCCGAGGGCCCGATGCCCAGAGGATTTTCGTTGGCATTGAGCCGGAGCGGGTCTTGCTGCGTGCCCGCCCCGCGGTGGGGAGCGAACGCGGTGTCCCATGCGGCGAGGCGCACCGGGACCGCAGTCGCGGCGCCCGCCATGGCGCCCGCTCGAAGGAACCATCGCCGGTCCACGTCAGTTCCCGTCGCTGATCGGCTTGCGGCGCACCGTGGGATACTCGATCCCCAGCTGTTCGAGGTAGGTCGAGAAGCGTTCGGGATCGTAGTAGAACTCCCGCATCTGCGGCCGCCAGCGCGCCATGATGTCCTCGTTGAGCCAGATCGCCGGTTGGTCGGTCGGGGCGATGAAGGGAATGTATTCGGTCTCGGCCGTTTGCACGTCGTTGAAGTATGTCCACGCCGCGTCGATCAGTTCGGGCTTCATGATCAGGTCGATCAAGGTCCGGGCCTGGACCTCGGCGCCGGCGATCGCGCCCTTGTGGGCGATCGGAGTGGCCATGGCGATCCCGTTGGCCCAGTTGTGGCCCGGTCCGCCCGGAATGTTCGACGGGTATCGCAGGGTGACCGTGGGCATGTTCCACGAGACGTCGCCGATATCGTCGGAACCGCCGCCCAGGTAGGTGTCGAGGTTGACGGGGCCGCGGAGCTCGGGAAGTGAATCGGCGAGGCCCCGCACGGTGACGCCCAACTCCTCCTGGAGACCGCGGGCGAGAGCCTGGTCGGCCTCGTCCCACTCGGGGAGCCCGACCGCCTGGATATTGGCGTAACTGGCTTCGGCGACCGGCTTGCTGAAGTGCCGTCCCCAGGCGGCTCCGACGGTCATGATCGTATCGATCTGGGTGCCGGTCATCAGGGCGGCTCCCTCGGCCATTTTCACAGCCGCGTCGTACATTTCCTTCGTCTTCTCGTAGTCGCGCTCCCGGAGATAGAACCAGATCGTGGCCCGTTGGGGAACGACGTTGGGCTGGTCTCCTCCGTCGACGATGATGTAGTGCGAGCGGGCCGCCGGCTGCAGGTGTTCGCGCTTGTACTCCCACGCCTGGGCCATGAGCATGACGGCGTCGAGCGCCGATCGTCCTCGCCACGGCGAGCCCGCGGAGTGCGCCGTCTCCCCCTTGAACCTGAACTGAACCGACCAGAGGGCGTTGCCCGCGGCCGTACCCCAGGTCATCGCGAAGTTCGAACTCACATGGGTGAAGAGGTTGACGTCGACGTCGTCGAAGACGCCCTCCCGCACGAAATAGGCTTTCGAGGCGACCTGCTCCTCGGCGACTCCGGGCCAGATCAGAAGTGTCCCGGGCAGGTTCTCCCGCTCCATGATCTCCTTGACCGCGAGGGCCGCGACGATGTTGACGGCCTGTCCGGAATTGTGCCCCTCGCCGTGGCCCGGGGCCATGTCGACGATGGCTTCCCGGTAGCCGACGCCGGGCTTCTGGTTCGACTGCGGAATCCCGTCGACGTCGGAGCCGAGTGCGATCACGGGTCGTCCGGATCCCCACCGGGCCGTCCAGGCCGAGGGCATGCCCGCGACGCCCAGCTCGATGTCGAAGCCGTTGTCTTCGAGCAGTCCCGTCAGGTAGCGCTGGGTCTCGAACTCCTGCATGCCCAGCTCGCCGAACGAATACAGCATGTCGACGATCTCCTGTACCATCTTCGCATTGTCGCGAACCCCGGCCTGCGCCTCGGTCTTGAGAGCCTCGAGGCGGGCTTCGTCGGTTTGCGCCTGGAGGAGCGAGGGAAGCGCGACGCTGAGCGCGAGGAGTGGGACGGCGACTCGGGACACCAGTGACGGCATTGGGGGCCCTCCGGAGCGGAGCGAGAGGTGCGATAGTGTGGGGCCCGCGGGGTAGCGCGGGTCGTCACAGAGTGGGGGCCCCTCAGGCGTCCGGCAAGCGCCCGACCGTGCCGGTGCGCGGGCTTTCGCCGGGTCGACCCACTGGGATCGGAATCCGACGAAGCGCCGTGTGCAGCACGCGAATCTCCGACGCCTCCCGCACCTTCCACCCGGCGTCGGTGCGTTGCAGGGTGGCCACTTTGGCCTCCGGTTCGGCACCGTACGCAATGGTGGTGACGCGGTAGACCGCATGCGCGGTATCGGGTCCCTCCATGACGATCCCGATCGGGTCGACCGTTCTCGAGACCATCGACGACAGCAGCCCTGGGGCATTGGCTTGTACCCATCGCATCGCGTCGGCGAAGACGCGCGAATCCGATCGCTGATCGTATTCCTCTCGCAGCGTGGCGTTGCCGAGATTGGCCAATGCCCACCCCGTCGTGTCGGCTTCGACGGCGATGTCGATCGCGAGCCGGAGGTAGGCGAGGGCCTCCGGGTGAATCCGTTGGGCAAGCCCATCCCAGGCCATCGATTGGAAGCCCCGGAAGTACTCCGCGGCCACGGTGTCGGGGGGCGATGTATCGTGCTGGGCCGCGAGCGGAGACCCCACTACACCCAGGGCCACGAGCTGGGCGGCACATCCGGCCTGGAGCGCGCGAACCGCCCACCCTCGGGCTCGGTGACGACGAGGGGCTGTAGCGAACGAAATCTGGATCATGGTAGGAAAGGATATACGCCAGGGGGCCGCGCGGGCCAGAGAGACGGCGCCGTGGCGTGGTCGCGGGCGCCCCTCGTAGACTGTGGGATGAACTCCATCTTGTCGTTCCTGATCGTGGGTACCCTGTTCATGGGATCGCCCGAGAAGCCTGCGCCGGAGGTGAGCTGGATTCCGGAGCGCCCTGTCCAGGGGCACCTCTTCAGAATACGGGTGCGGCCGGAGTCGGGGGTGGTCGTGCGAACCATCGAGGGTGAGGCCGGCGGTGAGGCGCTCCACTTCGTGGCGGTCGACGACGGCGTCTTCGAGAGCCTGGCCCCCGTGCCGATCGAGGCCGACGGAGTGGTCTCGGCCTCGGTCACGGTGGTGGCCCGAGACGGCTCGCGCTCCTCCACCACCGTCGAGATCGGCGTCGAGCCGGGGCAGTACCGGCACGAGCGCCTCACGGTGGCCCCGAGGCTCGGCGGCCCCCTCGGTGAGGCCGATGCGGCCCGACTCGCCCGAGACCAGGCCAAGGCGGCCGAGGTGGCGCGCCAGGCGCACGCCAGCCCCCGAATCTGGACCGACTCGATGGTAATGCCGCGCGAGGCGCGCGTGACCAGTGGATTCGGCAATGGACGCGTGTTCAACGGCGAGGTCTCCAGTCGCCACATGGGACTCGATCTCGACGGCGATCCGGGCGACGTGGTCGTGGCTCCAACCCGGGGGGTCGTGGCGTTGGTCGACTCGTTCCTGCTGGCCGGCAACATCGTGTATCTGAACCACGGCGGAGGCCTACTGAGTGGATACTTCCATCTCAGCGAACAACTGGTCGCCGAGGGCGACACGGTCCAGGCGGGCACCCCGATCGGCCGGGTCGGGGCGACGGGTCGCGTAACGGGACCGCACCTTCACTGGGTTGTGAGAATCGGTACGACGAGCGTCGATCCCCGGAGTCTGCTCGCGGGAAGTTGAGGGAGACCCCTCCCCCCCTGGGGGGGGTGTCGTTATCTTGGGACTCCACCCTCGCCCCAGGAGTCGCTTGTGCCCCGATCCCCTAGTCAGTCCGCCGACGCGGCCTCCACGCCGCTCACTGCGACCAGCGACGCGGCGAGCGACGACCGAATCGTGGCCCGGCTGCGGAGCATCGAGGGACATGTGCGCGGCGTGACGCGCATGGTCGACGAGGGTGCCTATTGCGTCGACATCGTGCACCAGATCGACGCGGTGCAGAAGGCCCTGGGAAAAGTCACCAGCCTGATTCTCGATCGACATCTGCACCACTGTGCCACTGCCGCGATCCGTGGCGATGACCCGGCGGAGCGAGAACGAGTCCTGGGTGAGCTGCTCGACGTGTTCGAAGCGGGACGACGGTGACGTGACCGCATGAACCCCTTGAAACGAGGTGAACGATGGTAGAAAGAACGGTGTCGGTACCCACCATTTCGTGTGGGCACTGCGTATCGACGATCGAACGAGAAGTGGCGGAGCTCGATGGGGTCGACCGCGTGCACGCCGACGCGGCGGCTCGGACGGTCACCGTCGCCTGGAACGACGCAGAGACGTCGTGGTCGACGGTTCTCGATCGCCTCGTGGAGATCAACTACCCGCCGGCGGGCGACTGACGGTCGGAGCCATGCCTACCCGCATTCTGTCGTTTCCGGTCACGGGTATGACCTGTGCCAACTGTGCCGCGACCATCGAACGTGTGCTGCGAGCGACGCCGGGGGTGATCGAAGCGTCGGTGAACTTCGCCTCGGAGCGAGTGTCGGTCGAGATCGAGGCGAAGGGCGTCGACGAACAGACCCTGATCGCGCGAATTCGAGACGCCGGCTATGAGGTGCCGACGCACACCTTTGATCTGGCGCTGACCGGGATGACGTGCGCGAATTGTGCATCGACGATCCAGCGCACGCTCAACTCGCGGGTTCCGGGTGTGGTCGACGCCTCCGTCAACTTCGCCACGGAGCACGCCCGCGTCGAAGCGATGGCCGGCGTCGTCGATCGCTCGGCCCTCGCCGCGGCCATCGAAGGAGTGGGCTTCGGGGTCGTCGACACCTCCGATACCTCCGACGGCGACGACGACCCCGAGGCCACGGCACGGGCGTTGGAGGTGGATCGGCAGCAACGTGCTTTCGGGGTGGGTCTGGCGTTCACCCTGCCGCTGTTCGCGTTCAGCATGGCTCGCGACTTCGGGCTTCTCGGAATGTGGGCGCACGCGGCATGGGCCAACGTCGCCCTCTGGGCCCTCGCCACGCCGGTACAGTTCTATACGGGCGCCGACTACTACCGAGGCGCCTACAAGGCCCTTCGAAATCGCACGGCGAACATGGACGTTCTGGTCGCGCTGGGTTCGTCGGTGGCCTATGGGTGGTCGATCCCGGTTCTCTTCGCGCTCGCGGCGGGGAGCACCGCCCTGGGCGAGCACGTCTACTTCGAGACTGCCGCCGTCATCCTGACGCTGATCAAGCTCGGCAAGCTCCTGGAGGCGAGGGCGAAGGGTCGAACCGGCGCCGCGCTGCGCGCGTTGCTGGACCTGAGCCCGAAGGTGGCACGCCGGATCACCGAAGACGGCCGGGACGAAGAGGTGGCCCAGGCGAACGTTCGGGTCGGCGATCGGTTGCGGGTGCGCCCGGGCGAGGCGTTCCCGACCGACGGCGAGGTGATCGAAGGGCGCTCCGCCGTCGATGAGTCGATGTTGACGGGGGAAAGCCTCCCGGTGGAGAAGGGCCCCGGTGACGTCGTGACGGGGGCCACGATGAACCGCAGCGGTGCCGTCATCGTTCGGGCCACACGGGTCGGCAAGGACACGGCTCTGGCCCGCATCGTGGCCCTCGTTCGCGAGGCCCAGGGAAGTCGAGCGCCGATCCAGGCGCTCGCCGACCGCGTCGCGGCGGTCTTCGTGCCCGTTGTCCTCGTGATCGCGGCCATGACGTTCGCCGTCTGGTTCGTCGTGCTCGACGCCGGGTTCACCGACAGCCTCGTGCGCCTTGTCGCCGTTCTGGTGATCGCCTGTCCCTGTGCCCTCGGGCTCGCGACGCCGACCGCCCTGATGGTCGGTACGGGGAGGGGGGCCGAAAACGGGATTCTGTTCCGTGATGCCTCGGCTCTGGAGCGCGCGCGGTCGCTCGTGACGGTCGTCTTCGACAAGACGGGCACGCTCACGCGAGGGCAGCCCACCCTCGTCGATGTCTCGACCGTGGCGGGGTGGTCCGACGACGAACTCGTAGAGGTCGCCGCCGCCGCGGAAGCCGGGAGCGAGCACCCGCTCGGTGAGGCAGTCGTGCGAGGAGCCGAAGCTCGTGGAATTCGCCTGGTCGCCGCCCGGGAGACCTGGGCCGACGCCGGCCTCGGGATTCGGGCTCTGGTGGGGGATCGCGAGGTCAGGGTCGGGAGTCGTCGGTATTTCGTCGAGTCCGGCGTGGATCCGACCGGTACCGACGAGGCGGCGACCCAACAGGAATCGCTGGCCCGCACCGCCCTCCGCGTGGCCGTCGACGGCCGGGGCGTGGGCGTATTGGGAGTGTCGGACGTCGTGAAGGACGGTGCCGCCGCGGCCGTTGCGCAGCTCCGGGCCGCGGGACTGGAGGTCGTCTTGCTCACGGGCGACAACCCACGCACGGCGCGAGCCGTGGCCGATCAGGTGGGTATCGATCGTGTGTTTGCCGAAGTCATGCCCGACGACAAGGCGGCGGTCGTGAGGGAACTCCAGCTTCGGGGTCCGGTCGCGATGGTCGGCGATGGAGTGAACGACGCACCCGCCCTGGCGACCGCAGATGTGGGGATCGCGATGGCGACCGGGACCGACGTCGCCGTCGAGACCGCAGACATCGCCCTGATGGGGGGTGACCTCGCGGCGGTCCCGCGAGCGCTGCGCCTTTCTGCGGCGACGCTCCGAACCATCCGCGAAAATCTCTTCTGGGCCTTCGGCTACAACATCGTCCTGATCCCGGTCGCTGCCGGCGTGCTCTACCCGTTCGAGTCACTCCCGATGATGGTCCGCCAACTTCACCCGATCCTGGCGGCCCTGGCCATGGCGTTTAGCAGCGTCAGTGTGGTCGGCAACTCCCTTCGCCTGCGGCGGGCGCGGATCTGACTTCGACTATTCCGCTCGCAGGGCATCGACGGGATTGATTCGACTGACACGTCGCGCCGGGAGGTAGGCCGCCGCGGCAGCGATCGTGAACAGAATGACGGGCGCGGCGACCAAGGCGGTGAAGTCGAGACCATCCACGCCGATCAGGAACCTCTCCAGGGTGTTTCCGAGCAGGAGCGTCAAAACCGCTCCGAGAAGGCCGCCGACGGCGACGACCCGGAGGCCGTTTCTCACCACCAGACCAACCACGTTTCCGCGAGCGGCACCCAGGGCCATGCGGATCCCGACCTCTCGGGTTCGGCGAGCCACGGCATAACTGACCATGCCGTAGAGTCCGATGCAGGCCAGGATCAAGGCCAGTACGCCCACGACGGTGATCAGGACCGCAGCCATGCGGGGGAGAAAGAAGATGTAGGAGAGGTGGTCGTCCATCGTCCCGCTCGACGACACCAAAGCGTCGACCCGTAGGTCGCGGGCCTCCGCCCGGATCCGGTCGGCGATCTCGTCGGGCGGTAGAGATCCGCGGGCGACGACCGAATAGCTCCCGTATCCGCCTTGTGCGAAGGGCAGGTACATGTACGGCCGGGGATTTTCGGTAAGGCTCCAGATCTTGGTGTCTTCGGCGACGCCCACGACAGTGACGGCGCGATCGGTGTCGCCGTTCCGGAACATCACTCGCCCGACCGCACTTTCGCCCGGCCAGAAACGCTCGGCGGCGGCGAGGGTGAGGACCGCGACCGAGCCACTTACGGTGGGGTCTTCGTCGGTGGCGTCGAGGGCTCGCCCCTCGACCATCTCGATCCCCATCACATCGAAGTATCCGGGCGACACAGAAGCGTACTCGAGGACGTGTCGGTTCGCGTCGGCTGGTGGATCGACCCCCGGGATCTCGAAATTTGTGTTGATGGTGCCCAGGTCGAGGGGCAATCGACTGGTCAGTCCGAAGCTCTCGACGAAGGCCAACCCCTCGATGCGCTGCGTCAGGTTTTCGGCGAACTGGACCTGTTCGTCGGCGCTCATCTCGGAAACCCACGGCTGGAAGCCGACTACCGCGGCGGAGCCCGTGTCGAATCCCACGTCGAGTGTGGTCGCGGCCTGCAGGCTTCGCACGAAGAGGGCCGCCCCGAAGAGAAGTACGGTCGACAGGGCCATCTGGGCGGCGACGAGGAAGTTGCGGGCGCGGCCCTTCGAGGGCCCGCCGGAACTTCCGCTCTCGTCGCGGAGGGTGGCCGCAACCGGCGCCCGCGTGGCTTCCAGGGCCGGGGTGAGACCGAAGGCCAGGGCCGCGAAGAGGCTCGCGACTCCCGTGAACAGCAGGATGCGACCGTTCAGCCCGACCTCGAGGTTCAGGGGGAGGTCGATGGGCGGATCGATGCCCACCAGGAGACGAGACGCGCCGATGCCCAGGGCCAGGCCCAGTACGCCTCCGAGGAGGGCGAGGACCAGGGATTCCACCAGAAGCTGCCGGATGATCGCCCCGCGGCCCGCACCCATCGCGACCCGCACCGCCATCTCCTTGCGCCGGTCGGTCGCTCGCGCCAGGAGAAATCCAGCCAGGTTGACACACGACACCAGCAGGACGAGGCCCACGGCGACGAACAGCAGGATCACCATGGGTCCGATGGCCGCGTCGAACGTGGGATGGAGTCGAATGTCGGCGAGGTTGACCGCTCCGATCTCGAGTTGCGAGCGGGACTCGGGACGAGACTCGTTGTAGCGTGTGGCCACGGCGTCGAGCATCGCCCGGGCCTGATCCGTGGTGACTCCGTCCTGCAGCCGTCCCATGAAGAAGAGGTTGCCGTTCGACATCTGGTTGGGCGCCAGATGCGGGTACATTCGGATCGGGGCCCAGAAGTCCGTTCCGATTCCGGGCGCGATGCGACCCTTGAACTCGGGCGGGGCAATGCCCACGACCGAATAGGGCCGACCGTTGAGGCGAATGTCACTTCCCACCACGTCGGGGTCGCTGCCCAGGCGCGTTCGCCAGAATCGATCCGAGAGAACCACGACCGGATGTGTGCCCGGGGTGGCGTCTTCTTCAGGAAGAAAGGTTCGGCCTCGCGCGGCCTCCACCCCCAATACGTCGAAGTAGTTACCGGTGACGAGCTCACCGATGGCCAGTTCGGCCTCGCCGGCCACCTCGAGATTGCCGGCTTGTTGAGCCGATGCCGCCACGTCGGAGAAGGCTCCCTCGGCCCCATCCAGGATCAGTTCGTAGACCCCGTAGTTCGTGTAGAAGAACTGCCCGTCACTGGTGAGGGAGTACATGTCGACGATCCCCTCCGGCTCCGGTACGCCCCACTCCTGGAGGAGGATGGTGTCGACGAGCGAGAAGATCGCGGCATTGGGTCCGATGCCCAGTGCGAGAGACAAGACGGCTACGGCGGTGAACGCGGGGGCTTTTCGGAGCATCCGAAGCGCGAACTTCACATCGGCCAGGAAGGAGGTCATCAATCCGTCTCCTCGTCCCGTCCCCGGGGGAGCCCCGGGAGGGAGGGGCATGCCTTTCATCTCGCGTCGGAGATGAAGAACGGTGGGTGAGAGAACATCCGACCAGTATCGCCGTCGGGCGGATTCGGGTCGTTCGATCAGGTCGCGGGCAAATCGCTCCTCGAGGTCGCCGGCGAACGCCTCGCGCACGCCGGCGGGGAGCAGCCATCGCAGGAGCCAGCGAGCAAGGACGGGGGGGCGGATCCCCGTCGGCGGGGGAGTCGTCACGACCCGGTCCCTGCCGGGGGTGCCCCCGGAGCCGGAAGGCCCTCCCAGAGTCGGTCCATCACACGCCTCACGGCCTCGACGCCGGCGCGCCCCTCGGCGGTGATCGCAAAGAGACGTTTGGCCTTACCGCCGCGTACCGGCGTCGGGTCGGAAAGCCGCGATCGCACCAGACCCTTCTTCTCGAGCCGGATCAACGTGGTGTACACGGCCCCCTGTGCAACCGACGCCCTGGTGCGGGCCTCGAGTTCCGTCCGTACCGAGGCTCCATACGCCCCGTCTCCGAGCCGCCACACCGCGAGAAGGACCTGTTGCTCGAAGTCACTCGGGAGTTTTGCGGGCACGTGAAGACGCTCGCTCGCACGGGGAATCGAAATCAGATCGAGATTTTACCTACGTAGTAGGGAATACGGAGATTCATCGCGGTGCGCAATCGTGCGCTCAGTTGCTCCCGCCCCCGGAACCCGAATTACGCCGGCGACCTCGACCTCTGCCCGATCCTGATCCGCCCCTGCCCGATCCCGATCCGCCTCCCGACGAACCGTTCTCCCCGGCGGCCTTCTTCCGGGCGGCTTTGGCAGCCGCGCGCTCGCGGTCCTCGCGCTTCTTGGCCCGGATGGCCGCGATACGCTCCTTCAACGGAACCTCGAGGGCCTCGCCCTTCCCGGCGTCGTAGTCGAAGCCGTCGACGCGCTTGCGCTCGATGCGGGTGTTCACGGCTCGCTCGATGCGCCGCAGGTCGGGCTCCTCGTCGGGCGACACCAGCGTGAGGGCGTCGCCGCGCTCCCCGGCGCGAGCGGTCCGGCCGACCCGGTGGATGTAGTCTTCGGGTACGTTGGGGACGTCGAAATTGACCACGTGCCCGAGCTGTTCGACGTCGATTCCTCGCGCGGCGATGTCCGTCGCCACCATCACCCGGAAGTCGCCGGCCTTGAAGCCGGCGAGCGCGCGCGTGCGCTGGGCCTGAGACCGGTTCCCGTGAATGCGCTCCGCCGAAATCCCGTTCTTGTTCAACAGCTTCGTGAGTCGATCCGCGCGGTGTTTGGTTCGTGTGAACACCAGGGCGTCGTCCATCTCGGCACCTTCGAGCAGGGCGACCAGAAGTTTCCCTTTCAGGGTCGCCGGGACGGGGTAGGCCGCCTGGTCGACACCCTCTGCAGGAGCCGCGCGTCGCTGGAGCGCGATCTTGGCGGGGTCGCGAAGAATCTGCCGCGTGAGTTTCTCGATCGGCGGGGGCATCGTCGCGCTGAAGAGAAACCGCTGGCGGGCTTCGGGGATGTGGCGTAGCACCCGTTCGATATCGGGAAGAAAGCCCATGTCGAGCATGCGGTCGGCCTCGTCGAGGACGAGGTACTCGAGATCGTCGAGCGGCGCATGACCCTGGCTGAAGTGGTCCAGGAGTCGTCCCGGTGTCGCCACGATGATGTCGGTGCCCCGGCGGAACGCACGCTCCTGCGGCGATGCGCCGACCCCACCGTGAACGGCCGCCACACCGATCGAGGTATGGCGGGCGAGGGCCCGGGTCTCCTCGGCGATCTGGAGTGCGAGTTCTCTCGTCGGTGCGAGAATGAGTGCCCGAGTCGAGCCCCGAGGCAGGTCGATGATGTGGTGCAGGATCGGAAGTAGAAACGCGGCCGTCTTACCGCTTCCCGTCGCGGCGCAGGCCAGCAGATCCCGCCCTTCGAGACCGGGGGGAATCGACTCACGCTGGATCGGGGTGGGTTGGGTGAAACCGAGATCGGCGACCCCCTTGAGAAGGGTCGGATGTAGCCCGTGGGCATTGAACGTCAAGATGAAATCCGGGGTCTACGCGCGGCCGGCCGGCCGCGATTCGGCACGAGAGGCTCGAGCGGGAGAGGAGAATCCGCAGCACCAATTCTAACGGAATGGCCGGATCGCTTGTACCACTGGGCGATCGCGGAGGCCGCCCGCCCACTGGAATCGGTGCGCTTAGAGCGTTTCCACCGGGTGGAAGAGCTCGAAGCCTTCTTTGAGCCAGTGCTCGCGGAACGGGTAAGCCGAAACCTCGTCGAGAGTGAGGGCCGAGGTCATCTCGTGGGGGTGGAGTTTGAGATTGCCCCGCTCCTGTTCGTGCATCGTGTAGTGCCCACTGATCTGAACGTCGGCCTTCAGCCGGAGATCGCCGTCGACCATGTGCGACTGGAGCAGATGGGTCGTGGGGTGCCACTCGTGCTGAGTGACGGTCACGTCGACGACCGGTGCGCCACCCGACCGAATTCGAACCTGGATCTGATCGGGCCGTTCGATGAACTGGGCGTCGATGTCGTTGGGGCTTGTCGGGATTCGGAGTGTGTTCGCCAGGTGGCGGCGACTTTCCTCACCGCTCGTGGCCGCCAGGAAAGGGTAGAACCCCGCCTTCGGGTGTCGTTCCCAACTACCGACGACGGGGGGCACGACCACGCTCAGAAGGAGCTCGGCGTAGGGCCCCACCTCGCTCTCGCGAAAATGGAAGGCGGTCACGCTGAGAATACTCCTCTGCGGCCGCACCTCGATCGGCTGGAGGTGCGGCGGAAGGATCCGCTCGGCGTCGGAGGTGGCCATCTCGAAGAGAGCGCTCACCCCCTGGGAAAAGTACGACTTGCTCACGGGCGTCCGGCCGCTGGTGACAACTCAGGGTGATGCGGGGATCGATCCGGGCCCCGAACCCTCAATGTGCCTCAATACGCACCCGGGCCGCAAGCGAGCCTCAGCGTCCCTTGGGTTTCCGGGGCTTTCGCAGAATCCGGGTCGGGTCGGGCCACAAGGTCTCACCCGGGCCCGGTGGCCGTGGGGGCGGGGGCATTCGAGGAGGTTTCGGGGTGCAGGGTGGGTCGGGAAATTTCATGGGTCGCTCGCGAAGACGAATCGAAATGGGTGAGATGCTCGGCCCACGTCCCCTACGAGTCCTGCCGTCGCGGGGTGTCACAGGGCGACCAGCGCCCGCGCGAAAGCCAACACATTGGTGGTGCCGAATGTCATTGGTACGATCTCGGGGACCGCGATCGGTCCTCTCGAATCTCCCGTTCCGAAGGTGTACTCCCATGGAAGGTTGGATCTCGAGGCGGTTTTGGAGAGTGGCGGCGTTGCTCATGGCGAGCATGGCGCTGGTGATCCCCGCCTCCGCGCAACTTTCGACCCCCCTCGACGACGACATGATGGACCAGTTTCGTTGGCGTGCGGTCGGACCTGCCAACATGATGGGTCGCGTCTCCGACGTCGAAGGAATCGGAAGCCCGTCGAAGACGTTTTTCGTCGCAGCCGCGGGCGGTGGAATCTGGAAGACCACCAACAACGGAACCACCTTCCAACCCGTCTTCGATGTCGGTCGCGCGATCGCCATGGGTGACCTCGCCATCGCTCCGTCCGACACCCTTCAGGTGTGGGCCGGCACGGGCGAGCCCGACTCCCGGAACTCGATCTCCCCGGGTAGTGGCATCTACAAGTCGGTCGACGGCGGGATGTCGTGGGAGCTGAAGGGCCTCGAGGCGACCCAGGCCATCGGACGTGTCGTCGTTCATCCGTCGAATCCCGACATCGTCTATGTGGCCGCCCTGGGTGCGATCTGGGGTTCGAACCCCGAGCGAGGGCTGTACAAGACCTCCGACGGGGGGGAGACCTGGGAACTGAAAAAGTTCATCAGTGACGAGGCCGGGTTCGTCGATGTCGTGATGGATCCCAGGAATCCGGACATTCTCTTCGCCGCCAGCTGGCAGCGCGTGCGCGGTCCGTACTTCCTGAACAGCGGCGGCCCCGGCTCGGCGTTGTGGAAGACGACCGACGGCGGCGAGAGCTGGACCGAGGTGCAGGGCAACGGGTTCCCGACGGCGATGAAGGGCCGGATCGGCCTGGCCATCTCCGCCTCGAGCCCCGATGTGATGTACGCCATGGTCGAGGCGGAGGCCGAAGCCGACGGCTCCGGTGGCAACGGGCTGTATCGCACGGCCGATGCCGGAATGACGTGGGAGAAGGTCAACGACGAAAACACGCGCCCCTTCTACTACTCGCAGGTGCGCGTCGACGTGGCCGACCCGGACCGCGTGTACTTCTCGTCGACGCCGGTGAAATACTCCGACGACGGCGGTCGCACCGCGGGCAACACGACGGTCGGGGTGCACGTCGATCACCATGCGATGTGGATGGACCCCAACGACCCCGACCACATGGTCGTCGGCAACGACGGTGGGATCGCGATCACCTGGGACAAGGGCGGCAACTGGGACGTGCCGAACGTCTTCCCGATCGGGCAGTTCTACCACGTGACCTACAACATGGACACGCCCTATCGCGTGTGCGGGGGACTGCAGGACAACGGCACCTGGTGTGGACCGTCGCGCCGCGCGCGCGGTTCGATCACGAACTACATGTGGGCGACGATCAGCGGCGGAGACGGCTTCGTCACCGCGCAGCATCCCACCGAGCACAACATCGTCTGGGCCGAGTCCCAGGGCGGAAACATGGCTCGCCTCGACCTGAGCACGGGCGACCGCACGAGCCTGCAGAAGCCCGAATGGCGCGATCGTTATATCGAGTTCGAAGACTCGATCCTGGTCGTCTGGGACGACTCTCTCAACGCGCCTCCGGCCAATGCGCAACGGCGCATCGACGCCTTCCGGGAGATGCAGAAGGCCGACTCCGCCTCGAAGGAGATGCGGTGGAACTGGAACACCCCGTTCTTCATCTCGCCGCACAACCCCGACGTCTTCTATGCGGCGTCGAACCGGGTGATGAAGAGCACGGCCCGCGGTGACGATCTGCAGGTCATCTCGGACGATCTTTCGTATGCCGACCCCGAGAAGATCTCGGTGTCGACCCGCACCACCGGAGGGATCACCCCCGACGTGACCGGCGCGGAGACCTTCGCCACGATCGTGTCACTCGACGAATCGCCGTTGGTTCGTGGAAAGCTCTTCGCCGGCACCGACGACGGGCGCCTGTGGATGAGCCCGGACGATGGCGGGAGTTGGACCGACCTGACCGATCGCGTCGACGGTCTGGTCCCGGAGGGGACGTATGTGAGCCGGATCGAGCCGTCGAAGCACGATCCCAACCGCTTCTACGTGACCTACGACAACCACCGGCGGAACGACTTCACTCCCTACGTCCTGGTCAGCGACGACAACGGCTCGACGTTCCGTTCCATCGCCGCTGGAATTCCGCAGGAATGGCCGGCCGACGGTCCCAACTTCGCTCACGTGATTCGCGAAGATCCGGTCAACCCTCAGCTGCTCTACGTCGGGACCGACCTCGGTGTCTGGATTTCGACCGATCGTGGGTCGAACTGGCAGCGCTTCCAGAACGGACTGCCGACCGTGCCCGTGCACGATCTTCGAATCCATCCCCGCGATCGGGAGTTGATCGCGGGAACGCACGGACGTTCGATCTGGATCGTCGATGTGGCTCCGTTGCAGCAGATGACCGACGTGCGCATGGCCGAAGGCGCGATTCTCTTCGAGCCGGGCGCCGCGCTTCAGTTCGGCGACGCTCCCGTCGGGGGAGAGTCGGTCGGCCAGAAGTTCTTCGAGGGAGAGAGTGCTCGGTACGGCGCCGCCCTGACCTATTGGCTTCCCGACGCCGCCGAGGGACGTCGCGTCGACCTCACCGTCACCGACGCGGCCGGGCGGGAGGTGGCCACGCTGAACGGCGGCGGAGCAGCGGGCTTCAACACGGCCGTCTGGAACATGCAGGCCCCGCCGCCGCCGCCCGTCGCCTCGACACCGGCTGAGAAGCGTGATTCACTCCGCATGGTCGCGACCATGCGGGAGATTGCCGATTCGCTGGTCGAACACGAAGGGGCCGACCGCGCCGAGATGGATCAGCTCATCGAGGGCGTGATCAGCGGCGACACCGGTCGCGCCTTCGGTGGTGGTGGCGGCGGCGGAGGTGGCTTCGGCGGTGGGCCGCCGGTGTTCGAGCCCCGTCCGGGTGAGACGCCGGCCCTGGGCGGTGGCGGTGGCCGAGGCGGACGCGGTGGCGGTGGGGCCGGAAACCAGAACGGCATTCGCCAGATCTTCGGGGCCCTGCGGGATCGTGGCATGGGCTTCGGAGCGCTCCAGGGCCGCGGAGGAGGCGGTGGTGGAGCCCCGGTGGCGCCCGGCAGGTATACGGTGTCGATGACCGTCGGTGGGCGCACCCTCCAGGTTCCGCTCGAGGTGGTTCGGGCCGAGGGGTTCGCCGTGAACGGCGAAGAGGAGGAGAGTGGTTGGTTGTTCGGGGCCAGCTCGTGGGGGGAGTTCTTCGAGCGCCTCGACGAGGCCGGATCCCGGTAGACGTCGGCTCGTTCAGCCGTCGGTAGGGCTTCGGGGGGCCCCTGCATGATTATGTGCTTTCTGTTTCCCAATGCGATTCGCCGGAGGCGACGCCCGTGCCCAATGAGAAGGTGGTCCTGGCTTACAGCGGAGGCCTCGATACCGCGTGCATCCTCAAGACCCTGATCCAGCAGGGCTACGACGTGATCGCCTACGTGGCCGACGTGGGTCAGCAGGAGGATTTCGAGGAAGTCGCCGATCGTGCGCGTCGCACCGGTGCGGTCGAGGTCTTCGTAGAGGATCTGAACCACGAGTTCGTGACCGACTTCATCTTTCCGGCGATCGCGGGGAATGCGGTGTACGAGAACCGCTATCTCCTGGGGACGTCGCTGGCGCGCCCGGTCATCGCGAAGCGCCAGGTGGAGATTGCGCTCGACACGGGGGCCGGCTCGGTCGCGCACGGGGCGACGGGGAAGGGCAACGATCAGGTACGCTTCGAGCTGGCCTTCGCGGCACTCGCTCCGAGACTGAACATCATCGCGCCCTGGAAGGACCCGGCCTTTCTCGCACGCTTCCAGGGGCGTTCCGACCTGCTCGCCTTTGCGAAGGAGCACTCGATTCCGGTCGAAGCGACGGTCGACAAACCGTATTCCAGCGACGAAAACCTGATGCACCGCTCGTACGAGGCGGGGCTCCTCGAAGACCCGGACACGGCGCCGCCGGCCGACATGTTCAAGTTGACCCGCGGTCTGGAAGACACGCCGAACGAGGCCGACGAGCTTCTCATTCACTTCAAGGACGCCACCCCGGTCCGGGTCGAGAACCGCAGGGACGGCGTCGATCTGGTCGACCCGGTGGCGTTGTTCGAATATTTGAACGACCGCGGCGGGATTCACGGCATCGGCCGGGTCGACATGGTCGAGAACCGTTACGTCGGGATCAAATCGCGCGGGGTCTATGAAACGCCCGGTGGGACGATCCTCCACCACGCCCTGCGGGATCTCGAGGGTGTGGCGATGGACCGGGAGGTGCTTCGCCTTCGCGACATGTTGTCGCCGCGCTTTGCCGAGATCATCTACAACGGATTCTGGTTCTCGCCGGAGATGGACTTCATTCGGGCCGCCTTCCAGCAGTCGGAGCGACTGATCGACGGCCAGGTTCGGGTGCGGCTGTTCAAGGGGAACGTGATCCCGAGAGGACGGGCCTCGGAGTCGTCGCTCTACGACCAGAATCTGTCGTCGATGGATGTGGCCGGCGGGTACGACCAGCAAGACGCGCGCGGCTTCATTCGCATCAACGCGCTGCGACTGCGGGCCCACAAGTTGATTCTGCGACGCACGGGCGAGGACGAGGCCGGCGAATAGCGACCTCGAAGATCAGCGAGTGAGCCCGCCCAGCACCATCACGGCGGGCAGCGTCGAGACGGCCGTCACGAGAATCACCCGCAGGGTCCACCACACGATCGCCGAGTGCGGCGGCGGTGGCTGTCCGGGCCGAAAGAGGTGCCGCTCGCGCAGTTTGGCCATCTCGGCGAGTCCGTAGGCGACCGTAGCTCCATAGAGGCTGGCGGAGGCCCAAAGGGGCGATGCCCCGAGACGGAGAACGCGCGCGAGCGCCAGAACGGCGGCGACAAAGAGCGCGAGCGACGCGGCCGAGGCGAGGCGTTGGAGGCGGTGGAGCCCGCGGCGGCGTCGAGACGGAATGCTCACGATGCCGCGGCTCGCCGGCGCAGCGCCCGCTCGAGGGGCGCGACCCGCTCGGGATCGCGGCGTCTCGGATCTCCGTATCCGCCACCCGACA
>CBDUEZ010000003.1:0-44045 GCA_965366355.1 uncultured bacterium
GGGCCGACTGTTTTGTCGTCGTCGACTTCGCGTATCGGGCGCAGTGTTTCGTGAGTCCCGAACCGAGGCACTTCTCGGCGAGCCCGGCGGAGCACCCGAACCTGATTCGCCTGCACTCGAATTCGAAGTGGTGTCGCGGTCTCGGTCGCCGGCTCGGTTGGGTCGAGGCGGCGCCCCATGTGATCGACGCGCTCGAGGTCGTGCAACAGAGCACGGCCCTGTGCCCCGACAGTGTGCACCAGCACGCGCTGGCCGCCTACCTGGAGAAGTCTCTGCCCGACGGGTCGCTGCAGCGTTACATGGCCGAGACCAACGCCCTCTATGCCCGGGCGGCGACCCGCACCGTCGAGTGTATTCGGCGACATCTGGGCATGCCCTGTCTCGACGCCGAGGGGGGACTCTACACCGTGGTCGATGTCGGGCGAAACGGCGACGAGTTCGCGCGGGAGGTGCTCGAGAAGACCGGTGTGCTCTTTGTGCCGGGGAGTGGCTTCGGCCCGGCGCTCGAGAACGGAGTGCGCGTGTCGTTCGGACCGCTCGTGCACCACCTCGACCGGATCGAGGAAGGGTTCAAGCGGGTGGGCGAGGCGATCGCGAAGTGACCCGGTAGGCCCCTCGGGGTGACCCCGGATCAGCGGCGTGAGCCAATTCCGGTCGTGTTTTCCGCGTCAGGGGGTGAGACGACGTTTTCACTCGCCCCTGGAGACTCCGTGCCCACCCGAGCCCTTCTCTTTCTTGCGGCGGCTGCCCTGGCCGTCTGGCCCGCTTCGATATCGGCCCAGCCCGCAGAACGGGTCACCGTGACGGCCGACGCCCAGATCTTTCGCCGTCCAAACACGGAATCCGAAGTGCGAGCCACCGTCGTGGCCGGGACGGTGCTCGAGGTGCTGGAGCGGCAGGAGGACTGGGTCGCCGTCAGCACCCCCGACGCGGTGATCGGGTGGATTCAGGAGTCGCTGACCTCGCCCACCGCCGAGGCGCCCCCGGTCACTCCGCCGGCGGATCCCGCCCCGACGCCTCGCTCCGACACGCCGCCTCCGCCTGCGCGCCCCGCGACGGAACGCGCCGTTCCTCCGCCCCCTCCGGCCCGCCCGCCGTCCGCTGGTGGGCCGACGAACACCCAGGGCGGAACGAACCAGACCTTCGGCGGAAACGAAGGGGGCCTGTACGGGCAGGGGGGCTGGGGCCGCCTCGCGTTTTCGTCGACCGAAGGAATGCACCCGGGCGGTGAGTTGGCCTGGGCGAAGATGCTCTCGCCGATCGTCGAGTTCAGAAACGAGATCTCGGCACGCCGGCGGAGTGAGGGTGTGCTGCCGGGGATCGAGAAGCTCGGTGGGGGCAGCTTCTCGGGAGACGTCGCCACCGAAGACGAGCAGGTATGGGACATGGAGATCTCGGGCGCACTGAGCTTCTACCTCCTGCAGCCGTCGCCCGAACTCCCTCTCGGCCTTCACATCGGAGGCTTCGGCGACTGGACGCGCTATATGGGGAGCATCATTCCCTCGGTGGGCGAATATCAGACCATCGGCTACGGGGGAGAGGTGGGGGGCTTCTACCGAAGCCCGCGAGGCAATGTGGTGCGGGTCGCGGTCCAGGTCGGCCAGATTCGGTATGCCGGTGACGACGACAACCTCACCGAGTCGCTGGTGAACGTTCTGGTCGGGGTCGAACCGCGTCTGGGCTCCATCCAGTTCGGGGCATGGGTGGGCCGCCAGAACGGGCAGACCTTCATGAAGGCCGGCTTCGTCTTTCCCTGACGTCATGCTCTCCTCGCTGCGGCCGGCCGGAAGGTGGAGAGCCCTCACATCGTGGGGGCTCCGACCCGGCCTCGTCCTGGGGTTCGCGTCGCTCGTGCTGCCCGTGCCGTTGCAGGCGATCCAGGGGGGTGACTTTCCCGACTACCGAGGCCCCCCTGCCGCCGGCCAGCAACTGCCCGACATCACGGAGCACGTCGATGTCGCATGGGACTGGGTGGCCGACGGCTTCGACGCCTTCTCGGCCGGAGACGAGGGCCGCACGCGATCGAGCCTGGACCGCGCCCGCGAGATTCTCGATGAGGCACTCGCCCTGAATCCGCACAGTCGCGACGCGGCGGTGGGATTGGGCATCGTCTATTTCTACCAGTCGTATTACGTCGATGGCCGAGGGTACCCGCGGGCCATCGAGTTTCTGACTCGGATCCTCGAGGCCGACCCCTACGCGGCCGACGCCGCCCGGTATCTCGCCAATGCCTACGCGCAGCAAGGCGACAGCAAGAACGCCCGCTACTACGCCACCTACGTCGAGACGGTCTCGACCGATGCCGAGCTCCATCGCGAGATGGCCGCCCTGGTGCGTCCGTTCGAGGAGGCCTTCCTCGAGGGGTGGTACCAGTACGACGACTACTACGGACGGCCGGAGGCGCGGGTCACGACCTTCAACCCCCAGACCTTCCAGGTCGAGACGATCGTCCAGGTCACGCCGCAGTTCGAGATGTCGCTGGCTCAGCAGGGACTGGCCCAGATGGGAGGCTCGGCGGCTCCGGCCTCCGACCCGGAGTTGCAGTCCTATCTCCAGCGGCTGGTCGACAAGCTCGAGGCCGGCTCGACGGGACCGCCGATCCACAACGTGGTCGACGTCATCGACTCGCCCGAGCCCAACGCCGCCGCGCTTCCGGGCCGCATTCTCGTGAACACCGGCCTCGTGCGTTTCGCCGACAGCGAGGCCGAACTGGTCGCCGTGCTCGCCCACGAGTTGGGGCACGTCTACGCCCACCACGCGGCCCGGCTCACGGTCTCCGAAATTCGGTCGCGTATGACCGCTTCGGCGCTGCTCTCACTGGTCAAGGTCGAGAACGAACTCTACCGCCAGCTGATCGACATCGGAGTCGACGTCGGCATCAACCTTCTGCTCAAGGGCTACAGCCGGCAGTACGAAACCGAGGCGGATCGGTACGCGACCCACATCGCCTTCAACGCCGGCTACAACCCCACCTACATGACCAGCCTGTTCGTGCGGCTGTATCAGATCAATCCCAGCACTCCCTTCCGCCTCACGGCGACGCACCCCCCCACCTCGGAACGCATCGAGCGCACCACGCGCTATCTGGAGGACTTTCCGCTGGGGCGTGAGATGCAGGTCGACAGTCGGGAATTCACCGAGATCAAACGGAGGCTGGGCGGATGAGCCGGCGCAACCGACGCATGGGTCGGGTGAAGGTCTCGACGGCCTTGAGCCTGGGGCTGGTGTTCGGGGCGGTCGGCCCCACCGTCGCACCGACGGTGGCTGCCCATGCCGAGGCCGGCCCCGGCGCTTTAGCGGCCTCCGCCGAGAGGCTCGAGCCGTTCTTCGTCTTCAAGCCGATCGACCCCCGGGGGGCCACGGTCGAGGATCGAGCCCGAATCGAGGCGAAATGGAGCGCGTTGCCCGGCATGACCCCCGAGATCAATCGCGCGCTGACCGACTACGAGATGGCCCCGGCCATGGGCACGGCCATCGGGGTGTTGGAGCACTATCAGAAGTTTTCCGAAAACGCCGATCTGCGCGCCGCCTTCCACGCCGCCGACCCTCAGGTCTTTCTGACCCTCGACGCCGCCAAGTACGAGCTCGTCATGCAGACCCAGGCCGCCATGAAGCGCGACGGCCAGGACATCGGGCACGCCATGCGCGTGGGCTCGTCGGGGGAACGGCACCAGGCCTGGCTGCGCTGGGCGGCCGAGGGGGGCGACCTGTCGCGAATGCCGCCGGCCGACCTGAACAAACAGTTCCAGAGCGACGACGACGTCACGAACTTTCCGCCCCGCAGCGCCTCGAGCTTCACGGCCGCCGAACTGCTGAACGGAGAGTCGGCCGCCGGTTACTTTCTGCGAGTCACGGGAGAATACGGCCGCGCCATGCATCCCGGCGTGGCCATGATCGAGTTTTTGTCGCCGACCAAGGCCTGGGACATCCGAGCGGGCCGTGCGGCCGTCGCGCGCGGGCGCGCCGGGGGTGGAATCAATGCCGACGATCCCCCGGTGTTGCCGAGCTATCTGCACGAGTGGGTGTTGTCGGATCCCGAGAAGTACAACAGCTACTTCGCCGTGGAGCAGCTCGACCAGTGGGCCTTCGCCAAGGGCGTCATCACCGAAGATGTGCTCGATCCGGATGGGAGTACGCGGCCCTACAGCACCGTCTACTCCCGCTACAACCCCGACGGACTGAGCGCGCCTCGTGGTTTTCCGGAGTCGGATCTTTTCGGGTGGATGACCAACCAGAACCGCCAGCTTTTCGAAACCCACGGCGGCGAGCTCAAGTACCTCAAGAAGTACACCGAGCGCATGTCGGAGGCCTGGCGGTGGTTCCAGCAGCGAGAGCAGCTGCCGCCCGAATACGTGGGGTGGGTGCAGCCCCCTCCGGGATTCCCCGAGTTGTCGGCCGAGGAGTTGAAGGACTACAACCGCCGCTTGATGGTTGCGGGCCACGAGCGGCACCTCGACCTGCTCGTCGAGCGTCTGCGGGCCGGAATCGTGGCGTCGACCCAGGACGGCCCCGATGGCACCCGTCAGATCACGGCGACCGTGGAGTCCCTCCAGGGTGACGCGCAGCTCAACGGCGTCCTCAATGCGCTGGCCGTGGCCTACGCCAACCTCGATCCGGAGATGCGGCGGGAGTTCGACCAGGACCTGCGCGCGCGGATCAACGCGGCCGAGTCTGGATCCGACCCCTACGCGGGTCATGTGGCCCGCTACCTCAGTGCCGCACGGGCCGACCTCGTGCAGAACGTCGGGGCGACGCTCCGAAATGCCGGCGCCTTTCGGGAGATGCGCCAGCGAGTGGGGACGCGTCTCAACGAGCACCTGCGGGCCATCGGTGCCGCCAACCTGGATGCCCTGCTCCTACGGGTGGCCACCGGCGAGTTCACCCGGGGTGAGATCGGACTGACCTGGGACGGCACCACCTTCGTCGAACGGGTGCTGAGCCCGGTCGACGTGCTCGACGAAGTGCGGGTGATCGAAGACATGGGACGGGCCTTCGGCTGGCAGGACGAGACGCTGGCCCGCCGCGTGAAGGAGTATTTCGAGGGAGAGCCCCACGTGGCCGTCGACCTCGTGATGCGGCTGCACCGCTTCACCGACCCGGCGAGTTTGCGACCCGTGACGGTGCGCTGGACCGACGAGGCGGGTGCCACCCGCACACAGGTCATCGAGACCACGCGGATCGAGCAGGGCATGAGCCTCGGGTTGGCCAGCTTCAAGGCGGCGGTGCAGGGTGGGCAGTTCATCAAGAAGGTCTACGGGCAGTACAACGACGGTTACCAGCTCTACGCCAACCTCAAGGCGATCTACGGCGACTCCGGCAACAGCTCGCCCGAACAGATGGCTCGGGCCCACGCGCAGGTTGTCGCGAGCGCCGTCGGCCTGGTCGATGTGGTGGAGCACTTCGGCTACAAGACGCCGGGGGTCGTGGGGTCGTTCGGCGGAACGCTCGGTACCGCCGCGAAGCTCAGCGGCGGCGCGTTCATGGACGAAGGCACCGCTCGCCAACTCACGCTCGCGCTGACCACCGATCTGCTCACCGCCTACGTGCCGCAGGTCGCGACCGTGCTGTTCCTCAAGGACGTCGCGACCGGAATCTATTCGTCGTGGACGCTGTCGTCGGCGCGCAGCGACGTCATCGATCTCCTGGTGGAAAACGGGATCTGGGCGGTCGACTCCACCGGCGTGAAACCTCCGGAGCTGCAGGGGTGGATTCGCTGGGACGGCTCCGGATCACAAGACCTCGTGTCGGACGTGCGTGAGATCGCGCGTCGGCAGCCCTCGCCCTTCGATCAGGGTGTCATGCTGCGCACCAGCCGGCGGGTGATTCAGCCGCGGGAGGCTCTGCTCGACCTGGCCTACGTGGGCAACCAGATCGAGACCGACCAGCTGATGGCGCTCAATCTGGGCGCCGCGCGCGCGGCCGCCGTGGCGGCCAACGTGGGCGGCTTCCTGAACCCGGTGCCGGGCAGCCGCTACATGACCACCGAGTGGATCCGCAACGATTGGGGCGTCGCGCCCAGCATCGACGATGACACCCGCCTCGACTTCGGGGCCACGGTGCCCGTGTATCTGCTCCGGGACGACCCGGGGGAGTGGGGCGGGGCGAATCGGGACTGGGAGGCGCACCGGCAGGCGTCGGCGCGAAAGATGTTCGGCCGCATGGTGGCCGACGTCTGGGGTCGGCGACAGGTGCTGCTGGAAGACCGCGTTCTGCCCCCGCTCATCGAGGAGGCGGCGCGCCGCAAACAAAAGGAACTCGTGGCTCTCGTCGAGCCGCTCGACTTCCAGGAAGAACTCGACCGGCTCGACGCCCGCGCGGCGGCCATCGACAAGGCCACCTGGCCGCTGATCGCACGGTCCGCCGACCCGTTTCCGGGTCCGGGTTACGACGCCGACACCGACGTGCCCATTCGCGATGCGTTTCGCGCCTCGACCGCCGAGGGTCGGCGCCAACTGGCCGAACTGGCCCGGCAGGTGGCCGACAGTACGGGGGCTCCGATCGATCCCGCCGAAGCGAAGGCGCGCTCGGGGCAGCTGTTGCAGGCGATCGCCGACGTGCTCTTCATCTTCGAAGGCCGATACGGCGCGGTCCGCAAACTGTTGGGGGCGAATCGGGGTTGGGTCAAACAGGAGGGCCCCGAGATCCAGGAGTTCCATGTAGCCCTGACCGCCGAAACCAACGACTCCTGGCTCTCGGGCAATGTCAGCCCCGACTCGGCGCGGGTGGTGGAATGGGCCGGCGCGTACCGCGACGAGGAGGCCGAGGTCGCACGGGCGGTGGGGGCTCGTATGCAGGCCTTCTACGACGCTCGGGGGCTGTCGCTGGCGCGGGACGTCGGGAGCGGTTCGCAGGTCGTCGACGACCTGTTCGCGGGCGCGCACGACGTGATCTACCGCGCCACCGGCCAGGGGGACTGGCTCTCGTTGGCGCTGTCGCACCCGTATTTTCCCTACCTCCTGCGGCTTCGCAAGCAGATCCACAAACTGCGGCAGGTGCAGGGTCGGGCCGGCGACGCCTCCGAGGCGGAACTGACGAAAGCGCTGGCCACGATGCAGAAGAAGGGTCGTGCCTTCCTGCCGGGAGAACTCGGCGAGACGGCCCGCGCGGCCACCCTCGACCGGCATATCCAGGACTTCGAAGGCGAATATCTGGAACTGCTCGGCGGGCTCTTCGATCTCGTGAGTGTCGACATCCAGGCGAGTCCCGCGGGTGCGGTGCTGCTGGGCTCGGTTCAGGGAGCCGCCACCGTCCAGACACGCACCGACCTTCCGGCGGGGCCCGCGACCCTCGATGCCCGAACGCTCGTGCGAGGCTACCGATGGTTCCTCACCGGTGCCGCGGGCACCGAGGCCAGCGAGATCACGACGGAGGCCGACTGGGAGACCTACCCGCTTCGGGCCGGGCTACACCGGCTGGAGGTCGTGCCGCTGGGCCCGGGCGACATCGGGCTCGGCAGCGACACGGTCTCGATCGAGGTCGCCCCCGCGCGGTTCACCGGAACCGTCGAGGTCGTCGGGGGGAGTCCCGGAGCGGATCAGCCCTGGGTCGTGCTCGATGGGCAGCCGATGGGACGCGCCGCTTCCGGCTCGTTCGACCTCGAGGTGGCGACGATCAGCGACGATTGGTTGGACCGCTACCGCCTGAAGGGGGCCGGTGCGCCGGGTCGCGAACCCCGGGCCTGGCTGAGCCTGGGCAACTCGGCGGCCGATGTGTCGGGGGCCACGGCCGAGCGAGGTCCCGCGGTGCTGACCCGCGCGCGCCCGGGGTCCATCGCGCCCGAGCAGATCCTGGTCTTGAACCGGGGCGCAATGACGCTGATCACGGTCGAGGTCACCGACGCCGCCGGTTATTCGATCCCCGACGCCGACGTCACCGTCACGGGCCCGAGGGGGGCGGCGAACTCGTCGCCCGCTCAGCCCCAGCCGCTTCTCCTGGACCTGAAGCAGGGCGAGGGGTTTTCCGTGCAGGCGGAACGGGCGCCGCCCAATCCCGCGGTCGTGGTGTCTCGGCAGGACAGCTGGACCTCGTCGCAGCCTCCCTTCGTGAGCCTCGAATTGCCCTTCTTCGAGGCCGGCCACCTCACGGTGCGCGGCTCGTTCGAGCCGGTCGGCGCCGACGCCATCGACATTGCCGGGGGATCGGTCCGGGGCGAGTCGTTCGGGGCGGGGGTGGTCGGGTCGGATCGGAGCTTCACCCTCGTGAACGCCCGGGTTCTTCGCCTCGACGAACGGCCCACTCTCGAGGTGAATCTGGAGGAGGCTCAGAACTTCTTGATTCGGCCCGTCTCGAGGCCTCTGGCCATCGACCTGGCGCCGGGCTACGAGCTGAGCGTCAGGCCCTTCGGCGTCGAGCGCTACGAGGTTCGTCTCGACCCCTTCGCCGTGGCCGTCGTGGATGCGAGCGGTGCACCCCTTTCCGCGCCCGAGGTGAGGGTGAGCGTCAACGGTGAGGAGGCGCCAGCGAACGGGCCCGAATTCCGGGGCAGCGGGGTCTTCCAGAAGACCACCGACGAACTCCTGGTCACCGCGTCGATGCCGGTCGGCGGCACGACCGTAGAAGGCACGGGGCGCGTCGTCCTGAACGACATCCCGGTATGGGAGAGCCCGGTGCTCCCCGATGGGGTCAAGATCACCCTCCCGCTCTTCGGCGGCGGCCGCTTCTCGGTGGTCGGCTCGCTCGTCGCAGCCGACGTACCCGACGGCCGCTCGGCTCCCGACGATGTCGTCGTCACGTCGACGCTGTTTACCGGTGATTGGGCGCACCGGATCGGCGACCGATTTTCGCTCACCTCTCCCGATCCCATAGCGGTGGGGGCCACGCTCGAAGTGACGGCCGTGGCCGAGGCCGGCGGCGTACGGTACCGCGCGGCGGCTCGAGCGACGGTCGTGGACGGGCGCCCGCTTCTGGATCTGGGGGAATTGGTGCTCCGGCCCCTGCGGGCGGCGCCGGATTCTTCCGCGGGCGGGGCGCCCTCCGACACGACGGCGAGCGGCGCCGCGCCCCCGGATTCGACGGCCACCGGAGGGCCTCCGCCCGATTCGACCGGCGCCGGCGCCGGCGCCGGAAGCGGCACGTCGCTCGCCGAGGTCATTCGTGACCTCGAGCCGCTGACGTCATCGCTGGAACAGGAGCGGGACGACGCGAGGGCGCGGTGCGACTGGGCCACAGCGGCCAGTGCCCAACGCCGGATCGTCGAGTTGGTGGATCGTTGGCTCGGCTCGGTCTTCCCGCAGGGAGTTCCCGGCGACGTGGGTGCGCTGCAGGCCGAGTTCCTGAGAGAGAGCGCTTCTCTGGATCGGGCCGAGGCGGCTGAACGCACCGCAGAGGAACTCCAGACCACCGCCCGCATCGAGGCGGGGGCCGGCCAGACCGACGCGGCTCTGGCCACGCTGAGAGACGCGGCCGCCGTGCAGGATCTGCCCGCCTGCGAGTTGCGTGAGATCGACGCGGCCATCGACGCCCTGGCCGACGAGGTGGCGCGGCTGATCCGGCAGTCGGTCGAGGCGGCCAACCAGTGCGACTTCGTGGCCGCGGTTCGCGTGGGCGATCAGGTGGCGGCCGTCGATGCCAATCTGGAGTGGGTGCAGACCGACCTGCTCGAGTTCCGTGCGTTCGCCCGGGGTCAGGAACGGGCCGAACAGCTCATGGACGACGCGGCCGCGGCCCGCGCGGCGGGTGATCTCGACACGGCCGGCCGACTGGCCGAGCAGGCTCTGGGGGAGGCCCCCGCCTGTGACCAGGGCTGGATTCAGGGTTTCATTCAAACCCTGCAGGCGGGTCCCGCCGCTGCGCCGACCGTCGCGGTCGATCGGTCGGTCGTGTTGCTGATCGACGCGTCGGGGAGCATGGGCAGTGGGGGCAAGATCGAGGCGGCGCGCTCGGCGGCGCAGCACACCGTGCGGTCACTCGGTCCCAATGTCGAAGTTGCGCTCATGACCTACAGCGGGGGGTGTGGAGGCGGCTGGAGGGTCGTGCAGGACTTCACGGTCGACCGCGGTGTCATGGAGCAGGCGATCGCGGGTGTCAGTCCCGGCGGTGGCACCCCCATGGCGCCGGCGGTGGGTGCGGCGCAGGATCACCTGGAGCGACGAGGGCAGGGGAGCGCGGGGCAGATTCTCCTGCTGAGCGACGGCCAGAACGACTGCGGCGGAGAAGGCGCCGTGCGCGACGCGGGCTCTCGGATCCGCACGAGTCCGATCCCCATTCAGTTGGACGGTGTCGGACTGGGACTGGAGTCGGGCGGCACCGCCGAGACCCAGCTAGGCGATCTGGTGCGGGCCGCCGGCACGGGCAAGCAGTATTCCGCCAACTCGGCCGACGAGCTCTACCGCGCCTTCCGGCGCGCGTCGCTCGCGGGACAGGTGCGCACGCAGGATCCCTACGTGGATGGTGCGAGCCGCGTGCGACTGGCCGAGCTGTACCAGACCGCCCTCGCCTACCTGCAGCAAGACGACTTCGAGGCGGCCCGACTGACCTTCGAGCAGGCCGCGCGCGAACACCCGACGGCGTCGTCTGCTCAGTTCAATCTGTCGTTGGCCTACGAGGCCGAGGGCCGCACCCTCAGTGCCATCGAGGCGGCGAGACGCTACCTCGATCTGGCGGGGTCGGCGCCCGATCGCGCCTCGGTAGAGGAGCGAATTCGCTCGCTCGAAGAGCTCCAGCGCGAGCGTCCCAATGCGATCTTCGATCCGGGCCAATGCCCGCAGTTGTATGCCTGGGCTCGCGGGGAGTCCGGCCGCGTTCGGGATCCGGAACAACGGGCCCTCGCGTTCAGCATTCTCGCGGCCGCCCAGCGGGGCGATTGTGCCGAGGCCAACCGGCTGTACGAGGCGTATCTCACGCGGTACGGCGGCTGACCCGTGGTCACGGGAGGGCGGGCCCGCCTATGTTGGGTCCATGGCGATCATTCCCTCGGAAGTCACGCAACTGCTTCAGGAAGCGAGCGGCGGCAACCAGCAGGCGCTCGACCGTCTGTTGCCGCTCGTGTACGACGAGCTGCGAGCCATCGCCCACGGGCAGCGGCGCTCCGAGCCCGCCGAGTTCACGCTCAACACGACGGCGCTGGTTCACGAGGCCTATTTGAAGCTGGTGGATCAGACGCGGGTGACCTGGAAGAATCGGGCTCACTTCTTCGCCATCGCCTCGCGTTCGATCCGCCGCATCGTGATCGACCACGCCCGGGAACGCCTCGCGCAGAAGCGGGGATCGGGGGTGGATCACATCTCGATCGAACAACTCGAATCGGAGCCCCTGGAAGACGGGCACCCGGAGACGCTCGTGGGTCTGGACGAGGCGCTCTCCCGGTTGGCGCTCGTCGATCCCCGGCAGGGCGACGTGGTCACCTATCGGTTCTTCGGCGGGCTGACCATCGAAGAGACCGCCGAGGTGCTCGGGATCTCGGTGGCCACGGTCAAGCGGGAGTGGGTCATGGCCAAGGCCTGGCTCCACCGTGAGCTCACGCGGACCGGCTGACCCGGGGCCCGGGCCGATGTCACGAGCCGATTGGACGGAGCTGAAGTCGCTCTTCGCAGAGGCTCTGGAGTGTGGGGCCGAAGACCGTCCTGCATTTCTGGATGAGAGGTGCCCACCCGGGTCGCCGCTCCGTACCGAGCTGGACGGTCTGCTCCGCCACCATGCCGAGGCCGGCGCCTTCCTCGAGGAGCCGCTGCGCGATCTGGCGGCTCGGCTGGTCTCGAAGGGTCGCGCGGGGCTTCCGGAGCGTATCGGCCCCTTCCGGATCATTCGCGAAATCGGCCGCGGAGGGATGGGCACGGTCTACGAGGGCGAGCGGGAGGAGGGCGGCTTCGAGCAGCGCGTCGCGATCAAGATCATTCGGCGCGGGATGGATACCGACGAGGTGCAGCGCCGCTTCCTGCTGGAGCGCCAGGTCCTGGCTCGGCTCGATCACCCCCACATCGCTCGCCTGCTGGACGGCGGGGTCACCGCCGACGGCCGACCCTACTTCGTGATGGAGCACATCGACGGGGTCCCTCTCGCCGAGTATCTGTCGCGCTCCGGGCCCGATCTACGGCAACGGTTGAGGCTCTTTCGGTCGGTGTGCCACGCCGTCAACTACGCACACCAGAATCTGGTCCTGCACCGCGACCTCAAGCCCTCGAACATTCTGATCACCCCGGAGGGGGAGCCCAAACTTCTCGACTTCGGGGTCGCCAAGCTGCTCGACACCGACGAGTCGGCCGAGACCCACACGCGCGCCGACGCCCGGTATCTCACGCCGGCCTTTGCGAGCCCGGAGCAGATTCGCGGGGCGCCCCTCACCACGGCGTCAGACGTCTACGGGCTCGGCCTGTTGTTGTTCGAGCTGTTGACCGGCGAACGTGCCTTTGCGGCGAGGGAGGGCGTCGTCGATCGGGAGGCGCCCAGACCGAGCGCGGTGGCCTCGGAGAAGGGCCGAGACGCGCCCGTGGCCGCTTCCCAGCTGCGCGGCGACCTCGATGTGATCGTCGGGTCGGCGCTGCGCGTGGATCCGGAGCGCCGATACGAATCCGCCGATCGCCTCTCTGCCGATGTCGAGCGCCACGTCGACGGACTCCCGATCGTCGCTCGGAGCGATTCGGTCGGGTATCGACTGGGAAAACTGGTGCGCCGGCATCGGTGGGCGGTGTCGGCATCGGTGTTCGCGGCGCTCGGACTGGTCGGGGCTTTGACCGTCTTCGCGGTACAGTCGGTTCGCATCGCGGGGGAGCGCGACAAGGCCCAGAGGGTCACGGCGCTGCTGGTCGATCTGCTGCAGGGCTCCGACCCCGCGGAGGCGCTGGGCGACACCCTGACCGCCCGGGCGATGTTGGACCGAAGCGAGGCCCGCATCGAAGCCGAGCTGTCGGCGCAGCCGGAAGTGCAGGCCGCACTCTTCGACGTGGTCGGCGGGCTGTATCACAGCCTCGGTCTTCCCGACCAGGCCGAGCCGCCGTTGCGAAGGGCCGTAGCGCTCCGGCGCGAGGTGCTGGGCGCGGAGCACGCCGACGTTGCGCAGAGCCTCAACGCCCTGGGGGGCGTGCTCGATTCACAGGGCCAGTTCGACGAGGCGCAGGCCCTCTTCGAGGAGGCGCTGAACATTCGGCGCACCCGATATCGCGCCCCGCACGCGGCCATCGCTGAGAGCCTGAACGATCTGGGTCAGCTGCTGCTTTTCGCCCGGCAGGATTTTGCAGGGGCCGAGCCGCTCCTCGTCGAAGCGCTCGACATGCGCCGACGGTTGTTTGCTCCGCCCCATCGAGACGTGGCCGAGTCGGTGCACAATGTGGCGCTCCTCGACCAGTTGCGGGGGCGGTACGCCGACGCCGCGGAGTTGTATCGGGAGTCGTTGTCGATGCGGCGCGCCCTGTTCGGCGAGACCCATCCGGCCCTCGTCGTGACGCTCAACAACCTCGCGCTCGTGCTGCAGGCCCAGGGAAAAAATCGGGAAGCCGAGCCGCTCCTGCGGGAGTCCCTCTCGCTGCGGGAACGGCTGCTCGGGCCGTCGAACCCCCAGGTGGCGCTGGCCATGGCCAACCTCGCCATCTCACTCCGTGCCCGAGGTGAGGTCGAGGAGGCGGAGCGGCTGCTGCGGGGGAGCCTGGACCTGGCTTCGACGGGCTTCGGGCCGGAGCACCCCCGGACCGCCAGCGTGATGAGCAATCTTGCCGACGTGCTGCGCGATCGCGGCTCGTGGGGCGAGGCTGAGCGGTTCTACGAGCGGTCGCTGGGGATTCGCCGGCAGGCGTTGGGTGGGGACCACCCCCATGTGGCGTTCAGCCTGAATGGCCTGGCAGAAGTGGCCCGGGCCCAGGGCCGCCTCGAGCGAAGCGACTCTCTACACCGCGCGGCGTTGACGCTGCGTCAGACCCGCCTCGGCGCGGATCATCCCGATGTCGCCGAAAGCCTCGTCGGGCTGGCCCGCACCGAGCGCGCTGCGGGTCGAGCGGATGCGGCCGAGGGCCACCTTCGCGAGGGACTGCGTGTGCGAGAGGGGAGTCTCGGGGCCTCGCATCCCTCCACCGCCGAGGCTCAACTCGAACTGGGCGAGTTGCTCACCGAGTCGGGCCGTGGCGGGGAAGCGCGCACGTTGGCCGAAGCCGCCCTGCGCACCCTCGAGGCACTCGTCGACACCGATGACCCACGCACACGCCGCGCGCGGGCCCTTCTCGATGTGCGTGGCGCGGGCGAGTAGTCGAGGAGGATCGATCGGCCGAGGCCGGCTCGAACGGGAGCGCGCCGCGCGGAACTGGAGCGCGCCGCGCGGGTTACGTGGGCACACCCGCTCCTCGCTGCCCCGGGCCGCCATGTCTCCGACTCGCCGTGAGTTCCTCGCCCTCTCCGCCGCCTCGGCCGGAGCCCTCTTCGTGCCTACCCCCGGGTGGGCCCGCCTCGGAATTCCGCTCCGCCGGGACTTCACCGCGATCCGGCGCAACGTGGGGTTCTTCACGATGCGTGGGGGAACGATCGGCTACCTGGTCAACGCCGGCGGCGTGGCGGTGGTCGACAGCCAGTTCCCGGAGCAGGCCCAGGCGTGCATCGACGGATTGAATGAACGCTCGAACGGGAGGCCCGTCGATGTGCTGCTGAATACCCATCACCACGGGGATCACTCGGCGGGCAACATCGCCTTTCGTGGGGTGGCCCGGCGCGTGGTCGCGCATGTGCAGGCCGACGCCCACATGCGCAATCCCCCGGGCGGATCCCCTCCCGACGACCAGCTTTTTCCCGACACCACGGTCACCGACGAGTGGAGCACCGAGGTGGGAGACGAGCGCATCGTCGCCCGCCACTATGGGCGTGCGCACACGAGTGGTGACGCCGTCATCACCTTCGAGCGGGCCAACGTGGCGCACATGGGTGACCTGATGTTCCGCATGCGGCACCCGGTCGTCGACGGTCCCGCGGGGGCTACGCTGCGAGGGTGGATGGGTGTGCTGGAGGCCGCCGCCGATGCGCACGACAGCGACACGATCTTCATCTTCGGCCATGCCGCCGCCGACTACCCCGTGACCGGGAGCACCGCAGATCTCCTGGGCTTCCGTGACTACCTGGGGGGCGTGCTCGCGTTTGTAGAGGCGCAGATCGAGGCGGGGCATAGCGAAGACGAGATCATGGCGATGCGCGATCCGCTTCCTGGATTCGAGGAATATGGGCCCTTCGGCAATCCCGGCGCGCGCGATCCGCTGACCGTGGCGTACCAGGAGATCTCGGGGCAGTAGGGGCCGGGATGAGGTGCCCCACATGATCGCCTCTCGGCTGCTCGGTATCGCACTCGCCAGCATCACGGGGACCGCGTTCTCCTGGCCCGTCGGGTCGGTCGCCGACCGTCCGAGGACGTCCCGGGTCGGCGCGGGACCTAACGCTCGTTGAACCCGCGTCCCGCCAGGATCTTCGGCGCGGCCTTCTCGACCCTCGCCGCTCGAGTCTTCGACTGTTTGGCGCCCGAAATGTGGAGCACATAGCCACGGCGCCGCCCCGGCGTCAGGGCCTGGAAGGCGGCGGCCAGGTCGGGGTCGGCAGCGAGCCGGGCGGTCAGTTCTTCGGGTAGCTCGAGGTTGTGCTTGGCCTTGAAATCCACGTCGACCCCGGCTTCTTCGAGTTCGACGGCCTGGCGAATGAAGTCCCTCACCGTCGGCTCCAGCCGGTCGACGTCGGTCGAACTGGTGAACTCCACCCGCATTCCCGCCTGGGAGTTGGCCCCCGGTCGCACGAGGACCCCCTTCGGGTCGTCCAGCAGAGATCCCTTGAAGAACATGAGCGAGCAGTGCTCCTTGAACGGCTGGATGATCGCCAGGTTGCCTCCCTGGAAGCCGTAGCAGGGTTTCATCCACTTCAGCGCTTCCTCGAGGCCACAGTCGAGAAGGATCGCTCGCAGTTGCGTGATTTCGTCCTGCCAACGCGTGGCGCGCGCGACGTATTCGTCGACCTTCGGATCCGTCTTCGTCATGAGATGGCGGGGTCGGTTGGATGGGCCTTCACAAGATCTTCACACCGTGGCACCAATGTGAGTCTGGCCCATACTACAACGGAGTGGATGATGGTGGGACGGCGAGGCAGGCTACGCATCGGGACGACCCTTGAATTCACTCTCGGCCTGTTGGTGGCCGTGGCGCTCTTCGGCCCCGGTACGTCCGCCGCCCAGGGGCCTCCGGATGTCGAGCGGGCGGCGATCGACGCGCTGCTCCAGATGCTCGAGGGGACCCTCGATCCCTCCGTCTTCGCCACCGAGAGACTCACCCCGGAGTATCGCGGGTCGTTCGATTCTCCCGGACTCATCGCGCACCTCGGCGCCGTTCGGGCCGCCGCGGAGGGGACTCTCGGTGAGGTCGATGTCGGCCTGGACCCCGGCGGGCTCGTCGTCACCCTCCGCGCCGAACGATCGGTCTCGTTGCGCCTGGTCGTCGACCCGAGCGGGCTCATCTCCCGGCTCGACGTAATGGAGACTTCGGCGCCGGAGCCGGAGGGTCCGACGGCCGCGGCCGAACGGCACATGGCCGCGATCGAGGCGGTCGGCATGGAACCGGCCGGCGGGGACCGTCTGATCCACGACCATCTTTCGCCCGAGTTGCGGGCCCAGTGGGGCGAGGACCGACTCACCGCTGTCGTGGATTCGATCCGGCTCATCATGGCGTCGGCCGGCATGATCGACTTCACCCGCACCCCGAGCGGCTACGCCGTGCGCGCGCGGGGTGGAATCGACGCCGATGTCGCCTTCGAGGTCGAGCCCGACGCTCCGTTCTCGATCGGGGCCCTGGAGATCGAACCGGCGGCGGAGTCCGACGGGGTGCGGGTAGGGTCGGGTGGCGCTCCCATGCGTCCCCTGGCGTGGGACGACCTGGAGGCCCGGCTCGAAGAGGCCGAGTCTGCTGGATTCGCGGGTACGGTGCTCGCGGTTCGGGGGGGTGAGACCGTCGTGCACCGCGGGTTCGGCAACGCCGATCCGAGCACGGGGCGGCGGAACGACACCGAAACCATTTTTGCGATCGGTTCCATGCCCATCGACTTCACCATCGCTGCGGTCCTCCTGCTCGAGCAGGACGGCGCGTTGTCGCTGAGCGACCCGGTCACCGACTTCTTCGACGACGTACCGGCCGATAAGCACGACATGACGTTGGCGCACCTGATGACGGGCGCCTCGGGCCTTCCCAACTATCATCACCGACAAGGCATCGACACCGATTTCGATCTCTCCTGGATCGACCGGGCTACAGCGGAGTCCCGTATTCTGGAGCAGCGACTACTCTTCGCCCCCGGCGAGGGTCAGGCCCACTCGCACTCGGCCTTCGTTCTTCTTGCGGCTGTGGTGGAGCGGGTCTCCGGCGGCTCCTACGCGACCTTTCTTCGTACGCGATTCTTCGAACCCATGGGACTGCAGGCGACGGGGTTCTTCGGAGACGACCTGGGCCAGCCCCTGACGCGCTTCGCTGTGGGAGCGGGCCCATCCCGCGTGGGTGATCCGAACATTCCGCCGAACTGGGGTCCTACTTCGTGGCTGGTCATGGGGAGTGGGGGCATGGTGTCTTCGCCCTCCGACATGTACCGGTGGTTCAACGCGCTGCGCTCGGGGCAGATTCTCCAGGGTGCCGCTCTCGATCGCTACCTGCGACCGGGCGTCGGCATGGGTCAGAGCGACCGTGGCTTCTTCTTTCTGCGGGCGTGGGGTGGGGGAGACGATCTCGTGTTCGTCGCGTCGAACAGCGGTGACGACAGCCCCGAACTGCACGAACTGGCACGCGGGTTGGCCGCCCTGATGGGAATGGAGCTGCCGGGGTGAGCTACTCCGTTCGCAGCACCGTCCTCGGATCGGCCCGGCCCGCGCGCCTCGCCGGCAGGTAGGTCGCGGCCACGGCGGCGAGAGTGGTCGCGGCCACTCCGCCGAACAGACTGACGGGGTCGAGTGGACTGACGCCGAAGAGCAACGCACTCGCGCCGCGTGCGGCCGCGATGGCGGCGATCAAGCCGGCCCCGACGCCGAGAATGATGACGGGTGAGGCGGCGATCAACTGGTCGCGTTCGAGTCGGCGGGGTGAGGCGCCCAACGCCACGCGAACGCCGAGTTCGGCGCGTCGGGTGCGCACCGTGTACGACACGACCCCGAACACGCCGAGAGTCGACAGGAGCCACGCCAGGACGGCGAGGCTCACGACGAGGCTGCGAGCGGCGCGGGGAATCGCGACCCACGACTCTACGAGCGACGCCATGGGGACCACATCGATGACCGGCTGGGAGGCGTCGACCGACCAGACCGCGTCACGCACTGCGACCGAGAGCGCCATGGGATCGCCCTCGACGCGGACGTAGAGTCCGAGCGTGCCCCGAGCCGATCCCTGGTTCGGTACATAGAGCATCGGAGGAGGCGGGGTGACCGGACCCAGCGAGTGGACGTCGGCTACGACCCCCACGACCCTCAACTCCTGGTAGGCGGGATCGTGCGTGCTGATCAGTCGCCCGAGCGGGTCGCCCTCGGCGAAGTGTTTTCGAGCGAACGAGCGATTGACGACGGCAACCCGAGGCGCGCCGGTCATGTCGTCCGGCGAAAAGCCCCGTCCCGCCAGCAGGGTCATCCCGGCCGTGGCGAACAGGTCGTCGTCGATGCGACGCCACTCCTCGCGCACGCTGCTGCGGGCCTGCAGGGTGCGGTCGAGCAGGTCCACACGGGCGAAGTCGTCTTCAGCCAGAAAATCCACGTAGTCGATGACGGCAGCCGAGCGCACACCCGGAATCTGCTCCACCGCTCCGGTCACGCGTTCGAAATAGGCGACTCGGTCGCCGGGTTCGAGGCCCCAGACGTCGCCGAAACGAACCGTGAGCAGTCCCTCCGCCTCGATCCCCACATCGGTGGCGAGCAGGTGATCGAGGCTCCGCACCAGGAGGCTCGCGCCGACGCACAAGACGGTGGTGATCGCGAGTTCCAGTCCCACGAAGAGGCGGATTCCCGAATCGGTGCGCGGAGCTCGGCCGACGCTCATCTGCCGCGAACCGGTCGCGAGCAGCGAGCGGAGGGCCGGGGCCGTCAGCGCCAAAGCGCCGGCGATCGAAGTGAAGAGTGCGACCAGAGCGACCCCCTGGTCGAGTTGGGCGCGGACGACCGGCACACGCGCAGCCGAATCCGGGATGGTGACCCAGAGCGGTACCATCTCGGCCACCTGCGCGAGAATCCAGGGGGTGGCGGCGAGTCCGATCAGCGCTCCGAGGGTCGCGATCAAGAGGGGCTCCATCGTCAGCACCCTCGCGAGACGCAGCCGGCCCGCCCCGAGGGCCGTCCGCACCGCGACCTCGCCCCTGCGTGCAGCCGTCCGCACGCGGAAGAGAGTCGCCAGGTTGGTGAGGGCGACCAGCAACACGAGGGTCACGGTGACGAGCAGAATGACGATGATGGGACGAACCGCCTCGACCGCGGCGACGTCCAGCCTCTCGGCCCGAAACGACCACCCCTCGAAGCCCGAATACTCCGCCGTGATCTCGCGGGCCGACCGATCGAGATCGAGCTGGAGATCGGTGAGGGTCGCCCCCGGGCCGAGCCGCGCCAGAAGGTGGTAGTGAATGCGCCCACGGTTGTCGGCCGCGAGTTCGTCGTCGCGGAGGGGGAGCAGAATCGGGGCCGGCGCGATGAAGTTGTAGTCCGCGGGGAGCACGCCGATGACCGTTCGCGGGCTGTCTTCGAGCACGAGCGTGGAGCCGATCACCGAGGGGTCGCCGCCGAGGCGGTCCTGCCAGAAGGCGTGGGTCACCACGATCGACTCGGGGCCACCCGAAAACCGGTCCGCTTCGTCGAAGAATCGGCCCAGAGCGGGAGCTACACGGAGTACACTGAGAAAGTCGACCGTCACTTCGAGGGCCCCCAACACCTCCGGCCGGCCATCGACCTCGATGTAGGTGCCGTCATAGTGAAAGGCCGACACGGCTTCGACGCTCGAGAGCCCTTCGTGGAGGTCGATGAAGTTGGGCCCGGAGATCACGTCGCGCCTCTGGCCGTTCTCCAGATTGCTTCCCCAGATGATGGCGACACCGGCGGGGTCTGGATACGACGGACGGGCGAGGAGGGTGCCCCGCACGTAGCTGTAGACGGTCGCGTTGGCGGCCACCGCGCACGCGAGGACGGCGGTGGCGGTCACCACATACCCTCGGCTTTTCCAGAGCGATCGGACTACGAATCGCAGGTCTCCAAGCCAGCCTCGCGTCATCTCCATCGTCGCCTCCCTGCTGTGGTCCATCCAGACGCCTCCGACCCCACTCACCAGGTCCCACAGGGCGGCCGCAGACGCGCGCGATCCGCCGCCCGCCTTCACCCAACGATGGCACACGACCTCCCAGATTTCGCTTTCATACAACCGCCGATGTCGGGCGGGCAGAAGCGCCAGAATGCGTCGGAATACCCCCGGTGGGCGCCTCACGTCGACTCCTCCAGGAGGTCGAGAGCCCGCACCGATTCGAGAAGGGATGCCTGGCGGCGGGCTTCGCTGCGAAGCGCCTCCAGCCCTCGGTCGGTCAGTCCGTACACTTTGCGAGGGGCCCCTCCGCCCACGGCGGGCGCTTGCGCCTCCAGGGGCCGAACGAGTCCCCCGTCGACGAGCGAAGCCAACGTGCGATAGAGCGACCCTGCATTCAGGCGAATCGCTCCCTCCGATCGGCTCTCGAGGCGCTCCATGAGTTCGACGCCATACGTCGGTTCCTCCGCCAACAGAAGGAGAATGAGGTAGTGCACCGGTTTGAGCGGGATCGTGGGATCGTGGGGGTTCATGCGTGTCGGCTCCGTGTAATATGCATGTTGCATATTAATCATGTTACTACTTCTCGCAACCCGTCCGATACTCGCGGGTCACAGAGAAGGGCGGCACCGCACCGAGCGGCTCGAGGCGATCCATTGGCGTTTGACCGAGGAGACGGAGTGAGTGAGGCGAGCACCGGGGGAACATCGGGGCGCGTGGGATTGCTCTCGATCCCGCGCTACTACAACTACGGCACTCAGCTGCAGCTGTTCGCGCTGAAGACCGCCATCGAGTCGGCCGGATACGACTGCGAGGTGCTCGACTACGTCAAGCGGTTCGTGGATCCGGCGCCGATCCGGCGCCGCCTCGCCAATGTCGCGCTCCGCCCCCATCGACTGTTCGTCGGGGCCCGTGAGCGCGCCTATGCGAAATACGTGGAGAAGAGGGAAGCGGCTGGCCTCGAACTGTCGAAGCAGTTCGAGATCGATACGCTCGACCTCTCCGGACCCCGCTACACCGAGCCGGCCGATTTTCTCGCGGCACCGCCGGACCACGACGCGTTCGTGGTGGGAAGCGACCAGCTCTGGAATCCCCTTGGGCATCTCGGAGACGAGGCGTTCTTCTTGAAGTTCGCTCCGCCCGAGCGTCGAATCGCCTATGCCCCCAGCCTCGGTGTGTCGGAACTCGACCCCGAAGCGCGCGCGTGGATTCGGCAGGGCGTCGAGGGAATGACCCACTTGTCGGTGCGCGAGGAGACCGGGGCTCGGTTGGTCGAGGAGGTCTCCGGACGGCGACCCGCCGTCGTGGTCGATCCGACGCTACTCGTGGAGGGCGAGCGGTGGGAGGCCGAAAGTCGGGCGAGCCGGTACGCCACGGGTGACTACGTTCTTCAGTACACGCTGGCGGGTGACCGCTACATTCGCGACCAGGGCGATGCCATCGCTCGGGCCCTGGGGTGCCCCCGGGTCGTGATTCCCAAACACCGCCGCGACGTGCTCTCGACGAGGTCGAACGTCGTCAATGCATGGGACGTGGGACCGCGCGAGTTTCTCGACCTGTTCCGTCGGGCCCGCTTCGTGCTGACCGACTCGTTCCACGGCACCATTTTTTCGGTGCGTTTCGGTCGGCCCTTCTTTTCGTTCCGCAGGTATGGCGAGGCCGCGGGTACCTTTTCACGCATCGAGGATTTCCTGGGTCGCATCGGCCTCGAGAATCGCATCGCCGATCGAAAATCCGGCCCCCTGGACCCTGGGAATCCGCCCGACTTCGAACGCGCCCACGAGTTGCTCGACGCGCGAATCCACGAGTCGCGGGACTTCCTCCATGGTGCGCTCGAGGCGGCCTGCGGCTGAGGGACGATCTGCCGGGGTCATCGGGGGCTGGCCTTGCCACCTGAGCTCCGGCGGGCCACACCGTGATCCCCGGCGGTGGGTGAAGTCTGACAACACCCTGACGTAGAAGACCTCCCGACACGGCGCGTCGGCCCTACATTCGGAGCATGTTCAAGAACTCCGTCCTGTTGGTCGGCGCGCTCGTCGTTGCCGCCTTGTTGGCCTACCAGGCCATCGATGCGGGGCGTTCGCATGCCGAGGTCGCTGAGAAGTCCGTGCGGGAGCAGGCCAACTTCGCGGCCTGGCAGTACACGCGAAACGCGCGCGAATTCCTGGCTGGCAAGGTGTTGTATCCAGGCGTCGAGGTCACCGCGAAGATCGGCGGGAAAGACGGATCGGTGCCGCTGATCTGGAGTGAATTCGTCGCGGCGGCTGAAGACCGCGACTGGAGTCCCGACGTGGCGGCCATCGTGTTTCGGGCCGACCTGGCGACGGGCGACCTCGACCTCATCGCGGCGACCGACCCCCCGAACGCCGCCGATGTAGAGCGGCTCTCCGACTGGGTCGGGAACGATCTCATTGGGCAGGTCGCTCGTGGAATTGCGGAGGGTTGGGAACCGGTTCTGGCTCCGCTGGCCGGCACCGAGTCGAGTGTGGTCTACCGCCTGTTTCCCGAGAACCGCTCGGAAGCGGCGGTGGCCTACGGGTTCGAGATCCTGCATCCACACCTGTCGAGCGTTCTCGCGCTCGCCTTCACCGAGAGCCCCCTCTTGCCCGAGGCGGTGACCGGCGACCGCGAAAACGCCGAGCTCTTCTTCGTGACGGTCGAAGACGCACAGGGCCGACTCGTCTGGGCCTCCGATTCGACCTACCGCTCCGAATACACGGCCCGCGATACGATGGGTGTGACCTACGGCGGCCTGACCACCTCGGTGGTGATCAACCCCAAAGTGGCGCCATCGCTGGTCATCGGAGGGCTCCCTCGCCAACGGCTCCCGCTGATCTTCGCGCTTCTCGCCCTGTCGGGTGGGCTCGTGGCCACGGCACTGGTCCAGATGAGGCGGGAGTCGGAGTTGGCCGAGCTGCGGGCCGACTTCGTGTCGGGCGTGTCGCACGAGTTGCGCACTCCGCTGGCGCAGATTCGCATGTTCAGCGAGACCCTGCTCCTCGGCCGGGTGCGGAGCGAGGAGGAGCGACATCGCTCGCTCGAGATCATCGTCAACGAGTCCCAACGCCTCACGCACCAGGTCGACAACGTACTGCTCTACTCTCGAGGCGAGCGCCAGGGAACGCGTTGTGATCCGGCGCCTGTCGATCCAGGGGGACTGGTGGCGGAGGTGGTCGAGGGCTTCGAGCCGCTTGCACTCGCCGCGGGCTCCAGCGTGGCACTCGATATCGCCGATCTGCCACCGGTGAACCTCGACGGGGCCCTCGTTCGACAGGCGCTCTTGAACCTTCTCGACAATGCGGTCAAATACGGCAACGAGGGCCAGGTGGTGAGAGTGGGACTGGATCGCGCTGGAGTGGGCGGAGTTCGGCTCTGGGTGGAAGACGAAGGGCCCGGTGTGTCGGAAAGCGAGCGGCGTCGAATCTTCGAGCCGTACCATCGCCTCTCTCGGCATCGCGACTCTGCAGTGGCGGGATCGGGCATCGGCCTGGCGGTGGTGCGCGAGGTCGCGAGGGTGCATGGCGGCTCGGCTCGTGTCGAGCCGGGCTCGAAGGGTGGGGCCCGCTTCGTGATCGAACTCCCGCCGGCGCTGGTCGGGGTCGCGAAGGGGGCAACCTGATGGCGGCCCACGTGTTGGTGGTCGAAGACAACGCCGACCTGGCGTTCGGGCTCCGCAACAACCTCGAGATCGAGGGCTACGAGGTCAGTGTCGCGAAGGATGGCCCGACGGGGTTGTCGATGGCGCGGTCGTCGAGACCCGACCTCATGATCCTCGATCTGATGCTGCCGGGGCTCAACGGCTATCGGGTGCTGCAGACCCTTCGGGCCGAGGGCCATGGCGTCCCCGTTCTGATCCTCACCGCCAAGGGTGAGGAAGCCGACAAGGTTCTGGGGTTTCGACTGGGGGCCGACGACTACGTCACCAAGCCCTTCGGAGTCCTGGAGCTACTGGCTCGGGTCGACGCGCTCCTGCGCCGTGCGGGCCTCGCAGGAACGGATCTCGGTGGCTGGGGCTCCGCACCCGAGCCCCGCTCGGTGACTCGGTTCGGAGACATCGAGGTGGAGCCCGCGTCGCGGTCGGTGCGACGGTGCGGTGTCGAGGTCGGGTTGACTCCCAAGGAATTCGATCTGCTCGTGGCCCTGATCGAGCGAAAGGGGGCGGCCGTATCGCGGGTTACCCTGATGCGGGACGTCTGGGGCCATCGGGCCGCCGTGGTGAGCCGCACGGTCGATACCCACATTGCCGAACTACGGCGGAAGCTCGAATCCGAACCCTCCGATCCCGAGTTCATCCTGACCGTACACAAGATCGGCTATCGATTTCGTGCCCCCGCGCCCGCGTCCTCACAACGTTCTGACAACTAGCTGACCTGAACCCAACCTTTACCGCCCCCCGGCGCGCCACATTGGGATGTGGCAGCGCGCGGCGTCTTCGGGGAGGGGATTGTGGACGGGTCGGGGAATGGGACGGGAGTGTGGGGTGTGGCCCTGATGGGCTTGGGACTGCTCGCCGGGGTCGGACGGGCAGCGGCGCAGGAGCCCGACGGACGAGGGGTCCCGGGGGAGGCGCCCGCGTCTGCCTTCACGGGGTCGTCGGCCGGAGTCCCGGTCGCGTTGGCGCGATTGCAGGGTCCGGTGGTGTTGGACGGCCTCTCGAATGAGGCGGCATGGGAACGGGTCGCCCCGGTGCCCCTGGTGCAGTACTGGCCGGACTACAACGGGGTCATGACGCTCCGGACCGAAATTCGATTGGCGTACGACGACAACTACCTCTACGCGTCGGGCCGATTCTACGACGACCCGGCGCTGGTGCGCGGCACGTCGCTGCTTCGCGATCGCTCGCGCGGCGACGACGCCTTCGACCTGATCATCGACTCGTTCAACGACGATCAGACCGCCCTTCGATTCTCCACGACTCCGCGCGGGATCCTCGTCGACGAAGAGATCCGCAACGACGCCGAGTTCGGCGCCGGTGCCGGTCCGTTCAACATCGATTGGAACACGTACTGGGACGCCGAGACACAGGTCACCGATGAGGGGTGGTTCGTCGAGATGCGTGTGCCCTTCGCCAGCCTTGGATTCTCCGTCGACGACGGTCGGGCGGTGATGGGAGTGATCGCCTCTCGCTACATCGCGCGCAAAAATGAGAAGCACATCTTCCCCGCGATCGCGCCCGAGTGGCAAGTGGCCGACTTCAAGCCGTCTCTCGCCCAGGACGTCGTCCTGGAGGGCGTCGAAGAGCAGACCAGGCTCTGGATGACGCCCTACGTGCTGACGGGAGTCGAGCGCACGCGCGAGGCCGACGCCACGCCGGTCCGAGCGCCTACCTCATCGTATCCCGGCGAACTCGGAATCGACGTGAAGTACGGTTTGTCGAGCAATCTCACACTCGACCTCACGGCCAATACCGACTTCGCCCAGGTCGAGTCGGATGACATCCAGGTGAATCTCGATCGCTTCAATCTGTTCGTCCCCGAGAAGCGCCAGTTCTTTCAGGAACGTTCGTCGGCGTTCGAGTTCTCGACCGGGTCTGAGGGTCAGCTGTTCCATTCCAGGCGGATCGGCCTTTCACCCCTGGGAACGCCCGTGCGGATCTTCGGCGGCGCTCGCCTGGCGGGTCGGGTCGGGGGATGGGATGTCGGGCTCCTATCACTCCAGGTCGACGGTGACCTGGACGATCCGGGCGAAAACGACTCGGTGCTGAGGCTCCGGCGAGGCCTGCGCGGCGACGGTCGAATCGGCGGCATGCTCACGAGCCGCATCGACGGTCGGGGCGGGGCCGACGTGACCTATGGTCTCGACGCGGAGATCCCGATCGCCTCGGAGCGGGTCACCGTGCAATGGGCGCAGTCGATCAATGAGTCCGGCGGGGCTGGAAGCGCCCTGGATCAGGGATTCGCTCGCCTGTTCTGGGAACGACGGAATCTCGACGGGCTCGGCTACGACCTGTCGTTGGACTACTCCGGGGCCGACTTCGAGCCGCGGCTCGGCTTCGAGTCTCGCGATGACTTCATGTCGGTGCGGAGCCGCGTGACGTGGGCCTGGCGGCCGAGCGCAGAGTCGCGCGTGGCCCGCTTTAGGGTGAACGGCGTGGGTCGGACCTTCTGGCGCAATACCGATGGGGTCGCCGAGTCGGCCCTCGGCCGCCTTCAGCTGCTCACCGAGTTCAAGAGCGGTCACTTCCTGAACATCACCGGAAACCTCGTCAAAGAAGACGTGGCGGAAGGTTTCACCCTCCCGGGGGCGAGCGTGCCGGCCGGCCGGTACTCCGGCGCCGATCTGTTTCTCTACTTCGAGATGAATCGGGGGAGCCGGCTGAGCACGAGTGTGCGGCTGTGGACGGGTCAGACCTTCGATGGGCATCGCGTGGCGTTCGACGTCCAACCGACCTGGATCGTCTCACCGGGGCTGAGCATCGCACCGCGGTACGAGTACCACCGGGTCTGGTTCCCTTCGCGGGGCGAGCGGGTCAACGCCGACATCGCGGCCGTGCGGGTCCAGGCGGCCCTGAATCCGAGCTTCTCGGCCGAGGCGGTCGTGCAGTACTCCGCTCCCGCCGACGCGATCGTGTCGAATCTGAGATTGCGCTACCGCTTCGCCGAGGGCCGCGACCTCTTCGTGGTACTCGACGAAGGGCGCGACCTGGTCGATCGCTTCGGGATTCACTCCGCACTTCTCGGACGTGCCGATCGGCGCCTGCTGATCAAATACACCTACGCGATTCGTCCGTAGGGAGCGACGGGCCCCCACACCTCAGAACGATTCCGCCTCGTAGACCTCACCGTCGATGTCGTCGAGCTTGCGGATCATGAATCCGCGCGCGTCCTGGACTCCCTGGTTGTAGAGCTGAGGCCCCAGAGCCTCGCAGAAGAAGTCGAGCAGTTGTTCTGCCCGGAAGAGGCTCAGGTCCTCGTCGAGGTCCTGGGCGTAGAAGCCTTGAATGCGCTTCAGGAGGGCATCCCGCCGGGCGTCGTCGAGTTGAATGGCCATGGCCTAGCCGATGATGGCGCTGTAGGTGAATATCGCGGGCCATAGTAGGGCGCTCGCTCCGGTGCGGCCAACGATCCTCAGGGGCGGATTCGAAGGTCGCGACCCCCTCTGCCGGGGCGACCCATCGGGCGTCGGTGCGGCTCGGCGTTCTCTACGTTGCCTCCACCCTTGACCCCGGGCATTCACGATCCTACCGTGCCTTCCTCGAATGAGAATGGTTCTCAATCACGGCGATTGTACACCGTACAGTGCCGAGAGCGCTATTATCCACCGTGCGTTCCCCTGAAACGGAGGTTCCCTGTATGATGCGTTCCCTTCACTGGAAGTCGTTTGCGACGGCTGCCGTCGTGCTTCTCGCAGCCTGTGGCGGTGCCGATGCACCGGCCGACGACACCGGCGCTGCGGAAGTCGAGACGGCCGCGGCCCCCGCAGCCGAACCGATGACCGAGGGTGGTCTTCTGAACCCGAACACGGTCACCCAGGAGCAGCTGATGGCTCTCCCCGGCATGACCGCTGATCTGGCCGCCGCGCTGATGGCGGGACGTCCGTACGCGAACATGCTCGGGGTCGACGCGGTGCTCGCGGCGAGTCTCGACGAGGCCGCGCGCGAGGAACTCTATGGCAGCCTCTTCCTGCCGCTCGACCTCAACAATGCGAGCGAGGCCGAGCTGCTGTTGATTCCGGGCGTGGGTGATCGCATGGCCTACGAGTTCGACGAGTACCGGCCCTATGACGGCATCGAGCGGTTCCGTCGGGAGATCGGCAAGTACGTCGACGAAGACGAGGTCGCGCGTTTCGAGAAGTACATCGTCATCCGCTGATCTGAAGCCCGCGCTATTCTGACCCCGCCGGAGTCGACTCCCCCCTCGTGGGGACGTCGCCTCCGGTGGGGAGCCGGGGCGGGGGTTTACCGGAAGAGTTGCTCGAACCGGTCCAGGCACAGTCCCCACCCGACCGTATGCCCGTCGCGCGCGTCGCGAGTCGGAAATCCGTCCTGTCGCACCCACACCTCACATCCGCCGTCCGTCTCGCGGAATTCCACCGTGACCACGGTGTCGGTCGCCATGGCCTGGACCTCCTCCTTCCAGTCCCAGGTGTAGACCACCCGGCTCGGCCGCTCGACCTCCCGGTAGGTGCCGAAGGCCGTGACCGACCCGCTCCCGACGTCCATCCGGATCTCGAAGGCGCCCCCCGGTCGTACGTCGGCATTGATGACGACCGGTGCCGTTGGATCGGGGCACGCCCAATCCGTCATCTGCGTCGGAGTCGTCCAGGCGTCAAAGGCGTCTTCGGGCGGGGCCGAGATCGCCCGGGTGATGCTGAGTGAAGTGTCGCGCGGCGGGGTCATGGGGGCTCCTGGCATGGGCGGACGATTCGTAGCTCCGACCCCGCAAACGTAGTCCTCGATTCGAGCCCTTGCACAAGCGCACCATACCGTATAGTATGGCAGGTAAAGCGAGGAGGATCGCCCGCAGTCGGAGACCAGGCCATGGCGCGTCGCACACGGGAAGACTGGATCGAGGAGGGGTTTCGGGTCCTGGCCGGGGAGGGCGATGGGGGATTGACGGTCGATTCCCTATGCGAACGGTTGGATCGCTCGAAGGGTTCGTTCTACCACCATTTCAATGGCCGGCCAGCCTACGTCGAGGCGCTTCTCGACACGTGGGAGCGTCAGGCCACGGATCGATTCGTCGACATCGGGCATGCGGGTGGTTCGGTCGAAGGCCGCCTGAAGGCCGTCAACCGCGAGGCGTCGGAGCTTCGCAACGCGGGGGTGGAGCGGGCCATTCGTCTCTGGGCATCGACGGAACCACTGGCGCGGAGGGCGCAGGACCGCGTGGATCGCAAGCGTCTGGCGCTGTTGGAAGAGCTGTGCGCCGAGCGCATGCAGGAGGGGGCGGCCTCACAGCGGATGGCGAGGATATTCCAACTCGTTTTTGTAGGCGCGCAACACCTCGACCCGCCGTTGGAGGGCCCCGAGCTCTACGGTGTGTTTCGTTTTCTCGACCCGCTGTTCGACATCGACGAGATCGCGTGATGGGCGTGCCGGCCCGCATCGCCACGTGGCTCCCGGCGGGAATGCGGCGCGTCGTAGGGGCACGTTCGGGCGCGGGAATCGCGCTGGTCGCCGGCGTGTGTACGGTCGCCGGCGGTGCGAGGGGTGAGCTGGCCGCTCAGACGCCGGACTCGGCCACATCGACGCCCCGGGTGGGTTGCTTTCGGGGTGAACCCCAGCCAGCCTGCGCCTCGTTCTGGCTGATCGAGCTTCAGGGGTCGACGACGCTTCTCGCGCCCACCTACCGGGTGCACGGGCCGGACTACACATGGCGCACCTCGACCCGAAGTGGGCCGTGGGGGGAGGTGTCTCCCTGGGGACCGGCGCCCCCGACGCGTTCACGGGTGTGCGGGGTCGAGTACGCCGCTGGCTGAATCCCGAACTGAGCCTGGAGTTCGAAGCGGGACTCGCACGAGGGCGCGGCAACCACGGGTGGTATGCCTCCACGACGGGTGTCAGCACGGGACTGCGCTTCAATATTCAGGACTACGGGTCGGCCTTCGTGCGCTACGACACCTACGGGGAAGGGAACGCCGATTCGATCGTCGGCCCGGCCCCGCGCCCCGTCGTGGCTCGATCACACTTCGTGCGAGCGGGGATCGGGCTGGGAAGCAGGGCGGCGGTGGTGGGAACGGGGCTCGTGGCCGTGACGTTCGGCGTGATATACGCCTTCATTGGATTCTCGGGTGGGTTCACCTGACGGCACCGCCGTTGTGAACACACCCGATCGGCCGCCGATCAGCCGCCAAGCAACGACTCGGCGTGGCGCGTGAAACCGTCGTCGAGCTCGTAGTGGCTCAGGAATCGCTCGAGAAGATCTCGACCGCCGGGCTCATCGCCCCCTTCGTATCGGGCGACGCCGGCATGATAGAGAGCCATGTAGTGGTTCGGCCAAAACTCGACCACCAACTCCATGAGCGGGCCCGCTGCCATGTCGTCACCGGCGTCGGCCGCAGGATGACCGACGTCGAACACGACCCCCGCCGCACGCCAACGCTGGTCTCCCTCGAGCCCATCGATGATCTGCCGGGCGTCGTCGAGGTGGCCCGCCAGGGCGAGGCACGCCGCACCGTGTGCCGCTCCGTCCCAGTCCCCCGGGTACGGAGTCGCGCGCAAATAGGCTTTGGCCTCGACGCCATTGCAGAACGGTTTGGCTTGCTCGAACCACGTCGGTGTCGGAGCCGTGCGGGCCGACGGGATCGCACCATGCTCAGGCATGGTGGCCGATGAGCCCACGTCGCGGAGCCAGGCCACCGGCCCGATCGCGGTTCCGATCGAGATCACCCCGACCGCGACGATGAGCCGAGCCAGCGATTTCGCACCGTCCATGCGGATCTCCATTCGGAAAAGTCTTGCAGGCACCTGCACCTTGTGACGGTCCGCGTGCAACAACAGCCACACTTCTGCACGCAGGCCTGCGGCAAGACGCCTATTGTCGCAAGCCGCGTGCCGGTGTATAGTCGGTCACCGATATAACGATGGCCGACTGTTTGGCGAGAACGCTTCTCGTCGTTCGCAGCGGCCCGAGTCCCCTCTCCGGATGAGACCGTGACGCGCGAGCCCACACGGGGTCCTCGAGACCTCTTGACCCCCGCCGCCCTGCACATCCTGCTGGCTCTGTCGCAGGAGGATCTGCATGGCTACGGAATCAAGGCCGCCGTGGACGATCGCACCGACGGCCGCCTTCGATTGGGGCCGGGTACCCTCTATGAAGCGATCCACCGCATGCACGAGGACCGCTGGATCGAGGAGGTCGAGGGAGGGGGGCGGCGGCGGGTCTATCGGCTGGCGCCGGACGGTCGGGACGTGTTGCGTCACGAACTCGCCCGTTTGGCCGATATTGTCGACTTCGCGCGGGCGGCAGAACTCCTCGAGGGGCAGCGCTGAGCGTGTCTCGGCGACCGTTGTGGCTGCGCGTGGCCCTCGGCCTCTACCCCCCGGACTTCCGGGCGGCGCGCGGTGATGAGGTCGCCGACTTCGTGGCGCTCGAACTCGACGGTCTGGGCGGCGTTCGCCGCTGGCGACGAACGGCGGTGCTCGCCTTCGATCTGGCGCGCGGGGCGCTCCGTCTGAGGCGTCGGCGCCTTCTTCGGAGCGCGCGATCACAGAGACAACGGGAGGGGACGATGAGGGGATGGTGGAGCGATCTACGGCTGGCGATGAAGGCCTTGCGTCGGAGCCCGGGGTTTTCCTCGGTGGTGGTGCTGACCCTGGCGCTCGGGATCGGATTGAACGTCGCCGTCTTCAGCGTGGTAGACGGTGTCGTGCTGCGGCCGCTGGAGTATCCGGGTGCCGATCGCCTCGTATACCTGCAGTCGCATCGCCGGACCGAGGGAACCGACGATGCGCTCGTGTCGGGGGGCGATTGGAGGGCCTTCCAGGAGGGGACTCCGGGCCTCGAATCGCTGGAGGCGCTCGCCACGGTGCGGCAGACACTGGCCGGGGCCGGGCTACCGCGGCAGGTACAGGTCGGCTGGGTCTCGTCGGGCTTTCTGGGCATGTTGGGCGTCGAGCCGGTGGTGGGACGGGTGATCGCTCCATCCGACCCTCCGGGGACGGTGGTGGTGTCGCACGCCCTTTGGCTGAACCACCTCGGTGGCGATCCGGCGATCAGGGGGCGGACGGTTCGCCTCGACGGGCACGCCTACACGATCGTGGGGGTCATGCCGCCCGGATTTCGCCTCGACTTGCCGGTGCGGGGAGGCCGGCTTCCCGAGATCGAGATCTGGAAGAACCCCGACGCGTTGTGGCAGAACGGTGACTTCTGGAGCCAGCAGGGGCTGGCCTTCGGCATGCTCAGGATGGTGGGCCTTCGCTTGCCGGGAGTCTCGATCGAGACGGTGCAAGCCCAGGCGGATGCGACCGTGGCGTCGTTGTGGGATGCCGACGCCCAGTACGAGGCGACCGACTTCGGAGTCACAGTGCACGACCTGCGTCAGCGGCTCGTGAGCGATGTGCGGCCCATGCTGCTGCTTCTGATGAGTGCCGTGGCGTTCGTGCTGCTCATCGCGGCGGCCAACGTGGCCAACCTGCTCCTGGTGCGGGCCCATGGGCGTCGTCGTGAGGTCGCCGTGCGCGTGGCGATCGGGGCCAATCGCGCACGGGTGGCTCGCTATCTCCTCGCCGAGAGCCTGATCCTCGCGGTCGGCGGCGCGGCGGTGGGTCTGGGACTGGCGGCGGCCTTCGTCGCGCTCATGCCCCTCCTGGGACCGCAGGACATTCCTCGCCTGGGTCAGGTCGGCCTCGACGGCCGGGCCGCCGCCTTCGCGCTGGTCGTGGCGCTCGGAACGACGGTGCTCGTGGGGTTCGCACCGGCGTGGTCGGCCACGAAGACCGATCCCTCGTCGACGCTCGGCAATGCCCGATCGGTGGGCGGGGGCGGAAGTCGCGCGCGGGACGCACTGGTCGTCGCCCAGGTCGCGCTGTCGCTCGTGCTGATGGTCGGGGCCGGACTCCTCGTCTCGAGCCTGTCACGGCTCGGTCGCGTTGACCCCGGCTTCGAGCCCGACGGGCTCTATACCTTCGCCGTGTCGATTCCCGGCACCGACTACGGCTGGCCCGCCGAGGCCGGGGCCTACTACAGGGAGGTCCAGGAGCGGGTGTCGAGCCTGCCCGGTGTGAGTGCGGCGGGTGTGGTCTGGCCGATGCCCTTCAGCGGTTCGTGGAGCGGCGACTACCGGGTCGCGGGGTCGGGCCAGTCGACCGGGCTCGTGCCGTACTACCTCGCGACCGAGGAGTATTTTGCGGCCGCCGAGATTCCCCTCGTCGCGGGACGCCTGTTTCGAGACGCCGATGCTCCCGACGTGGCGGTGATCTCGGAGACCGCGGCGCGCCGGGCATTCCCCGACGGCTCGGCCCTGGGGCGCGTCGTGTCGGCCAACCCGTGGGGTGGTGCCCCGACCGATTACGAGGTGATCGGAGTGGTCGGCGACGTGCGGCATGCGGCTCTCAGTGAACCCTCGGAGGGTGGCCTCTATTTCGATGCCCGCACGTGGTCGTGGGTCGACTGGGAAGTGCATGTGGTCGCCCGCACCGACGAGGAGGCGGGAACGCTCGTTCCCGCGTTGCGCCAGGCCGTGGCCGAGATCGACGGCGAGGTGCCGCTCGCCCGGCCCCAGGCCATGAGCGAGGTGATGGCCAGCGGCACGGCCACCGCCCGGTTCCTTCTCGCACTGCTTGCCGTCTTCGCGGCTGCCGCTGCCTTTCTCGCCGTGGTGGGTCTGTACGGCGTCGTGTCGTACTCGGTCGGCCTGCGTAGCAGGGAGTTGGGCATTCGATTGGCCCTGGGGTCGGAGCGCGCCGGAATTCAACGGCTCGTGGTGGGTCGGGGACTCGTCGTGGCGACTCTGGGCGTGGTCGTCGGAGGGATCGGGTCCCTCGCCTTTGGACGGCTCCTTCAACGGTACCTGTTCGAGGTGGCGGCGGGCGATCCCCTGACCCTCGTGGCGGCGGCCTCGCTGCTCGCCCTGGCCACTCTCGTGGCGAGTTGGATTCCCGCGCGACGGGCGGCCGGTACGGATCCGGTAGTGGTTCTCCGCCAGGAGTAGAGGCGAGGCGCCGTCGTGCCGTTACTATACGGCGCGTAACGTCTCCTTCTCGTTCAGGCCCATGCCCCCTCGATCAAAGAAGTCCCGAATCACGCGTGTCGTTCGGGCCGTCGCGGCTCTCGGCATCGCGGGCGTCGTGTTGCTCGCACTCCGCTACGGCGGTGTGTTGTTCGCGACCTACGGCATCACTTCGCCGCTCGCCGTGCGCTCCGTCTCGGCCTCGTTCGTGGTGGGTCGCACCGCCGCGCTCGACTCCTGGGGCGTCAGCCAGCGCCTCAATGAGCTGCTCGGGGTGGGCATGGAGAACGTCAGCGTCGCCACCATGGGCTCGCTGACCGCAGACGATCTGACGATTCGCTCCCGGCCCCTCGTCCCCGACCCGGCCGACACCGTCGTTCAACCCGGCTTGCGTCGGGAGGGGCGGGGGACCGCGCTGAGTCTCGCGGAGCGTCGTGCCGTGGCCCCCGCCGGTCGCATGTGGGAGACCTCCAGTGGCGATGTCTGGGGGCGCAAACGGTCCGGCCTCCTTCAGATCCGACGCGACAATGTCGAGCAGCTCGTGCCCGTCGCCGAGATCGACGCCGAGGCCCTCTTCGGCGACGAGTGGGTGTCGAATACACAGGCGCCACCCCTCACGCATGCCGGACTGATCTTCTGGATTTCGGCGGGGGAGCGCCTGGTGGCGGCCGACATCGCCTCGGGTGCCGTCGTGTGGGACATGAAGGTGCCGTCGTTCGGGTACTCCCGGAGAGGATTCGCCCTCGATGCGCGGCCGGGAGCGACGGCGACTCTATTCGTGCCGTTCGGACCGATGATGGTGGCGGTCGAGGCGGCGACGGGAGCGCTCGTGAACGACTTTGGGAGCCAGGGCATCGCGTCGTTGCCGGGCCCGACCATGGTCGCGCCGATTCTGATCGGCGACGAGGTGATCGTGGCGAGCTACGATCCCCAGGAGGTGGTGGGGCTGGACGCCGCGACGGGCGAAATTCGGTGGACGGTACCCCTGCATCCCGAGTCCCGAACCTTTACGGGTGGGGCCCCCTGGAGCGGCCTGGCCTTCGACGAAGACCGCAGCCTCCTGTTCGTCACGACGGGAAACCCTCGACCCGCACTGAGCGGTCATACGCGGCCGGGAGACAACCCCAACAGCAATTCGGTGATCGCGATCGACCTGGTGGAGAAGCGGATCGAGTGGGCGTTTCAGGAGGTGCGGCACGACCTGTGGGACTTCGATGTGCCGTCCGGGCCGATTCTTTCGACGATCACCGTCGACGGACAGGACTACGACGTCGTCATCGCGGTGACCAAGATCGGCAACACCCTCATCCTGGATCGGGAGTCGGGACGCCCGATCTACGACTTCAGGCGCAGCCGAGCGCCCACGTCGACGTTCGCCCGAGAGCAGACGGCCGAGTACCAACCCGACCTGCGGGAGCCTGAGCCGCTCATCGACATCGCCTTCGACACCACGATGATCACCGACGTCAGTGCCGCGAGTCGTGCCTTCGTGGCGCGCCAGGTCGCCGACGGCCGCGCGGTGTTCGGGCGCTTCGCTCCACCCGCCCTGAACCGAGATCACGTGACCTTCGGCCTTCATGGGGGGGCCGAATGGCATGGCGCCTCGGTCGACCCCGACGCCGACCGACTGTACGTCGCCGTCAACATGATTCCGTGGGCGCTTCGGCTCTATGCCCTCACGGAGCAGGACCAGCGGCCCGAGGGCCTGCGGGAGAGCGAGACGTACACCTCGTTGTGTGCCGACTGTCATCGCCCCAGCCGCGATGGGGCGTTCGTCCAGGAGGGTGAAGCCGCCATCGAATTCGTGCCCTCGCTCCACGGCTACACCGAGGATCCCGACAATCGGTCGGTGTTCACGGTCGACTTCATGACCGCGGCCCACGACGGACCCGTGGCGACCCAGGAACAGCTCGACGTTCTCTGGACCGACTTCGAGGAGTGGGACCGAGAGCTCGTCGATCGGGGTGCGCTCCGGCTGTTCTCCCATTGGCGACAGATTCTCGATCCGGCTGGACTGCCCGGGTCGGCCCCCCCCTGGGGGAAGATCGTGGCCCTGGACCTCGGCACCGGCTCGAAGGTGTGGGAGGTGCCCTTCGGAGAGAAACAACTCCCCGGGGGGCTCGAAGACACGGGGTCACCGAGTTACGGAGGACTCATCTCGTCGTCGGGAGGGCTGATCTTCGCGACGGGAACCGATGATCGGCTCGTTCGGGCCATGGACGAAGAGACCGGCGAGGTGCTGTGGTCCTACCGGATGGCCGCAGCCGGAAGCGCCCCTCCGATCACCTTCGAGCACGAGGGACGACAATACGTCGCCGTCGTTTCGACGGGCGGGAAGTTCCACAACTTCGTCGACCGGGCCAGTCGCCTGTATCTGTTCGCCCTCCCGAACGGCTAGCCGCCGCACCCCTCTAGGCGTCGGTCGACACCTTCGGGGCGGCGGCCAGGATCTCGTCGGAGGCCTGGTCGGCGAACTTCTTGAAGTTGTCGACGAACATGCGAGCGACCCGGTTCGCCGTCCTGACGTAGGCTTCTTTGTCCTGCCACGCGTTGCGGGGATTCAGCACCGACGCCGGCACGCCCGCCACCGCGTCGGGCATGGCCAGTCCGAAGATGTCGTCGCGCTCGAAGTTCGAGCCCCCGAGGCCACCGCTCAGGATCGCGTCGATGATCGCGCGCGTGTAGGCCAGGTCGAAGCGTTTGCCGACCCCGTACGACCCACCGGTCCATCCCGTGTTGACGAGCCAGACGTCGACGTCGTGTTCCCGGATCTTCTCGGCCAGCAGCTCGGCGTAGACCGTCGGATGCAGACTGAGGAACGCGGCGCCATAGCACGCGGAGAAGTTGGGCTCGGGCTCCGTGATCCCGACTTCGGTGCCCGCGACCTTCGCGGTGTAGCCACTGATGAACTGATACATCGCCTGCCCCGGCGTCAGCTTGCTGACCGGAGGAAGCACGCCGAAGGCATCGCAGGTGAGGAAGATGATATTGCGAGGGTGCCCGCCGACGCAGGGGATCTTGGCGTTGTCGATGAACTCGATCGGATACGAACAACGCGTGTTTTGCGTGATGCTGACGTCGGTGTAGTCGACCTCACCGGTCTCGGGGTCGAATCCGACATTTTCGAGGATCGAGCCGAACCGGATCGCGCGGGAGATGTCGGGCTCGCCCTCTTCGCTCAAGTTGATGGTCTTGGCGTAACATCCACCTTCGAAGTTGAACACGCCCCGATCGCTCCACCCGTGCTCGTCGTCGCCGATCAGGTGGCGTTTCGGATCGGCGGAGAGCGTGGTTTTTCCTGTGCCTGAGAGACCGAAGAAGAGGGCCACGTCGCCGCCGTCTCCCTCGTTCGCCGAGCAGTGCATGCTCAACACGCCCTTCTTCGGGAGCGTGTAGTTCAAGACGCCGAAGATGCCCTTCTTCATCTCGCCCGCGTACTCCGTCCCGAGAATCACCATCTCCTGGCTCTTGAAGTTCACATTGACGCTGGTCGTCGATCCAACACCGGGTAGTCCGGGAATCGACGGCATCTGGCCCGCGTTGTAGATGACCCAGTCGGGGTCGCCGAAGTTCTCGAGTTCCTCGGCCGTCGGGCGGATCAGCATGTTGTGCATGAAGAGGGCGTGGTAGGCCCGAGTGCAGATGACCCGCACTTTGATCCGGTGCTCGGGGTCCCAACCGGCGAACCCGTCGATCACATAGATCTTGTCGCGACAGTTCAGATAGTTGATCGCCGACTGCTTGTTCATCGCGAACGAAGCTTCCGGGATCGGAATGTTGATGTCGCCCCACCAGATGTCGGCCTGCGTGGTCTCTTCTTCAACGATCCGCTTGTCTTTCGGCGAGCGCCCGGTCTTCGGCGCGGAAAACGCCATGAGCGCCCCATTCGAGGCCAGGGTGTAGCGCTCCTGGGGAATCGCCAGGGAGTAGATCTTCGCAACCGAAGGATTGCGATGAACGTGATATCCCACGATCGAGTGATTCGTGGTCTCTCCGGTGATCCCGTACCTAGTCAGATCGAAGCTCACGACGCTTGGCTCCCAGAATGTCTATGGACGTCGAACGGCCGACGCATGTTCGATGATACAATCTCTGAACAAATAGTAACATGAGCCGTCGGGTGGGTAGGGGGAGATGCTCCCCATCGGTGTCGGGCAGGCTCCGGTTGCCCGCCGCCCCCAGGAGCCCGATTCTGTTCGGCTCGACCCATGTCCACGCTGCGTGCCCTGGAGCTTCCTTGCATTCTCCACTCCGTCGCCTCGATCCCCCCCGCTTCGCCCAGCTTCGTGAGCTATTGGCGCGGGCGGGATATACCACCGACGCGGTCTCGGCCCATCTCGGCCTGACGACGATGTACGACTACATGGGGCGGGTGGTGGATGCACAGATCGATGCACAGCCCGTCGAGTCGGCTCTTGCGGCCCTGGTCCGGCTCTTCCTGGATGCCCGCGCGCTTTCGCACGACGTGATCGACGCCCAGCTCGGATCGGAGGCCCGGCCGTTGCTCTCGGAGCTGGGACTGCTTCAAGTCGACCCCACACGTGCCGATTTCGGGGTGTCGACGGTGCTCCTCTATCCGATCGAGGGCCTGTGGATCGTGTCCGACCGGCCCCGCCCGCCGGAGCAGGCGTCCCTCGACCCGTCGACGCTGCCCGCCACCAGCGAGAGCCACTTCCCCGACGCGGTCTTTCCCGCGCTCACCCCATCGGGGAAGATCTTTCTCGGCACCCTTCCGCGCGGCAGGGGGGGGCGCTATCTGGAGATGTGTGCCGGCTCGGGGATCGGCGCCCTCGTGGGCGCCGACTCGGGGGCCGACGAAGCGTGGGCGCTCGACATTACGGAGCGGAGTACCGATTTCGCTCAGTTCAACGCCGCTCTGAACGGGCTCGATCAGGTGATCGCCTTGCAGGGTGATCTCTGGGACCCGGTGCGTGGGCAGCGTTTCGATACCATCGCGGCGCACCCGCCCTATGTTCCGGCTCCGGAGCCGGAACTCATCTTTCGCGACGGTGGTGAAGACGGAGAACAGATCACCCGGGCCCTCTTGATGGGCGTGCACGAGCACCTTGCCCCCGGCGGCGTACTGCAGTGCACGTGCATGCTATCCAGCCGCGGGGGCGCAGACACACCCCAACGGGTGCGGGCCATGCTCGGCGAGACGAACGCAGACTACGACGTGGTCGTCTTGACCCACGGTTCGATGGACCTGGTGTCGCATCTGCGAGACAAGCTCGCCTCGGGCGATCCCGAGACAGTCTCACAGGCGGCCGGGCAGCTGCGCCGCTTCCGCGAGCTCGAGGTGGAGTCGCTGACCCTGTGCACCATCGTGGTTCACCGTCACGCCGAAGCCCGCGGCGGGGTGACCGTCAAACTACAGCCCGGACCCGCCACTCGATGGACCCATCTGAACTGGGCACTCACGATCGCCACCCAGGCCGGAGATCCCGACAGGCTGGCCGAGACGGTGCTCCACTCCAGGGTCGAGTTGTCGCCGGAGGCGCGTTTCGACCTCAGCTACCGCCCGGGCGCCGACGGTGAGGAGCCATGGGTCGCCGAAGGGGGACGGATTCGGGTCGATCTCCCCTTTGTCTCCAGGCTCGAGGTCGGCACCGCCGAGGCCGCCATTCTGGCGGAATTCGACGGCACGCGGACGCTGGAGGATCATGTGCTCGCGTTGCAGGAGCAGGGCCGGTTGCCCTCGGCCCTCGCGCCCGTCGACTTCGCCCGTTCGTTCCTTCCCTTCATCCTCTCGGGAACGGTCCTGACCGACGCCTATCCGCTGAATTGAACGGTCACAGGCGTCGGCGGGGCGTCACCCTCGATCGACGAGGGCCGCCACCGCGAGGTCGGCCGTCACATTCGACCCGGTGATGAACATGTCGGGCACGATGTCGAGCGCGATCAGCACTCCGATTCCCTCGAGCGGGAGTCCGAAGGCCTGATAGAGCGGCGCCATGACGAACAGTCCGCCACTCGGGATTCCCGGCGAATAGAACGACAGGGCCCCGATGCCGGCCACGAGGGCGAGCCCTTCCACCAGTCCCAGCTCGACCCCGAAGAGGCTCGCGATGAAGAACGTGCCGGTGATGCGCACCACGGGCGAGGCGTACTTGAAGACCGAGACGGCGGCCGGCAGGGCGAGACCGGCCACCTCCGGCCGGATGCCGAGCGTCTTCTCGGCCTCCTCCATGAGCACCGGCAGGGTGGCCAGTGACGACCGGGTGCTGAAGCCCACCGCCTGAGCCGGTGCGGCGGCCCGTGCGAACCGGCGAATCGACACCCGGCTGAAGGCGCCGACGAGCGGGTAGAGCAGTAGGGTGGCGAGCACGACCAACGCCGAGGCGGTGATCAGGAAGGCGGCCACGGCGCCGACCAGCGAGGAGCCCGTGCGCGCCGCCAGGTTCAGGGCCAGGGCGAAGACCCCGACCGGTGCTGCGGCCAGGATCCAGCCGATCAAGACGAACATGGTCTCGCCCACGGCCTCGGCTCCCCCGACGATCCGGGCCCGGCTCTCGGGCGCGAGGCGTCCGGCGGCCAGGCCGAAGAGCACACTGAAGAGCACGAGCGGAAGAATCGCGCCGTCGGCCGCCGCCGCGACCGGATTCGAGGGGAGCAGTCCCACGAACCAATCCCGGAACGGGGGCAGCGTGATTTCGGTCGTGGCCGCCGCGGCACCGCCCGCCCCGGCGGTCGCCTCGAGACCGAGATCGGCGACGCGAGCCGAGCCGGCACCGAGGAGGTCGAGGAGCGGTGGGGCGAACAGCCCGCCGATGGCGGCCGACACCGCCACCAGCGCCACGAACCACGCCATCGCCCCTCCCCCGATCTTCGCCACCGCGCCCGTGCGGGCCGAGGCGACGCCTGCGATCAGGAGCGAGACCAGCAGCGGGATCACCGTCATTCGGATCGAGGCGACCCAGAGGGCGCCGACCGGCTCGATCCACGAGACCACGGTGGCTGCGCCACCGGCGTCGGCCGGCGACAGGACGAGGCCGATCGCCAATCCGGCGAGGAGGCCGACGAAAACGCGGGTGGCTAGCGACACGGGTGTGCACGGCGGGGAGGGTTCATCCCGCAGCATGCCGCGGCCGTACGCGATTCAGCAAGCGGCGCCGTCGGCCACCGGGGTGCCGCCGGCGCACGATTACTCCTCGCGCAGAGCCTGAGCCGGGTCGATCGCGATGGCGCGCACCAGCGGGGCCACGCTGGCACCGAGCGCCACGATGCCCAGGACGGCCACGACACCGCCCATGACCAACGGGTCGCGCGGGCCGATCGCACTGAGTTGACTGGCCAGGGCGCGGCCGGCCAGGAGCGCGCCGCCGAGCCCGAGCCCGAGTCCCATGGCAGTGAGTCGCAGTGTGCGCCGCAGCACGAGGCGAGCGACCCCCGCCGCATCGGCGCCGAGCGCCCGCCGAATGCCGATCTCGTTCATGCGCTGCCGCACGGCGTGGGAGAGCACGCCGTAGATGCCGACCGAGGCCAGTGCGAGGGCGAGGAGGGCGAACAGCCCCAGGAGGGCGGAGCTCAGCCGCTCGCGGGCGACCGAGCGATAGACCATCTCGGCGACCGTTCCGACGCGGGAGACGGCGAGACCCCCGTCCAGGGCGGCCAGCTCGCGGCGCATGCCGGCCACGATCGTCGCGGGATCGGCCTCGGTGCGCGCCACGAGGGTCATGCGACGAAACGGAGCCTGCCGAAAGGGAAAGTAGAGGGTGGGCTCCGGCTCGGCCGTCAGGCCCCCGTACTTCACATCGCGGACGATCCCGATCACCCGCACGTCGTCCTTGCGCGTCTCGCCGAGCGGGCCGAAGGGGCCCGCGACGTCGGTGAACTGCCGGTCCAGGGCCGACTCACCGGGAAAGTAGAGCCGGGCGGCCGCCTCGTTCAGGATCACCACGCCCTCCGCCGACATGTCGTCCTGGCGGGTGAAGGTGCGGCCCGCCAGCACGGGCACGCCGAGCGCCTCGAAGAAGGAGGCGTCGACCATGCGATTGAGGGACCGCGGCAGGGCGTTGGGGTCGGTCTCCTGGCTGCCGAGGGTCTGCATCGGGACGGGGTAGTCCCAGTTGGGCCCGAACGGCACACTGGTCGACAGCGTCGCGAGCTCGACTCCGGGAAGCTGCGACACACGATCGACCCACTGCGTGTAGAGCCGGTCGACCGCGTCGAAGTCGGGATACCCCGGCCCGTTCAGGGTGAGCTCGGCGGTCACGAGGTTCGCCGCTCGGAACCCCGGGTCGGTTCGCACGACCCCGACGAAGTCCCGCACCAGCAGCCCCGCAGTGGCGACCAGCACGACCGACAACGTCAGCTGCGCCACGACGAAGCCGCTCCGGACGCGCTCCCGGCCCCGACTCGTTCCGGAGCCACGGCTTCCGTCTCGAAGCACGCGAGCCAGTTCGAGGCCCCCGAGACGGGCCGCGGGAATCAGGCCGAACCCGACGCCGGCCACGAGAGACACCACCCCGGTGAAGGCGAGGACCGTTCCGTCCAACTGTACCTCGTCGAGGCGCGGCACCTGCGCGGCTCCGATCCCGACGAGAAGATCGAGGCCCAGACCGGCGAGAAGGAGTCCCACGGCCCCTCCGACGACCACCAGAATCGCACTTTCGGCGGCGAGCAGTCGGAGAATGCGCCCGCGACCCGCTCCGAGGGCCGCCCGCACGACCACGTTGCGTTCGCGCTCCTCGGCTCGACCGAGAATCAGGTTCCCGACGTTGGCGCAGGCGATGAGGAGCACGAGACCGGCGGCGGCCAGCAAGATGGTCAGCGCCGAGCGCGACTCGCCCAGGACTTCGTCTTCGAGGGGGGCCGTCTCGTAGGCCCAGCCGCCGTTCACCTCGGCGTTGGCCTCCGCGAAGGTGCGGGCAAATGCAGAGAGCTCCTCGTGCGCCGCGAGCGTCGTGACGCCGGGTTTCAATCGAACGACGGCGTTGAGCCAGCGGGCGTCGGCCGCCGGATGCTGCTCGAGATTCTGCAGCACGCCGACCACATCGGCCGAGGGGAGAATGACGTCGAGGCCCTCCGGGAGCACGCCGAGGATCGGAGCGCTTCCCCCGCCGGGGAAGTCGAGCGAGCGGGAGAGCACGTCGGGATCGGCCCCGAAGTGGGTATGCCACATCTCCCACGAGATGAGCACCGGGGCGCTCGCACCGGCCTGCAGGGCCTCGCTCCCGAAGGTGCGTCCGATGACCGGCTCGATGCCCAGAACCGGAAGAAGCGAGGCCGTCGTCGCGAGATTCGTGACGCGCAGCGGCGTGCCGTCGGCGAGCAGGATCGTGCCCTCGCTCGACAGCCATGCCCCGACCTCGAAGGTGGTCGCCTCGTCGCGAAGGCGAAGGAAATTGGAGGGCGAGATGAAGTAGCGAAGCTGGCCCGACTGGCGATTGTGCGACCAGAGGCGGTGAAGCTCCTCGGTCCGCTCGGCGGGGAGCGGCTCCATCAGGACGGCCCTGACGACGCTGAAGACGGCGGTGTTGGCGCCGATGCCGAGCGCGATCGTGCCACCGGCGATCAGCGTGAAGGCGGGCGACCGCGCGAGGGAGCGCGCCGAGACCCGCAGGTCTTCGAGCCAACCTCGGGGGCTTGCTGCGAGTCGGAGCCATTCGGCGCCTGCCGTGCGCGCGAGATCGAGGGTGGTCCGGAACCAAAGGGCGACGACCGCTCCGCGCCCCTGCCGACGAGCGGCTTCCAACCGGGCCTCGAAGGCCGCACTCATTTCCGCACCGAAGCGATCGCGGAAGGGGCGGGGGAGGGCGCGCAGCAAGAGGCGGAGGACCCAGGGTGTCGCCGGTCTGTTCACCCCTCCTCCAGCAGCGCCCGCACGCCGGGTGAGGCGACGAAGTCGGCCAGGCGACGGGTCTCGGCGCGTGCGACGTCGCGACCCATTTGGGTGATCCCGTAGTGCCGACGCCGGGCGTCGGTCTCGTCGTTCGGGGCCGCCACCTCATCGATCAGCCCTTGGTCGAGGAGCCTTCCCAGCAGCCGGTACAGGGAGCCGACCTCGAGCCGCACCCTTCCGTCGGTTTCGTGTTCGACGCTGCGCATGATTCCGTAGCCGTGCGCGTTCGTCCGGGCCAGGACCGCCAGGATGTGGAGGTCTTGCGGCTTGAGCGGGAGAAAACGCTGGACATCCCGTGTGGGATCGTTCATCGGTAGGCCGCGGAGGAAGGGGTTGAGGCCGATTGTCAGTATTTCGAGGGTATTGGGGTGCGAGGTCGATGTCCAGGATGGGTGAGGTCGACG
>CBDUEZ010000004.1:0-43428 GCA_965366355.1 uncultured bacterium
CGCCTCCATGATCCGCACACCGGGAAACCCGGCGTCGTTGAACGGCCGATGGTGACCTCCACGGCCGAAGCGATCCAGCCGGTAGACCATCTTGGCATCGAGATTCGTGAAGTACGTTTCCGTGATCCGGTCGACGTAGCGGGCGAGCTGCCGGGAGGGACCATCGACCTCCCCGCCAAGAGTGCGGTAGCTCCACCGGTCCGGTTGATACTCTTCGAGGGGCGTCGCTTCGGAGAACACACGGAAGACGGTGTTGTCGATGACGCCATCGATTCCCTCGATGTTGCCGATCATGTCGTTGTTCAGCACCCCGGTGATCGACCAGCCCTCTTCGACGGCCACCGCGGCCATATGCTGTCCGCCCCATAGGCCTTGTTCTTCACCCGAAAGCCCGGCGAACACGACGCTCGCGGAATAGGGGCGCTGGGCCGTGACGAGACGAGCCGCCTCGAGAACTCCGGCCATTCCCGACGCGTTGTCGTTCGCGCCCGGGGCATCGACCTCTCCATCGGTGGTGTCGGAGGCCCGGCTGTCGATGTCGCCCGACATGATCACGTACCGATCCGGCTCGGTCTGCCCGCGCAGGATCGCGACGACATTCACCACCCACGTGTCTTCCCGAATTCGCCCCTGAGGATTGCCCTCGACGAGACTGCGCTGGTACGACACCTCGAGACATCCGCCGCAGGCCGCCGAGATGCGATCGAACTCCGCCTTGATCCACCGACGTGCCGCGCCGATCCCGCGTGTGTCGGACAACGTATCCGACATGGTGTTGCGGGTGCCGAACCCGATCAGGGTTCGAATATCGGCTTCGATACGGGCCGGCGACGCCGCGTCGATGATCTCGTAGACACGACCGTCGGTTGCCGGAGGAACGGGGCCCGCTTGTGCGGACGCCGGCGAGGCGGTCGCGGTCAGAACGATGGCCAGGGCAACAGACGATAGTCCGACGAGACGACTTCTCACGGCAACCTCCTTGGGCGAATGGTCGAGAACCGAGCGTACCTCGATCGATACCTACGGGGTCCACACGATCGAGATCGTGCCGAAGTTGAGGTTCCGCTCCATGACGTCGTGGGCTTCGGCCGCGGACTCGGGTGGAAAGCCCCGATAGACGACCGGCCGCAGCCCGGCCGATTCGAACAGGGGGAGCATTCGCCGGCGCCCGTCCTGGGCCAGCGCGATCTTGGCTTCGATCGGCCGAGCCCGAAGTACCGTGCCGGTGATCGACGCCCTGCGCCGCATGAGCATGCGCAGGTCCAGGGGTGCCTCCCGCCCGCCGGGCACCCCGACGACCACGATTCGCCCGCACTCGGCCACGCACTGGAGATTGCCCTGGAGGTAGGGTCCGCCGACGAGGTCGATGATCACGTCGACCCCCCGTCCCGACGTCTCAGCCATCACCTCGTCGGCCCAACTCGATTCCCCACCGAGGATCGCCCGATGAACCCCGTGGCCTCGCGCCTGGTCGAGCTTGGAGGGGGTCCGAGAAGTCCCGATGACGCGGGCACCCAGCGCCGCCGCAAGTTGCGAGGCTGCACTCCCCACTCCGCTTCCCACGGCATGAATCAATACGGACTCTCCGGCCGAAAGACCCGCCTGACGCACCATGGCGTCCCAGGCCGTCAGCCAGGCCTCGGGGATCGCAGCCGCCTCTTCGAGACTCACTCCCTGCGGAATCTCCATGAGTTCCCGTTGGTGGACCACGACGGCCTCTGCGTATCCGCCCCCGCTCACGAGGCCCATGACCCGATCCCCGACCGTCCAATCCGTGACCTCGGCGCCCAACATCTCGATGGTTCCGGAGTATTCGAGCCCGGGAATACGGGGCGCGCCGGCGTTCGTTCCCGGGTACCTGCCCCTCCGTTCGAGAAGGTCGGCCCGATTCACCCCGCTCGCCGCGACCCGAACGCGCACCTCGTGTCGACCCGGCTCGGGCCGCTCCACGTCGCTCAGGTGCAGCACGTCGGGAGGTCCCGGTTCTCGGATCGCGATCGCGCGCATGGACGACGGCACCATGTTGATCTCCACCCCTTTGGCCTACGTTGATCGGCGTCTCGATTGTCTTCGCAAGGAGTCTGGCCTCCTCATCATGATCCATCAAATCTTGTCTCTGGCCGGGGCGTTCCTGATTCTCGCCGCATACGCTGCGAATCAGCGAGGACGGCTCGGTCCGTCCGACCGGGGGTACAACCTCATGAACCTGGCAGGTTCCCTGCTTCTCCTCTGGGTCGCGGTTGTCGATTGGCGGTGGGGCTTCATCGTTCTGGAGGGGGTCTGGGCCGGACTGTCGGTGATCCCCCTCGTACGCCCCCCCACCGCACGAGACGACTGATCGTGGAACTTCCCTTCGCTCTCGACCGGCCGCTGGCCTTCTTCGACCTCGAGACCACCGGACTCTCAACGGCGAACGACCGAATCGTCGAGCTCGCCCTGATCAAGGTTCTCCCGTCGGGCGACGTGCTCGAAAAGGTCCGGCGCTTCAACCCGGGCATTCCGATTCCGCCCGAGGCGACCGAGGTGCACGGGATCACCGACGCCGACGTCGCTCAGGAGGAGCCCTTTTCGCGGCGCGCTCGGGCGCTCGCCGGCCTCCTGGCCGATGCCGACCTCGGTGGGTTCAACATTCGTCGTTTCGACGTGCCGATGTTGCTGGCCGAGTTCCAACGGGCCGACGTCGCGTTTGATGTTCAGGGGCGCCGACTCATCGACATGCAGACCATCTTTCACCGAGAAGAACGGCGCGACCTGTCGGCTGCAGCGCGCTTCTATCTGGGGCGGGAGCACGAGGAAGCCCATACCGCGCTGGGCGATATCCGCACTTCGGCAGCAGTTCTGTCTGCACAGCTCGCGCACTACCCCCACCTGCCCAGGGACCTGGATGGGCTCCAGGCCTACTGCGACGAACACGCGCCCTTCCGGACCGCGGTCGATCGGTGGTTCGAAGACACGGGTGAGGGTCTGATCTTCCGCCGAGGGAAGCACCGCGGGCGCGGCCTCGAGGAGGTCGCTCGTGAGGCCAGCGACTACCTCGCGTGGATGATGGGGGCCGACGACATGGACGCCGCGGTTCTTGCGCTCGTTCGGGGGGCGCTGGAGGCAGCGGGCAGCTAGCCACCCGAAACGGCTTGCTCCCGCCCGGGTCGGCTTCTACGGTACGACCGTGTTGACCGTGTGAGAGTTCGACTCCCGTATCGAAGGTTCGATCATGTTCGTTCGTGAAACATCGCCGCGCCTACATTCGTCGCCGCTGACCCGCCTCGCCCTGCTCGGCTCGATGTCGGCCCTCGCTCCGTGTGTGTTGGCCGCCCAGGCCGCGCCGATTTCCACGACGGATCTCCACGCCTTTCAACCGCGAGAGATTGGTCCGGCCGTCACGGGGGGCCGAATCCACGACGTAACCGCCGACCCCGACGATCCGTCGATCATCTACGTGGCCTCCGCGTCGGGCGGCCTCTGGAAGTCGACCACGCGCGGCCAGACCTGGACGAATCTCACCGACGATCTTCCGATCAGCACCTTCGGCGACGTCGCTCTCGCCCCGTCGGACGCCCAGATCGTGTATGCGGGCACGGGCGAACAGAACAACCGGCAGTCGACGTCGTGGGGCGCCGGTGTCTACCGCTCCGACGACGGCGGCGCGACCTGGCGACATCTGGGGCTCGAGGCCTCGCTCCACATCGGCAAGATCGAAGTTCACCCCACCGATCCCGACGTGGCCTTCGTCGCGGCACTCGGAAACCTGTGGGCCGACAGCCCCGAGCGGGGTGTCTATCGCACTCGGACTGGTGGGACCACCTGGGATCTCGTCTTGAGCATCGACGATCAGACCGGGGTCGTCGACCTCGTCATGGACCCCTCCAACCCCAACGTACTGTACGCGGCGGCGTACCAGCGTCAGCGACGTGCCTGGGGTTTCAACGGGGGGGGGCCGGGCAGCGGCCTCTACAAGACAACCGACGGGGGCGAGAGTTGGATCGAGCTCACCAACGGCCTGCCGTCCGGCGACAAGGGGCGGATCGGACTGGCCCTGGCGGCGTCCAACCCGCGGGTGCTCAACGCCCTGATCGAGACCGGAGACCCTGAAACGACGGGCACCTATCGCACGGAGGACGGGGGCGCGACCTGGCGTCGCGTCAATGAACTGGATATTCGGCCGATGTACTACTCCGAGATCTTCATCGACCCGACCGAGCCCGACCGCGTCTACACGATGGCGACCTCGTCGCACAGAAGCGAAGACGGGGGACGCAGCTTCACGGAGATCGCGGTGCGGCCCACCTACGACGTCGGGGTGCACGCCGATCAGCATGCGCTGTGGATCGATCCGAACGACCCGTCGCATCTCTACATGGGCGGAGACGCCGGCCTCCACGAATCGTACGACTTCGGCACGACCTGGCGGAAGATCAACAACTTCGTGATCAGTCAGTTCTACGCCGTCGGGGTCGACATGGCGACGCCCTACCGCATCTACGGCGGGCTGCAAGACAATCACTCCTTCGTCGGCCCCTCCGAGACGCGGCGGTGGGCCGGGATCGTGAACGACGATTGGCAGCAGGTCGGGTTCGGCGACGGCATGTTCTGGGCGCCCAACCCCTTCGATTCCGACGTCGCGTACGGCAGTTCGAATGGTGGCGACTACTTTCGGCTCCATGCGCGCACCGGTGACATGGTCGACATCTCGCCGCCGGAGCCCGAGGGGGAGTCGTATCGGTTCGACTGGACGTCTCCGATCATCGCGTCACGGCACGATCCCCACACGCTGTACGTGGCGGGGAATCGCCTGTTCACGTCACGCGACCGCGGATCGAGCTGGACCCGGAGCGAAGATCTGACCCGGCAGATCGACCGCGACACGATGGAGATCATGGGCGTCGAGGGACGCAACACCACGATCTCCCGCAACGACGGAACGAGCAGCTTCGGCGAGGCCGTCGCCCTGGCCGAATCTCCCATCGATCCCAGTGTGCTCTGGATCGGGTTCGACGATGGCAACCTCAAGGTGACCCGCGATGGCGGGACGACCTTTGCCGAGGTCAGTGGAAACGTCGAGGGGGTAGACGACGGGACGTATGTCAGCCGCGTGGTGCCCTCGACTCGGGGCACGGGCGTGGCGTATGCGGCCTTCGACGCCCACCGGTCGGGCGACTTCGCCCCCTACCTCTTTCGGACCGACGACTTCGGCTCGACCTGGCGCCCCCTTCACGACGGACTGCCGAGTGGATCCGTGTTGAGCATGGCGGAGCACCCCGACAACCCCGACGTGCTCTTCGTGGGCACCGAACACCACCTCTTCGTGTCGACCGATGCCGGCGGCTCATGGGCGAAGATGCCCAACCTCCCCACTACGGCATACGACGACATCACGATCCACCCGCGGGAAAAGGACCTCGTGATCGGCAGTCACGGGCGTGGGATCTGGATCCTCGACGATACGCGGCCGATCGCCGAGTGGACCGAGCCGGTCACGACTGAGCCGATCCATCTGTTTTCCGTATCGGACGGCACCATCTTCGTGTACTGGAAGGACACCTCGTACCGGGGCAATGCGGAGTACGCCGGTACCAATCCCAGAGACGGGGTCGAGGTCACATATCGGCTCGGAGGTGGCTCGGGATCGGCGACGCTCACCGTACGCAATGGTGCAGGGCGCGTCGTTCGTCGCCTGACCGTCCCCGGCACGCCCGGGACGCACCGCATCAATTGGGACCTTCGATGGTCGATGGCCGATGCGTTGGAGACCTGGTCGGCCCACGACGACCCGTTGCTCGCCCGTCCGACCGAAAGAGATGGATTCTTCGTGTCTCCCGGCACCTACTCTGTGACGCTCGAGGCCCGAGGGGAGTCGCGTTCCACTTCGGTGCGGGTTCAAGCCGATCCCGAAGTCCCCACTCTGACGATCGACGACTACGTCGACCGGGAGAACTTCCTCCTCGAGGTGCGCGACCTCATGGGACGCCTGAACGCCGGCGTCGCGGGCTTGGCCCCCGCCTCGGCAGCGCGGATGCGCCAGACGCTGGGTGGAGTCGCTCGGGCGATGAATGGAAGCGGCGTGCGACCCGGGACCATTCACCCGCCCACCCGCGCGCAACGGGATCAGGTCGCCGCGGTACGGGCGGCGATCGGCGGGTAGGGTTCGACCGGGCCCTCCCGATGGGGGACTCGTTCGTCAGCGCTCGATCGGCGCTCGCACGAGATTCCCCCACTCCGTCCAGGATCCATCGTAGTTGCGCACATGCTCGAACCCGAGCAGGTGACGGAGCACGAACCAGGTATGGCTCGAGCGCTCTCCGATCCTACAGTAGGCGACCACCGGGTCGCCCGGAGACAGTTCCTGCTCCACCATATAGATCTCCCTCAACTCGTCGACCGACCGGAAGGTGCCGTCGTCGCGAGACGCTCGCTTCCAGGGCACGCTGCGAGCACCCGGAATGTGCCCGCCCCGCATACTCCCTTCCTGCGGGTAATCGGGCATGTGGAGCAGTTCGCCGGAGTATTCCTGGGGCGACCGGACATCGACGAGGGCCCCACCCTCTTCGACGTGACTCATCACCTCGTCCCGGAAGGCTCGGATCGGGCCGTCTCGCCGAGCAACCACCGGATAATCGGCCCTGGACGGCTTCGGCGTCTCGGTGTCCAGGCTCCGCCCCTCGGCAATCCACTTCTGCCGACCCCCGTCGAGAAGCCGCACGTCGGGGTGGCCGAAGAGCGTGAAGACCCAGAGGGCGTAGGCCGCCCACCAGTTGAAGTTGTCGCCGTAGAACACCACGGTCGACTCCCGCGAGATCCCCTTCTCCGCCATCAATCGGGCAAAAGCCTCGGGATCGATGTAGTCACGGGTCACGGGATCATTGAGGTCCATATGCCAGTCGATCTTGATGGCCCCCGGAATGTGCCCGGTGTCGTAGAGCAGCACATCCTCGTCCGACTCGACGACGACGACCGTCGGGTCATCGAGATGGGCTGCGAGCCAGTCGGTCGAGACCAGCGTCTGAGGGTGGGCGTATTGCTGGAACCGATCCTCGGTGTCCTGAAGCGCCACGGGTTTCTCGGCATCTGGGGGAAATCGGGGTGGAACCGGCGTCTACCCGGGGAACCATCGTAGGGTTCGCGGCCGTCGAGGGAACCCCGGCTCCTGGCCGAGGTAGCCCCGGCATGAGCCTACCCGAGCCTCTGGCCAAAGTCGTCGCACGTTTTCATAGCGCCCCGAAGGACCTCAGGGTGCAAGCCCTGCTTCAATTCTCCCGCCGGGTGCCCCCGTTGCCGGAAGAATTCGCCAACGATCGATCGGCGTTGGAGCGCGTTCACGAGTGCCAGACCCCGTTCTTTCTTGCCACCCGAGTCGACGAGGAGGGGCTGGTTCACCTCTTCTTCGATGCCCCTCCGGAGAGCCCGACGGTACGCGGATTCGCCGGCATCCTCCAGGCAGGCCTCGAGGGGCAACGATGGGAAGACGTCCTGGCGGTTCCCGCCGACTTCTACAGCGGTATGGGACTCGAGGCGGTCGTCTCGCCGTTGCGCCTTCGCGGGATGGGGGCGATCCTCGCCCGGCTGAAGCGCCAGATTCGTGAGCACGTCGGCCCGGACGCGGAGCACACGGGAACCTGAAGGCTCCTTCTCTCTTTCCTCATCGAACCCGACCATGCCCGTCTACCACACCCATTCCGGCATTCGCTACCTCGTACTCCTTCTGGGCATCCTCGCCCTGGGATATGCCCTGTACGGTGTGGTGGCCAACCGACCGTACGATCAGACCATGAGAAAGCTCGCCGGCTTCTTCTCGGTGGCGTTGCAGATCAACGTTCTGGTGGGCCTCGCCCTCCTGTTCACGGGAACCGGCTTCTACCCACAGTTGGGCATGCACGTGATCGCGATGATCGGCGCCGCGGTCGTGGCCCAGATCGTCCCCTCGGTCATGCGGCGGCGCCCCGAGGCTGAACGCACCTACATGCCGCATCTCGTCAACGTCGTCGTGGCCCTGGCCCTCGTGGCCTACGGAGTTCTGGCGATCCCGGGCGCGAGCCTCTTTGGCTCGAGACTCTAGAAGGGTTTGACGGGGGCGTCGCGGTCCGGGAGAATGTCGGACATGAATGACGATACACACGCACTGCGCACCGAGATCACCCCGTTCACCAACGCGTCGCCCGGCCCGGGTCCCGCCGATCTGGGCATCGTCATGGGGGGAGGTGGGGCGAGGGCCGCCTACCAGGTCGGCTTCCTTCGATCGATCGCGCGCCGGTATCCCAACCTCGAGATCCCCTACATCACGGGCGTGTCGGCCGGCGCCATCAACGCGGCCCATCTCGGGGCCCACCACGGCACGTTCCGGCAAGCGATCGAAGAACTCACCGGACTGTGGGGAAACCTCGACGCCGAACATGTCTTTCGCACCGACAGCGTCTCGCTCGGTCGCCAGGTGTTCGGAACGCTCAAGGGACTGGCCTCGGGCGGCCGAGGCGGAACGGATGACCTTCGCGGACTGGTCGACACGCAGCCCCTCAGGGAGTTCCTCACCGAGGCCCTCCACACCGTCGATGGTGAGATCACCGGCGTCGCCTCGAATCTCGCTCGGGGTCGCCTGAAGGCCCTCGCCCTCAGCACGTCGTCCTACACGACCGGACAGTCGGTGACGTGGGTCCAGGGGACCGCCATTCCGGAGTGGGAACGCCCCGTTCGACGATCCCGGAACAGTGTGCTCACGGTGGAGCACGTGATGGCTTCGGCGGCGCTCCCCATGTTCTTCCCCGCCGTGCGTCTGACCGACGGGTGGTACGGCGATGGTGGCATCCGGCTCACCGCACCCCTGTCGCCGGTGCTCCACCTCGGCGCTCGTCGGATTCTCGCCATCTCCACCCGGTATGCAAAATCGGTGGAAGAGGCCGATCGACCCGCCGTACACGGCTATCCCCCGCCGGCACAGATCCTCGGCGTCCTCATGAACGCCATCTTCCTCGACCTCATGGATCAGGACGCCCTTCGACTCGATCGGCTCAACACGCTCCTGGAGCGCCTGGAGCCCGCCGAGCGGCAGGGCCTGCGCCCGGTGCGCCTTCTGGTGCTGCGCCCGTCGATCGATCTCGGACGCCTCGCCGGCCGCTACGAGCCCCGCCTGCCCCGCGTCTTCCGCTTTCTGACACGGGGTCTCGGGACACGCGCAACGGAGAGTCCCGACTTCCTTTCGTTGATCCTCTTTCAGCCCGACTACCTGCAGGCCCTGATCGAAACCGGCGAGAGCGATGCCGAGGCCCGAGCCGACGAGATCGACGCCTTTCTGGCGGACGACTGAGGCGGACCGAGACAGCGAGGCGGGCGAGGTTGGACATGGGCGCCGAAGAGGCCGATCTTTTGGTGTCGTCGCCCGACGATCGGTCGAGTTGAAGGCCGGCACCGCACACGGAGGTCCCGATGTCGAAGAAGCCCGCTCTCGCCACCGAACTCGAGGCTCGCGAAGTCGCAGAAGCCGCGCGTGAAGAGCAATGGGAGCGCCGGTCGTTTTCGAAGCGGCTTTTCAACGGGCGACTGGCGCTGGACCTCATTCACCCGCACCCAGTGGCCGATCCGGAAGAAGAGGAGCGGGCCCGGCCCTTCCTCGAGGCCCTGCATGCGTTCGCCGCGCGGGAAATCGACGGCGACGCAATCGACCGAGACGGCTGGGTCCCCGACGAAGTGCTCCAGGGGCTGGCGGATCTGGGCGCATTCGGCATCAAGATCCCGCGTGAGTACGGGGGATTGGGGCTGTCCCAGGTGTCGTACAATCGCGCGCTTTCGATCGTGGCCTCGCGATGCGGATCAACCGGTGCGTTCCTGTCGGCACACCAATCCATCGGCGTCCCCGGTCCGGTTTTGATGTTCGGGACGGACGAGCAGAAGACGCGACTGCTCCCACGGCTGGCGGCCGGGGCCCTCTCCGCCTTCGCGCTGACCGAACCCGATGCCGGATCGGATCCGGCCAACATGACGACCCACGCCGAACTGTCGGACGATGGCGATCATTGGGTCTTGAACGGTGAAAAGCTCTGGTGCACCAACGGTCCCCGGGCCGAACTCATCATCGTCATGGCGCGCACTCCCGCGCGGGAAGGTGTACGCGGTCGGCGACCGGTGACTGCCTTCGTCGTCGAGATGGGTGCCTCCGGCGTCGAAGTGGTGAGCACGTCGTCGTTCATGGGCTTGAAGGGGCTCTCGAACGGGGTGCTTCGCTTCACGGACGTGAAGATCCCGAAAGAAGACCTGCTCTGGGGCGAGGGGAAGGGACTGAAACTCGCCCTGATCACCCTCAATGTCGGTCGCCTTTCGCTTCCGGCGTTTTGCGCCACGTCGGCGAAGGCCTCGCTCGAAGTCTCGCGCGAATGGGCCGCCGAGCGGGTGCAGTGGGGCCAGCCCATCGGCCGACACGACGCGATCGCCCAGAAGCTCGGGACGATGGCGGCCGACACCTTCGCCATGGAGTCGGTGGTGCAGCTCACGTCGGCGATGGCCGACACACATCAGTTCGACATTCGCCTCGAAGCCGCATTCGCAAAGATGTGGAATTCCGAGCGCGCCTGGCTCACCGCCAACGAGGCGCTCCAGATCCGGGGGGGGCGCGGCTACGAGACCCACGACTCCCTCGCCGAGCGCGGGGAGACGCCGTACCCGATCGAGCGAATCGTGCGCGACCTGCGCATCAATCTGATCTTCGAGGGCTCGTCGGAGATCATGCGGCTGTTCATCGCACGCGAGGCCGTCGACGACCACCTCAAGGTCGCGGGCGACATGATCAACCCCCGTGCCCCGCTCGGCCGACGCCTGGTCGCCCTGCTGCGGGCGGGACTGCATTACGCCTGGTGGTTTCCGACACGGTTCGTCGGTTGGGGGCACTGGCCGAAGTATGCCGCGTTCGGCCCTCTCGCAACCCATCTGCGCTTCGTCGATCGAACGGCCCGCCGACTCACTCGCTCGACGTTCTACGCGATGGTGCGATTCGGCCCCGCACTCGAGAAGCGCCAGGCCGTTCTCGGTCGTGTCGTCGACATCGGCGCCGAGCTCTTCGTGATGGCCGCCGTGTGCGTTCGTGCCGAGAAACTGACCCGTGACGATCCCTCGGATCGTTCGCCCGCGACCCTCGCCGATCTGTTCTGCCGCGGTGCGCGCCGCCGAATCAAGGCCTCGTTCGATCGGCTGTTCTTCAACGACGATTCGGCCACCTATCGCGTGGCCCAGGAGGCCATGGAGGGCCGCTTCTCCTGGCTGGAGGCCGGCGTGGTGGGCATGAAGGAGGGGTACGCGATCGACGACGCGGCGCCGACGGCGCACGAGGCCGGTCCGCAGGGGGCAACCGGACCGGAGCCCGCTACGGTCGCGTAGCTGCGGCCTTCCTAGAACCAGCCCTTTCGGCGGAAGTACACGACCAGTCCGCCGGCAACCGCGATCATCGCGACCCAAAGGGCCGGGTAGGCCCACGGGACCGCGAGTTCGGGCATGTATTCGAAGTTCATGCCGTAGATCCCGGCCATGAAGGTCAACGGAATGAAGATGCTGGCCATGATGGTCAACACCTTCATCACCTCGTTGGTGCGGTACGACACGTTCGACAGGTACAGATCGACCGCCCCCGAGGCGACGTCCCGTAGGGCCTCGACCGACTCGATGACCTGGACCGAGTGGTCGTAGACATCTCGAAGAAAGACCTTCGTCTCGTCGTGGAGCAGCGGAGTGTCGGCCCGGATGAGGCCATTCATCACATCTCTCACCGGCCACACGGCGCGTCGCAAGGCGACGAGTTCCCGCTTGAGGTGGTGGAGCTTGTTCATGGAGCCGGACGTCGGGTTGTCGAGGACCTCCAACTCCAGCACCTCGGTCAGGTCGCCGACTCCCTCCAGCACCTCGTAGTAGCGGTCGACCACAGCGTCGATCAGCGCGTAGGCCAGATAGTCGGGACCCCGCGTGCGAATCCGTCCCTTGGCGGACCGGAGCCGTTCGCGAACCGGTTCGAACGAGTCTCCCGCTCGTTCCTGAAAGGTGATGATCCAACGGGGGCCCACGATCATGGAGAGCTGCTCGTCTTCAACGCCCCCCGACGACGCCTCCCAGGTGAGCATGGGGAGGACCACACAGAGATACCCCTCGTACTCCTCTTCCTTCGGTCTCTGGCCGACATGCACGATGTCTTCGACCACGAGGGGGTGGAGTCCGAAATGGTCGCCTACGTCGCGCACGAGGTCGACATCGTGCAGCCCATCCACATTGATCCACGTGACCGAGTCGGAATCGCGCCCGTGCCAGACCTCGCGCACGTCGTCGTGTTCGGTCTCGCGAAGCTCGTGCGCATCGTAGTCGGTGACCCGGATGCGGACCTGCTCCATCTTCTTCTCGCCGGTGTGAACCAGCGTGCCGGGTGCCGACCCGGCGCGTTTCACCTGACGGCGCACCAGGCGTCCGACCACTTTCAACGTGCGAATCGGATCCAGAGCTCCGATCGGATCGAGAAGGCTCATGTGGGGGTTCCGTTGGAAGAATCGGTCACGCTGGCGAGCGCGTCTTCGAACTGCCGTCGATACAGCCGGGTGTAGACCGGACTCCGGTCGAGGAGCTCGGTATGGGTTCCCTGGTCCTCGATCCCGCCCGCATCGAGCACCACGATTCGGTCGGCCCGGATCACGGTGCTGAGGCGATGGGCGATCACGAGGGTGGTCCGACCCTCCATCAGTCGGTCGAGAGCATCCTGAACCAGGTGCTCACTTTCTGCATCCAGGCTGCTCGAGGCCTCGTCGAGAATCAAGATCGGGGGGCGCTTCAGAAAGACCCTCGCGATCGCCAGACGCTGTCGCTGGCCACCGCTGAGGGTCACGCCGCGTTCTCCAACCGCGGTATCGTAACCATCCGGAAAGCCCATGATGAAGTCGTGGGCGTGGGCCGCGCGCGCCGCCTCCTCGAGGCGAAGCTGTTCGGCTTCGGGATCGCCGTAGAGGAGATTTTCACGCACGGTGCCCGCAAACAACATCGGTTCCTGCGGCACGAGACCGATCTGCGATCGAAGGCGGCCCGGGGTGAGATCGCGCACGTCGATGCCGTCGATCGTCACCCTGCCCCGGGTGACATCGAAGAAGCGCGGCACGAGGGCGGCCAACGTCGTTTTTCCCGCCCCCGAACTCCCGACCAGGGCCACCCGTTCCCCCGCATTGAGCACCAGATCGATCGACTCGAGCACCAACGGCTGATCGGTCTGATAGCGAAACGCGACGTCTTCGAAACGCACGACCCCGTCGATCGAGGCGGGGAGATCGCGAGGAGTCGAAGACACCGGCAGTTCATTCGGATGGTCCATCAGGTCGAAAATGCGCTGAGCCGCGCCGGCGGCCTCCTGGATGTTTCCCCAGAAGCCGGCCAGCGAGGTGATCGCTCCGGCGATCGTCACCGCATACAAGAGAAACGCGACCAGTGTGCCGGCCGTGAGCTGACCGGCCAGCACGAGCCTCCCCCCCTGCCACAGCACCGCGACGATGGCCCCGAATGCCGCGAACGTCACCGCCCCCGTCAGTCCCGCTCTCGCGACGGCCCGCTTGAGCCCCTCGTCACGGGTCTGATGGATCTCGGTCGAGAACGCGTCAGCCTCCCACGACTCGCGGGTGAAGCTCTGCACGGTCTGGATCTGGGTGAACACCTGCTCAGCGCGGGCGATCGCTCCGGCAAGAGTGTCCTGGATCCGCGTGCTCAGTTTTCGAACTCGACGCCCGAAGAACCAACCCACGAAGATCGCAACGGGAATTGCGGTCAGCGTGACCGAGGTGAGCCTCGGGTTGGTCGCCGTAACGAGCGCGAGCGCACCCACGAGAAACAGTCCCTGACGAACCAGCTCCGGAATCCCGAACCGGAGCACCTGCTGGAGCACACCTACGTCCGACGCGAGTCGCGACGAGAGTTCTCCAACCCGCCGAACGGCAAAAAACGCAGGCGGCTGCCAAACCAGCGCCCCGAACAGGTCGATCCTGAGATCGGCGACCACATGCTCCGAAACCGACGCGGTCATGTAGCTCTGAGCGAAGTTCAGGAGGGCCTGGATCGCAAAAAGGCCCAGGAGCCCCAGCGCGATCCGGTCGAGCGTGCTCGCGCCGCCCCTCGCTAGAAAGGCCGCGTCGAGCAGCTCCCGCACCACCAGGGGAAAGACCAGGCTGATGGCGCTGGTCAGAACGATCAGTACGCCACTTGCGACGATCTTTCGTCGATAGGGGCGGAGCCGGGGCGCGAGGCGTTGAAGAAAGCCCAGCTTCTTGAAGCGAGTTGGGGGCTGAGCAGACATGGCAAGAGGTTGAACGGGGGTGGACCCGGCGAGTAACATAGGGTGCTTCCCACCACCGTACGAGCTATGCCCCGTTCAGAACTGTACCGCGCTCTCGTCGTCACCGTCGTCTGGACCCTCGCGCTCCTCTTCCTCGGGAGTGTGGTCCACGCCACGGAATCGTCGCTGGCCTGCCCCGATTGGCCCACCTGCTTCGGGACGATGATGCCGGAGATGGAGGGCGGTGTGTTCTGGGAGCACCTCCATCGGCTGGTGGCCGGAGGGTTGATGCTGATGTTTGGGCTGGCCACCTGGTACGCACACAAGGAAGCGGGCGACCGCAGGTGGCTCTTTCGTGCCGCTCTGGCGGGCTGCGGGCTCCTCATCGTACAGGCCGTCTTCGGGGGACTCACGGTGATCTTTCGCCTCCCCGACGCGGTCTCGACGACCCACCTCATGCTGGCGTTCAGTTTCCTGACGCTCGCCGTGGTTCTGTCGACCGCGGCTTCTCCCAACCGGCGCAGCGAATCACCTTTGGCACCGGAGGTCTCGGGCACATTGCGCGCCTGGGGCGGGCTCGCTGCGGGGGCGATTTTCGTTCAGAGCGCCGTCGGGGGCATCGTTCGTCACACGGACTCCGGAATGGCCTGCCCCGATTTTCCAACCTGTCTGGGCCAGTGGGTTCCGCCGCTGGAAACCCACTTCGTGGCGATCCATTTCACGCACCGCGTGCTCGGTGTGGCCGCGACGATCGCCGTGCTGGTCCTGGCCTGGCGCCTGCACCGGGCGGGCGCGCCATCGCGGGTCGTGCGCGTGGGGGGCCTCGCGGTAGGGTTGGTGGTGGCCCAGTTCACGTTGGGAGTCGTCTCGGTGACGTCGATCCTGGCGGTGATTCCGGTGTCCCTTCACACCCTGGGAGCTGCGGCCCTGCTCGCGGTGCTCGCGCACCTCACCAGCCTCGGCTTTCTACGTTCCGTGATACCGCCCCAGACGGAATCGGCTCGCGAAGCCATCTCCGGCAAGGCCTGACGTACCCACCGTGGATCCCCAGGCTCTCGGCGACTTCCTCGCCCCGGTCAACGCCGCGCTGAACGCCACCAGCACAGCCTTTCTCATCGCGGGGTTCGTCTTCATTCGCTCGCGCAGGATCGACGCCCACCGTCGAGCAATGATCGGGGCCGTGTCGGCTTCGGTGCTGTTCCTGATCTTCTACGTCACCCGCTTCGCATTGACGGGGAGTCATCAGTTCGCCGGCACCGGCACCGCGAAGACCGTGTACCTGACTGTTCTCTTCTCGCACATGGTATTGGCGGTCGTGGTAGCGCCCCTGGTGCTGCGCCTGCTCTTCCTGGCCTCTCGGGAGCGGTTTGCCGAGCATCGTCGGTTGGCCCGATGGACATTCCCGATCTGGCTGTATGTGTCGGTCACCGGGATCGTCGTCTACGTGCTTCTCTACCACGTCTACGGCTACGTGTGAGACGGCCCCGGCCGGGGTGGGTGCTTCGCCTGATCCGGCTAGGCTCCCGGCAGCACCATCGTGACCACCGCCCCGCCGTCGGGGTGATTCCCGACCTCGAGGTGGCCTCCAAAACCTTCGATCACCTTGCGGGCAAAGGGCAGGCCCAGCCCTAGCGCGCCCGGCCGCGTGGTGTAGAAGAGATCCCTCGCCCGCTCGAGGGCCTCGGGCGTAAACCCGGGGCCACGGTCGCGAATGGTCACGCGGGCCTCGTCCCCCTCGGTCTCGACGGTCACATCGACCGTCTGCCCCCCGCCGAAGTGGCCGGCGTTGTGGAGAAGCAAATAGACCGCATCGAGGAAGGTCGCCCGATGAATATGCGCCCGCACCGGGAAAGCCGGCGCCATGAATCTCACGGCCGTCTCCCAGTCGACGATGAACTCGCGTGTGACTTGCTGAAGAAGCGCGACGAGGTTGTGCGTCTCGTCGGGAGTCAGCGGCTCACGGAGAAAGAAGGCGAGGTCTTGCAGACCGCCGAGCGCACGATCCACCCCTTCGCGGAGCAGGTCGGCGTCGCCCTGTGCCACCGCCCGCAGTGGTTCTTCGACCGCCCCATCGAGGAAGGCGGCGATGCGGCCGAGGGCCTGTTTCAGCGCCTCTTCACGGGGAGTGTCGCTCGGCATCCAACCGGCCTGGATCGCCTCGCGAATTCCGTCGACCGGGGCGGGCTCGCCTTCGGTCGTACTGCCGACTTCGCCCTCACGAAGGGAGGCCTTGAGCCGATCGAGGGCCGGACGATAGGGGTCGGGAGGCGGCGGGGTCTCGCGGCGGGCGCCGACGAACCAGCCGATGCCGAGACCGAGGAGTGCGATCAATGCAGTGACGAAGACCGGGACGGTCATGAAGCCTCACGAAGAAGAATCGAGTGGGCCGGGCCTCGGATCTTGATGACGCGGAGGCGCTCGTGCAATACGTTGGATCGCATGAGTACCACCGGGCGGCCCGCAGAAACGCCCTTCCTACACGTACAAGCGACCGGAATACGGAAGTGACCTTCGATCCTAAGGCCCTCGAAGCAGTTCTCAGCGCGAGTTCGGACCCCGACAATCCAGACCGCGACACCATTCACCGGATCGTGCGCGACACTCTCCGCATCGCGGTCGTGGGCATCTCGCGGGATCCTGCCAAAGCAGCGCGCCGGATCCCATCGTATCTGGCCGCCAAGGGTGCGGAGATCCTACCGGTCAATCCACACGCCGAGCGAATCCTCGGGCGAACCGCTTTCGACCACCTGAACGAGATTCTCGAGCCCGTCGACATGGTCCTGGTGTTCCGTCCATCCGACGAGGCGGGAGAGGTCATTCGTTCGGCGATGAACCGTCCAGAGGGCCCGCACATCTGGCTCCAGGAGGGCATTCGGAACGACGAGGCCGCCGCCGAGGCCCGAGCCCTCGGCCGGATCGTGGTTCAGGATCTGTGCATCTACAAGGTGCATCGGGCGTTCGGTGACACCCTCAGACGGATCGACGAACGCGGCGCAACCGACACCTAGAACGCCTCCCCTCAGAGATCGGCGAGCGCCTCGCGCACGATCGCAGAGTGTCGGCGCGCATCGACGTTTCGCCAGACACGAGCGATCCGGCCCTTGTCGTCGATGATGAAGGTGCTCCGTTCGATCCCCATGTAGGTGCGCCCGTACTTCGACTTCTCCTTCCACACGCCGAAGGCCTCCGCCATCGAGTGGTCCGGGTCGGAAAGAAGCGGGAAGTTCAAGTCGTACTTGGCCTTGAACTTCAAATGCGAGGCCACCGAATCCGGTGAGATCCCGACCACGTCGACCCCCAGGGCCGACAAGGCCGGTAGGTCGTCGCGAAGGTCGCAGGCCTGAGCGGTGCAGCCTGGCGTGTCATCCTTGGGATAGAAGTACAGCACCACGCGCCGGCCGGAGAAATCGGCCAGCGACACCGTCGTCCCGTCGTCGGCAGGCAGGGAGAACGGAGGAGACGGATCGCCGATGGAAACCGTGCTCATCGCTCACCCCGCCTCGAATTCGGGACCGAGGAGAATCTCGCCGACTGCGTCGCGATCCTGGTCACGGACCAGGACCTCGGCGGTGGCCGTCCAGCGGCATTGGGCGTCGCGACGAGACTGGCACTGGGAATGCACAACCTGAACGCCCTCGCCCACCCCAGCGGTCAGAATGGTTTGACAGAGACCCGTCACGAACGCACACGCGTCTCCGCCCGGATCGCTCTGATAGAAGATCAGCGAGCGTCCCTCGAGTGCGAAGGGCTCCGAGCCGAAGCCGCCGATGCGGCGCCCGAAGAGCTGTCGCAGGCGCCGCGACGTTCTTCGACGCGCCAGCCGGAAGGTCACGCCCGACGACAGCGCGCGTGCGAGCCGCCCGGGACCCGAGCCTCCGGTACCGGCCAGCGCCTCGCCCGCCTTCAGGAAGACCTCTTCCGAGTCGGGCCGCCGGAGCACGAGGCGCATGAGATCGATGACTTCCGTGTCGGTCATGCGCCGGCGCTTCTTCACGGCTTCGCGGTACTGCCGAATCTGCCGATCGACGACGTCGCTCAGACCCAACCGACGCGGCATGGTCACCGTCGGGTCCTCGTCCTGAAGAATCTCCTCCGGCAGATCCTGTGCTCGGATCACCTCGAGAAGAGTCAGGCCGAAAACCGCGGCAACGCGGCGACGGGTGGGGTCCGGTGGGCTCAAGGGTCCGTGAAGCTCGAGGACAGGGGGGGCGGTCCGTTAATGTCGCGGAGTCGGAGCCATTTTTCAAAAGAAGTCTTCAGGACACCGCTTCTGGTTGCCGCGTCCGCGAATCGGCCCGACCTTTCGAAATGCGTCGATATCCAGCGTTTGACCCACCCGAGTACCTCGATTGGACCGCCGATGCGGAGCGAATCGCCTCGTTCCGTCGGCGGATCCACGAAGATTCCCAGCGGCTGGCTCTCACGGGCTCGCTGAGCCGGGTCGACCTGCTCGACCTCTATCGCGATCTGCTTCGCACTCGTCTGCACGACATCGGCCTGAAGCGGTGGGTGAAGACCGGAGTCATCTCGAAGGCCTGGCTCGGCACTGGCGAAGAAGCCGTGACGGTCGGATCCGTCGCTGCGCTCGACCCCGAGGTCGACGTGGTCTGCCCGATGATTCGCAACGCCGGGTCCCTGCACATGATGGGGGTGCCCCTCTCCGATCTCTTTCGGGGCTACCTCGCCACCCCGGACTCCCTCTCCAAGGGACGCGATCTTCACATCGGCGACCTTCGACGCAACGTGCTCCAGCCCGTGAGTCACATGGGCACGAACGCGCAGGTCATGGCCGGTGTTGCGCTCGCCTTCAAGAGCCGTGGCGAGGCTCGGGTGGCCCTTACCTTTGTGGGCGACGGTGCTACGAAAACCGCCGCGTTTCACGAAGGGGTGAATCTCGCGGCCGTATTGGGGCTTCCGGTCGTCTTCGTGATCCAGGACAACCAGGTCGCCCTCGGAACCCGCAGCGAACAACATGGCGCGGGGCAATCGGCCGACTGGGCCAGCGCCTACGGCGTTCCGTGTTGGCTGGCCGACGGGAACCATGTGCTCGATATGTACGCGGCATCGCGCCTCGCTGTCGATCGATGCCGGAACGGTGAGGGACCGGCCATCGTCGTGGCCTCGACCTTTCGAATGGGTGGGCACGCCACGCACGATGAACGAGAGGCGCGAGAGACCTTCTCGCCCGCGTTGTTCGAGAGTTGGGGTCGGCGCGACCCCATCGGCATGTTCGAGGCCTATCTTCTCGACGAGGGGGTCGCAGCCGAACAACTCGAAGAGATTGAGCGGGACGTCACAGTCCAGATGGACAGGGCCGCCGACGAAGCGCTGCTGTCTCGGCAACGCGCGATTTTGCCCGAATCGGCTATTTTTGACGGATTCTCCGAAGGCGGCCCCCTCGTTGGACTTCACAAACGACCTATCTGAGCTTTTGAGCGTTTCGCGAAGGGTGGCCCCCTTGCGCTGAACTCACAGAAATGGCATACTCTGGAGGCCAGACAAGAATGATTCCAGTTAACGACCCCCCACGGGATCCGATATGCTCAACATCTCTGCGCAGCCAATCTCCTCGGCCGCCACTCCGCTCGCGGAGTTGACCGACGAGCAGTTGGTATCTGCGCATCTCGAGGGCCGGAACGGGGCGTTCCAGGCGCTCTATGATCGCTATCGGGATCGGCTGGTGCATTTTATCACCCGAAAGACCGGCGACGCGGACCGTGCCCAGGATCTCGTGCAAGAGGCCTTCATCCGGGTGACCCGCCATCTTCACCGATTCGACACCACGAAGAAGTTCTCGACCTGGGTCTATACCATCGCGAGCAATCTCTCGAAGAACGAACTGCGCAATCGGTCTCGGAGCCCGCTCGTTCTGTTTCAGAAGCTCACGAACAATTGGGACGATGATCATCGCCCTCTTCAGTTCGAGGACTTCTCGTTCCGGCCCGACGATCTCTACCACAAGCGTCACCTCCGTCAGCTCGTGGAGGCGACGGTCTCGGAGCTTCCGGAGCACCATCAGCTGGTCTTCCGGCTGAGAGAGATCGAGGGGAAAAGTTACGAGGAGATCGCAGACATCACGGGCGTGAATCTGGGGACGGTGAAGAGCCGTCTTCACCGCGCGCGCAACTCATTCGCGCAGCGCATCGAGCCGTTCCTCAACTAGTCGTCCGCCGTCTGACACTTTTCCCCGAGACTTTCGACCGTGTTTGAGGATCTGCGCCGAGCGTTCCGCGAAGCTCTGGACAACTTCCAGCAGGAGCTCAGCCGAGACCGTATTCCCGGGTCGGTCGACCGCCTCTTGTCGGGCATGGTCGACGAGGTCACCGACGCGAAGGCGAACCTCGCCGGTCTCGAGGCGCAACGCGACAAGGCCGTGGCGGCTGTGAAACACGAGGCGACCGAGATCGCCACCTGCGACCGTCGCGAGGCCCTGGCGAAAGCCATCGACGACCACGAGACGGCGCGACTTGCCAGAGAATACGGTGATCGGCACCGGCGTCGGAAAGAGGTGTTGGAAGCGAAAGCGGCGGCCCTGGGGCAGGAGATCGACCTTCTTCGTGGCGAGGTCGACGAGATGATGGCGAAGGTGAAGGAGGCCCGAGCGCGCCGAGACTCGCTCGCAGCCGAAGCCGGCAGAACGGGCGCTCGTAGTGCGATCGGTGAGAGCAACGACCTCTTCGCCGAACTCGATCGCATGGCCGAGCGGATCGGCGACACCGACGCCGAAGCCCAGGCTGCCCAGGAGATGGACGACTTCGACTTGCGCGTCGACCCCGACGCGCCGATTCGTCGGCCGGACGTCGACTACGATGCGGCGCTCGAAGAACTCAAGCGGCGAATGGGGCAGTCCGACTGAACCGACTGGTCTTCGAGCGCTTGAGCCCCTAGATTTTCGGTCTTCCCGACCCTGAAACGAAGCGAGTGTGGATCGATGGAGAACTGGATTGGTATCGGCATCTGGATCATCATGGGTGCCGCAATCGGCCTTGTCGTGAAAGCGCTGGTCAAACAGCCTACCGAGACCCCCGGACACACCGCGATTCTCGCGATTCTGGGCTCGTTCGGCGCAGTCATTGGTGGCATGCTCGGAGTCGGGATCTTCCACTTCGAGAATCCCCTGGCGCTTTCCATGGGCGGCATGATCAGCGCTGCGGTCTTTGCGGCCTTCATCGGCTTCACGTACCGCTGGGGCATTCGCGGGCTCCTCTGAGCCGACCAGCCGGGCCCACAACGATCGACGCCGGCGCGGGTCTTACGACCCGGCCGGCGTCCTTCGTTCCACCCGCACTGGAGTACTCCAGGCGGACAATGTGCTGCGCAGGGGTGACCAACCCCCACCGACTGGATCAAGCGCCAGCCGTCGCATGAATTGCAGAGCGTTCAACCCAACCACCCATCCACCGCCCTGCACTCGTTGAGATGCCGACATCCGTAGAACGGTTGCATGCCGGCCATCACGGGTTCGTACGACGCACGGGCCTGGCGTGTTTCACGGCCCTCCGACCTTTTCTACACGCGGGCCACACGCCACGTTGAGCGGGTTGTCACGACACCCCAACCCACGCGACGCATGTCTGCCCCCCTCGTCTACGCCCAGAAGAACGCCGAGGCGTTTCGTACCGAGCTATTCGACTTCCTCCGGATCCCCTCGGTGAGCGCCAGGTCGGAACACGACGCCGACACCCACCGTGCGGCCGAGTGGCTGGCAGGGCGCCTCGCCCAGGCGGGCCTCGAAAGCGAGGTCATCGAGACCCCAGGACATCCGGTCGTTCTAGGAGAATGGCGGGGCGCAGGAGACGCGCCGACCGTGCTCATCTATGGTCACTACGATGTGCAACCGGCTGAACCGCTGGAACTGTGGACCTCGCCCGCCTTCGAGCCCACGGTTCGCGACGGTCGCATATATGCGAGGGGCTCCGCCGACGACAAGGGCCAGCTCCATATGCACGTCAAAGCCCTCGAGTCCTGGCTCGCGACAACCGGAACCCTCCCGGTCAACGTGATCGTGGTCGCCGAAGGTGAAGAAGAGGTGGGGTCGCCGAACCTCGTGCCCTTCGTGGAGCGACTCCGCACCCGCCTGGCCTGTGACGCCGTAGTCATCTCCGACTCGGCGATGTTCGACGAGGGACTGCCGTCTCTGCTGTTTTCGCTCCGTGGCCTCGCGTACGTCGAGATTCACGCGACGGCGGCTGCGGGTGACCTGCACTCCGGAGCCTACGGGGGGGCCGTGGGTAACCCCGCAATGGCCCTGGCTCGCATGCTGGCGACCCTCCACGACGCCGACGGTCACATCGCGATTCCGGGCTTCTACGATGACGTTCTGGAATGGGACGAGGCGACGCGGGCGTCCATCCGTGCACTCCCCTTCGACGAAGAACGATTCCGGAGTGCGGTAGACGCCCCGGCCCTGGTCGGCGAGGCCGGGTGGTCGACCCTGGAACGGCTGTGGATTCGTCCGACCTGTGAGGTGAACGGCCTGCTCTCCGGGTACACGGGCGAGGGAGCGAAGACCGTACTTCCCGCGAAAGCCATGGCGAAAGTGAGCTTCCGGCTGGTCCCCGACCAGGACCCCAGGCGGGTGGCTCGCCTGCTCGAGGAACACCTCCATTCGGTCTGTCCCACCGGGATCGAAATCGAGATGGTGGAGCTCCACGGCGGCTACCCGTGGAGAGCAGACCCCTCCGGTCCGCTCTTCGAGGCTGCAGGCCGGGCGCTCGAATCCGCCTTCGGAGCGCGACCGGTACTCGTGGGCGAGGGCGGGTCGATTCCGATCGTGGGAGACTTCGAGAAGATCCTGGGCGCTCCGGCCCTACTGGTCGGTTTCGCACTCCCGGCGTGCAACATGCATGCGCCCAATGAATGGTTCACGATCGAAAACTACGATCGGGGTATAGGGGCGCTCATTCGACTGTACGAGGAACTCGGAGCAGCGCTCGGCTAGGAAGCGGCCTCGTCGGCCTTTCCGGAACCCACCATCGCCGCGGCTCTGAGAAGGGCCCTCGCCTTGTTGAGGGTCTCTTCGTATTCGAGAGCAGGCACCGAGTCGGCGACGATCCCGGCGCCCGCCTGAACGTAGGCTCGACCACCGGTGACCAGGACGGTTCGAATCGTGATCGCCGTGTCCATGCGCGTGCCCCCATACCCGAAGTGACCCACGGCTCCCGCGTAGGGCCCTCGCCGCACCGGCTCGAGTTCGTCGATGATTTCCATGGCCCGAATCTTCGGGGCTCCCGACACGGTGCCCGCGGGGAAACACGCCCGAAACACATCCACCGCCGAACGGCCCTCCTCCAGAAGGCCCTCGACCTGGCTCACGAGATGCATGACGTGCGAATACCGCTCTACCACCATGAGGTCGGGAACGGTGATCGATCCGTACCGAGCAACGCGGCCGACGTCGTTGCGTCCGAGATCCACGAGCATACGGTGCTCGGCCAGTTCCTTCTCGTCGGCCGCGAGTTCCGCGGCCAGCGCACGGTCGTCTTCGGCCGTCCGACCACGCCGACGGGTTCCCGCGATCGGTCGCACCGTGACCACACCGTCTTCGAGGCGAACCAGCACCTCGGGGGAGCTCCCGACGAGGGTCACTCCGTCCATCTCCAGGAAATAGAGGTAGGGCGAAGGATTCAGCGTACGAACCGCGCGATACAGATCGAACGAGGAGGCCGACAACTCCATGCCGAGACGCTGACTCAACACGACCTGGAAGGCGTCGCCCGACCGGATGTAGTTCCGGATCCGTTCCACTCCATCCTCGAAGACACTCCGCGGAGTTGCGCTGGAGAACGGTGGATCCTCGTCGGGTTCTTCCGAGAGAACCAAAGGGGGCGGACCCGGCGAGGTCGCCAGTTCCGTCACAAGTTCGTCGATCCGTCTCCGAGCCGCCGCGTACCGTTCCTCGAGCCGCTCGCGGGAGTCGCCCGGATCGACCGGCACCGAGGCGATCGCCATGGCTCGGCCACGGAGATTGTCGATCGCGAGGACGACGTCGGTGAAGACGAAGAGTCCCTCGGGCACCCCGAGGTCATCCGGCGGGGCATCAGGGAGCTCCTCGATCTGGCGCACCACGTCGTAGGAGAAGTACCCTACCGCCCCTCCCCAGAACCGCGGGAGTCCCGGAACCTCGGCGGGACGCCGGCTCCGGAGCCTCTTGTCGAGGTCGGTCAGTGGGTCTTCACAGGGCACATCGACCCACCCATCGTCCGGCGTCCACCAACTCACCTGACCCTCGCGAAGGCGCCAGGCTCCCGAGGGACGGGTACCCACGAACGAGTAGCGGGCCCATTGTTCACCTCCCACGACCGATTCGAGGAGAAATCCGAACGGGGGTCGAGCGAGTTTGTGATAGGCGGTGACCGCCGTGTCGACATCGAAGAGGAATTCCCGCCAGATCGGGACGAGCCCAGGCTCGTCCTCGAAGGACTGCACGAGCCCAACGAAATCGTCGAAGGATGGACGGAAGCGCATGAATTCCCAGACCGTTGACAGCGGACCGCCACTCCGGCGGGTCCCATGAGTGAGGGAATGTCCCGAGGCCCGGGATCGAGGTCAACCAGCGACGTCGTCCACGTTGCGGTCGACACGGGCGGCACCTTCACCGACCTGCTGGCCTGGCGAGGACAACATCTGACCACCCTCAAGATCCCGTCGACCCCCGATGATCCGTCGAGAGCCATTCTCGAGGGGCTCGATCGCATCGTCGAGGAGGGTGAGGCGGTCGTGCTCCTTCACGGGTCGACGGTCGCGACCAATGCGATTCTCGAGCGCAAAGGGGCTCGCGTCGCGCTCGTCACCAACCGGGGGTTCGAAGACGTGCTGGCCATCGGCCGGCAGGACCGGCCTCAACTCTACGCCCTGGTCGGCCACCGCCCCCCGGCCCTCGTGCCGGACGAGGCCCGGCTTGGAATCTCGGGTCGCATGGATCCAACGGGTCTGGAACTCGAAGCCCTCGATCCGACCGAGCTCGCGGCCCTCGTCGACCGGGTGCGCGACACCGGCGCCACAGCCGTGGCCGTCTGCCTCCTGCACGGGTACGCGAACGCCGCCCATGAGGCTGCAGTCGCGCAGGCATTGGTGCCTCTCGGCCTGCCGATCTCGGTGTCGTCGACGCTCCTGCCGGAATATCGCGAGTTCGAGCGCTCCTCGACGACCGTGATCAACGCCTACGTGGCCCCCGTGATGGGTCGCTACCTCGCCCAGCTATCTCGGGAGTCGGGGGCTCGCTCGATCGCGGTCATGGGATCGAACGGCGGCACCCTTCCCGTCGAGCGCGCCGTCCGCGAGCCCGCCCACACGGTGCTCTCGGGCCCTGCCGGCGGAGTCGTCGGGGCCCTTGCCTGGGGGAGGCGCGCGGGGTTCCCCAACCTGATCACTTTCGACATGGGGGGCACCTCGACCGACGTATCGCTCTGTCCGGGACACCCTTTGCACACCCGCGAGTTCGTCATCGATGGCCGCCCCGTCGCGCTCCCCGTCCTCGACATCCACACGGTCGGCGCCGGAGGCGGGTCGGTGGCCCGCGTCGACCCGGGGGGGGCCCTCCGGGTCGGTCCGGAAAGCGCGGGCGCGGAACCGGGCCCGATCTGCTACGGCCGGGGCGGCACGCAGGTCACGGTGACCGACGCCCACGTGTGGCTTGGGCGGATTCCGACGGAGGCCTTCCTCGGAGGCGACGGCGGCCTGAATCGCGAGGCCGTCGCCGGTCCGATCCAGGCTCTGGCCGAGGCCCTGGGGTCGACACCCGACCAAGCAGCGGAAGGCGTCCTCGCCGTCGCCGATGCGGCAATGGAGCGCGCGCTGCGCGTGATCTCGGTTGAAAGGGGGCACGACCCCGACGGCTTCGCCCTGGTGGCTTTCGGGGGCGCCGGCGCCCTTCACGCAGCGGAGCTGGCGGGACGGCTGGGCTGTTCTCGGGCCCTCATTCCCCCAGACCCGGGCCTGCTCTCCGCGTACGGGATCCTGACGGCGCCGCTCTCCAGAGAGGTCTCTCGCACTCTGCTGTGTTCCACGCACGAGACCGGCACCATGACTCGGGTGGCCGACGCGCTGGCCGAGCTGGAGAACCTCGCCTCCCGTGCCCTCGAGCTCGAGGGGGCCGCCCCGACCGCGGTCGGCCTGGTCTCGCATGTCGATGCCCGGTACCGCGGACAAAGCTTCGAGTTGAGAGTGGTGGCCGAACCGGGGAGTCCAGAGTGGGTCGAGCGTTTTCACGCTTCACATGCGCAGCGCTACGGCTACCGTCGCGACGATGCGCCCGTCGAGGTCGTCACCGTACGATCGACGGCCACGGCGCCGGGACCCGAGGTCGAACCGAGACTCCTCTCCGAGGCCGAGGGCCCGCCGCCAGGAACCGCGATTTCGGTCGTGTATCGTGGCCAGACCCTCAGAGCCGAGGCCGTCTGGCGACGCGACCTCCGGCAAGGCCACGTTCTCGACGGGCCGGCACTCATGTTGGACTATTCAGCGACGACCTGGGTCCCGCCGGAATGGCGGCTGGAGATCGACCGCTGGGGGGTGGCGCACCTTCTCCCGAGCCACCCCGCTCATACCGCACGCTCCTAGGATCACCGACAAGCCCTGACTATCTTTGACGGCCTATGACCGATCCAACGAAAAGCATCCCCACGGCCGACACCTCACCGACCGCGTTCGGGGACGAACAGCCGGGCCCACCCTACCTCTGGGCTGCGCTCCTCGGACTGGGCGTCTTTCTGTTGTACGGGTTGACGCTCGCACCGACGACGGCCTTCTGGGATACCAGCGAGTACATCGCGACGGGTCACATTCTCGGGATTCCACATCCGCCGGGGAATCCGCTCTTCGTCGTCCTGGCTCGGGCGTGGTCGATCCTGCTGTCGCCGACCGGATGGACCCCTGCCGTTCGGATCAACCTGTTCAGCGCCTTCATGAGCGCCTCGGCCCACGCGCTGTGGTTTCTCGTGATCCACCACGTGCTGCGTACGTTCTCGAAGGAACGCGCCTTTCGTCTGATCGGGGCCGCCGCGGCTGCCCTCGTGAGCGCCACCGCGTTCACCGTGTGGAACCAGTCGAACGTCAATGAGAAGGTGTACACGGTCTCACTCCTTACGATCGCGCTTCTCAGCTGGTTGGTGGTGCGTTGGCAGGAGAACCTCGGAAAGGGCAAAGACGACAACCTGCTGGTGCTCATCGCGTTCATTCTTGCGTTGAGTGTCGGGAACCACCTGATGGCGTTTCTGGCCGCGCCGGCCATCGCCGTCTTCGTGTTGCGCGTGCAACCCCGCGTGCTGCTCAACTGGAGGCTGGTGCCCCCGGTGGTCGTCGCGGTCCTGGTGGGGCTGTCGATTCATCTCTTCCTACCGCTGCGCGCCAATCTCGACCCGGTGATCAACGAAGCGGCGCCGGAATGTGAGACCCTTCCGGGTGCCCTGACCTCGATTGCGACCTATGGGAATGCGGGCTGCGCACCGCTCAATGCGGCCCTCAAGCGGGAACAGTACGACAAGCCCCCGTTGAACCCGCGGCAGGCACCACTCCATTCGCAGGTCACGAATTACCTGCAGTACTTCGATTGGCAGTGGGCCCGATCCATCGAGGGCACGGAGTCTTTGTTTCCGCCGCTGCGCGTGCTCTTCACCATGCTCTTCACCGGCCTCGGCGTGTGGGGGGCGATGGAGCACCACCGTCGAGATCGGTCGAGTTTCTGGTATGTGGCGGTGCTCTTCGGCACGCTGTCGGTTGGCCTGGTCTACTACCTGAACTTCAAATACGGCTACTCCGTCCCCGACCCGGTCAACGACTATACGCTCCACGAGGTGCGTGAACGGGACTACTTCTTCATCGCCTCGTTCTCCCTATGGGGACTCTGGGCCGGCCTCGGGATCGTAGCGCTGTGGCAGACCCTCGGGGAGCGGCTGCAGGGATTGTCGCGGGGTGCGCCGATCCTCGGTCTCGCCCTGATCCCCCTGGTGCTGAACTGGCCGTGGGCAACGCGTTCCTACGACTACGCCGCACGGGATTGGGCGCACAACCTGCTCATGTCGGTCGAGCCCTACGCGATTCTGTTCACGAACGGTGACAACGACACCTTCCCCCTCTGGTATCTGCAAGAGGTCGAGGGCATTCGCCGTGACGTGACGGTCATCGTGACGTCGTACCTCAACACCGCCTGGTACGCGAAACAGCTTCAGGGCCTGACTCGGCCCTGCGTCGACGGCCTCGACTGGGAAGACGATCCGACCCGAATCATCTGCCAGCGAGCCTACACCGGCGAGAACACCGCCGCCGTCTACACGACCGACGCCGGCACCGTCGAAGCCGCAGGCAAGGTCGCGATTCCCATGGACCGACTCGAGGTCCCGAGCACCGGTATCTTCCCGGCCGATTTCGACGATGCGACCATCGACCAGATCGGGGGCAGCTACTTCCAGCTCGACCGGGCGCGACAATTCACCTTCGGAAACATTCGCACCGTGCTCCCCGAAGGCACCGTGCTCTATCCCTGGCACCAGTACACGCTCGGCATCCTGAGCACGGCGCTCGGCGACCGGCCCATCTACTTCGCGAGCAGCGGGAATGCGGCGGAGTCTCTCGGTCTCGACGACTACCTGGTCCGGCACGGGTTGGCCTTCAAGCTTCACAACGGCCAACTGCTCGAGGAGCGACCCGCGGGCATCGTGCCGATGCCTCCGACTTCACCGCTCACCGCAGTCACCGGGCCATGGGTAGATCTCCCGCGCACCGAAAGGCTCGCCGAAAGCGTGTTCATTCACCGAGGCGATCTTCCGGACTGGGATCACTGGCCGGACATCGCCACCCTCGGAATCCCGAATTATTACGCCTGGGTCTACTACTCCCTCGCGCAGGCCGTCCTGACCGAAACGGGTGACACCACCAGGATGGAAAGCCTGCGCGCTCTCGGGGAGCGCTGGTCCGACCTGGGCTCCTAGAGCTCGGCGGCCCGGGCGCGGTCCAGCGCCAGACGAGCGACCATCAGATCCTGGATCGCGTTGCCCACAGACTTGAAGACCGTCACCTCTTCGGGACGGGTCCGGCCGATCCGGGCACCGGTGGTGAGGGCACCGAGTTCGATCAGATTCTCGCGGAGGATCACCCCGGCGTCGAGTGCGGCCGTCACCTCGCCGGCCTCGGCCAAGGCTGCGTCCAGTTGGTCGATCACGACCAGATCGGCGCGGCCCATGAGCGCGAGCGGTAGCTCCTGCATGTCGCGCCGATAGCTTCCCACCGCGTTCACGTGGGTCCCAGATGTGATATCGACGTCGTCGAGCACGGGAACGGTGCTATCGGTGGCGGTCACCACGATGTCGGCACCCGCGATCGCATGTGCCGAGCTTGCAACGGCCCGCGCGCGCTCGACCACCCCTTCCGAGACCAGCCGAAGCGCCAGACGTTCTGCGCTCGCACCGCCACGCGATACGACACGGACCTCCTCGATGGGGCGCACCGTTGCGACCGCCCGCGCCTGCTCGAACGCCTGAGCCCCGGCCCCCACCACCGCAAGAACGGAGGCATCGCTCCGCGCGAGGAGATCGGTGGCCACTCCGGTCGCCGCCCCGGTGCGGAGCGCCGTAAGCCACTCCGCGTCGAGCACGGCCGCGGGGGCGCCCGTAACGGCGTCCATGAGAAGGATCACGGCATGAATCGCCGGGAGCCCCCTGTCTCGGTTTCCGGGGCGCACCGTCACGACCTTCAGTCCGACGCCCGGCTCGGCGGTGAGCCGAGCTGGCATGATCAAGGTGGAGCCGTTTTCCTCGACGAGTACGGTGCGCACCGGGACCTGAGCGGTACCGCTCCAGAGTGCGTCGAACCCGGCCCGCACGGCGGCGATCGCCGCCTTCATGTCGACGAGGTCTTTCAAGGCCTCTTCGTTGAGGAGGCGAAGTTGCACTGGTGCGGCTCCCGGGGCAGAATCGGCGAGTCGATTTCAACTCACTATAGCGTCCTCGCCAACCCCGCGCCGCCATGTCTCCCTTCTCAGTAGAAACGCCCGATGCTCCGACGCCCGCCGGGCACTACAGTCAGGGGGTCGTTCACGAAAACACCGTGTGGGTGGCCGGACAGCTTCCCTTCGATCCGACGGCCCCCGACGCTCCCCTGGGCAGTGTCGAGCAACAGGTGCGGCGCACTTTCGCCAACGTCGCCGCCATCCTGAACGCCGCTGACTCCGGACTCGATCGGCTGCTGCACGTGAACATCTTCGTCACGGACCCCACACTCTGGACCGAGGTGAATCGGGTCTATGCCTCGATCCTCGGCGATCATCGGCCGGCCCGTGCGATCATCCCGTGCGGGCCGCTCAAACGGGGAGCGGTGCTCGAAGTGACGGCGGTGGCGACCCGGAGAAACGACCCTCGGCCGGCGGGCTAGTCCCTGATACGAATCACTCCGGTTCCTGCGGGCACGGGCCTCAGCACGCCGCCACCACCCTCGGACCGAAACTCCAGAACCCCGTCGAAGGCCTCGGGGACCAGGTCGACAACCTCGCCCCGGGTGACCAGGATCACCTGCACGAGATCGTGCCCGACGCGTTCCGAGAGCAGGTCCGCCGCGCGAACCTTGACCGCCTCGTCGAGGCGATCGAACGGGTCGCCAACGAGCAATGCTGCGTGCCCGACGCCGGCGGCCCTCCAGACGAGTTCTACCGCAGCGAGGCGGGCCGCGAGCTGGGCCGCCGCCGCATCTTCATCGGCAGGCATCGGCAGGTCGACCTCGGGGCCGACCAGTTCTGCACGCCCTGCCGTCCACCGAACACCCAGAAGGCGACCCGCCGTCAGGCGTAGGAGGTGCGCTGCGGTTCGATCGAGCAAGCGATGGCGAGCCTCATCGGCGAGTTGCCGTCCCGATTCCGCGAGGGCCTCGTCGACGGCCGCCACCGTCTCGTCGTCGACGCGATCGTGTGGCGCGCGTTCACTCGACGCGGCCTGCTCATCGTGACCGCGCGCCGCAATCCGCGCCCGGGCGTCGTTGAGTTGAACGACCCGCACACGAGCGGCCTCCGCCAACTGGGTGAGATCGCGCACGGCCGCGTGGAGTTGAACCGCTCGGCTCTCCATGTCCTGGAGCGCGTCGGGCTTCAGTTCGAGCTGTTCCCGCCGCCGCCGCCACCAGCTACCATCCTGGACCACGCCCTCCCATTCGTCGCGCAGGGTCTCCAGCACGCTCTGGAAGTGGTCATCCAATCCGCGGCCACAGGTCGGGCACGGAGTGGCCGCGCCGCCTTCTTCCATCTGTCGGAGGCGGGCCTTGAGTTCGCGGGCTCGATCCCGGTAGGCCTGGAGTCGGGTCTCGGCGTCCTGTCGCTCCCGAAGCCAGTCCATCGTGGCCTGTTCGAGGTCGCCCGTGACCTCCACGTCGTCTTCGCGATGGCGCCGAAGTTCCTCGTCGAGAGCGGCGAACTCGGCGGGAGCACCCTCCAACTCGAGGATTCGCTGCACAACGACCTCCGGGGGACCCCCATCACTGGCCGCGCCCCGCAATCGGCCCAGCCGAGTGCGGGCGGCTTCGATACGATCCAGTCCGGCCAACCATGCGAGGGCCCGGGTCGCGCCTTCGAGGACCTGCGCGAGGTCGTCGAGCCGACGTCCGGTTCGCAACCGGTCGCCGAGGTCGTCGGGGAGCCGAGCCAGAAGAGGATCCGGGCCGCGTGGCGAGGTGACCACAACCCCGTCCGGGCCGACCTGACCGGAAAGGGCGGCATGGATCCCCCGCCGAAGCCGACCGTCGGGCGCGAGCACCGCGACGAAGCCCGTGGGAAGGTAGGCCGCCTCGAGGCTCACCATGCCCGGAACCGAGGGGGCGTGGAGGCTCACCACCCTCATCGGTGCCCCGCCGGCTCCAACACCCGCTCCAGAAGCCGGTTGGCCGCCTCGTGCGACGCGGATCCAAGGTTGCCTTGCACGCGCGCCATCAGGTCGATCGGAGGGCCCTCGAGTCCGCCCGGGTCTTCCACCTCGACCGACAGGTGGACGGCGGAACGATCGAACTCAGAAAGCAGGCCTTGAAGGGCCACCAGATCGGAAGGGGCGGGACCTCGGAGCCGCACCCGGACGATCTTGCGAGCGATCCCGCCCGGCACTTCGCGCACGACTTCCGCAAATCGCGTGCGAAGGCGCTCGGGGTCACCACTCGGGGCCCTGGACGTGGCCAACGCCACGACCGGTCTTCCAACCACACCGCGGAATCCGATGTCTCCCGACGCCAGATCGACGATTGCGAAGCCCTTCTCCTCGCCCGCCTCCCGCCACGGGGTCGAGCCCACGCGCTCCAGCGAGCCCGGATACGACACGCGAGGGGCCACGATCTCGAAAGTGTGACGGCCGCCCAGGGCTACATAGTCCCACCCCGCCCGATCGACCTGAAGTCCCGGCCCTTCGCCGCGCGCCACACGACCATACGTGGCCAGAACGTTCCAGCGGGCCCTGGGATCGGGCTCGATGAGAGGCTGGGGGCCCCGAAGAACGGCCCGATGGGGAATCAGCTGTACGTGGAGCGACAACTCCTCGTAGAAGATGCTCCGCGGAATCGTCGTCGCCGCCTCCACATGCGGGAAGGCGTCGAGGGCGGCGAGCGCACCGGCGTCTCCCCGTCGACGGGGGGTATCACGCGCGCCCGCGACCAGGTGTACGGGAACCCCCGGGAGGGCGGAATGCAGAGCCTCCAGTCCCCGAGCGAGCGTGACGAGCGCACCCGGCGGCGGATCGGGTCGGTCGAACACATCGCCCGTCATGATCACCACGTCCGGGGCCTGCGCAATCATGTCGTCGACGGCGCGTTGGAAGGCGAGCGAGAAGTCGCGCTCCCTCAGGTTCACCCCTTCGTCCCATCGGTCGAAGGCCCGGTGTCCAAGGTGCAGGTCGGACAGGTGAGCCAGAATCACGCGCCCGGGTCCCGACTGGAACGGATCTCATCCGGCGCCAGGTGCTCGACCGGGACCACTCCGTCCGGAGCGAGTGCCTCCACCGACGGGATTTCCGGTTCAGCACCATCATCGAGTGGATCCAGGAGCGCACGATCGTGTCGTCCGTCGAGCAGCGCCCCGATGGAGATGAGAATCGTCGATCCGAGAAGCATCGATGCCGGGAGCAGCCGCGTGAGGAGCACCGTGCCCAGAACGGCCGCGCCGATCGCTCCGCCGGCAGCTGCCCACGCCCCCACTCGGGCGTCCGGGCTCCGCGCTGCGAGCCCTCCCAGAACGCCGCCGAGAGTCAGGAGGGGAAGAGACGCCAGAGCCGCAACCGCCACTCCGCGCTCAGCCGCGGAACCACCGAGTCCCCCGAGGAGACTCCAGCCTCCCGCGGCGAAGGCGGCGACACCGACCGCTGCGACAGAAAGCAGCCACCGCCAGCGCAAATTGGCCGCTGAATCGACCGTCCAACGCCTCTCGGAATCGCGACGTGGTGCGGTCGCGAGCCCAACGGCCAGGGACGCGAGCTGTACGGCGAGGAGAACGGTCAACGCCCTGAGGAATCCGGGCCGCGAATAGAGCAGGAGCGAAAGGGACAGCTCGGCCGATCCGACCGAGACGGCCCCGACGATGAGCGGCGGCACGATCGTTCTCATCGGGTCCATCCACCGAACTCGCCGCGATAGTAGAGCAGGGGATCACCGGGGAATGCTCGACACGCCTCGACCTGCCCGATCGCGACGACATGATCGCCGGCCGGGACCTCGGTGTGGAGACTGCAGTCGAGCCAGGCGAGGCTTCCGGTCAGGAGCGGCGCACCGGTCGCGGCCCCGGCGAGGTCGAGGCCGACGAAGCGCCTCTCTCGATCGGCGCTGGCAAACCGTCGGGCCATTCCAACTTGTTGCCGCCCGAGAATGTTCACGGCGAAGGCCCCCGAACTACGAATCGCCGAAAGGGTCTCGCTACCTTCGGAAACTCCGACCATGACGAGAAGCGGGTCGAGTGACAGCGAGGCAACGGAACTAGCGGTGAAGCCGACCGGCCCCTCGGGCGACGCGGCCGTGATGATCGTCACGCCACTTCCGAAATGTCCGATCACCCGTCGGAACGTGTGTGGATCGGGCGGCTTGGAGGTCATGTCTCGAGGACGCTGGAGGGACACCGCCGCTGGCCCACGACGGGGTCCAAGGCTAGGTTCAAGACTCCCGAATTTCGAAGTATCCAGGGTGTGGCTCGAAGACGAGACCGCCCCCGCCGACTCGAAGCGGAACCCGTGGCAGGACTTGCACATCGCTCCTTCGCGTGGCTCGTCATACTAGCCCTGACGACCGGATGCGACAACGTCGAATGGGGGGGGACGTCGTTCGTTCTCCAGCCCCCGCCGCCCGCCATCGTCGGCGCCGAGACGGCCGACGACCTGGAGGAGGTCGCCGATTCCAGCGAAGCTCCCGCCCCTCCCCTCCCGACCGGACCGGTACTCTTCGCTGGGACACGGAGCGGCGAAACGCTCACCCTGGTTCCGATGTTCGAGTTCCGCGGCGACTCGGTCTTTCCGCTGACGCGCGAAAGCGACGCACCGGGATTCAACGCCCATTTTGCGCGCACGCTCATGGCGCCCGGTGCCGAATTCACCGTCTTCGCCGATGGCGTTCGCGTGGGAACCCTGCTGTCGAGCGAGACGGGTTCGACCGACCTATGGTGCACACCGAGACCGACGGTGTCCGGCACTCCGGAGCTGGTTCCCGCAGCGGCGAGCGAGACGCGCTTCCTGGCGCTTTCGCGCGGCGTCGCGTCAGCGGCGGTGCACGCCACGGGGGCCTTTCCCGCGGCTACCGATGAACATCGCCAGGCGAGTCTGCGCATGGCTCAGACGGCGATCATGCGGCAGGGCGCCCTCTGGCCCGACGACCTCGGCCAGGCCCGTGCCGACCTCGACGTGACGCGAAGCGGGGTGGACGGCAGCCCCATGGTGGCGGCCACGTTCATGTTCCGCGACCGACTCGCGGTCGAAGATCCGGGCACCCCCGTGGCGTATGGTCTGTTCGTTCTGGGCTCGCTGCAGCAGGACCGCTATCTGCTGGATTACACCTGGTACCGGCGGGTGGGCGACGACGGCAAGGGCGCACCGCGCTTTTTCCAGCAGTTCGACTGGGACGGTGACCAAAACCCCGAAGTGCTCCTCGAGGTGATGGGGACGAGCTCACGATGGCCCGCGGTGCTCGAACGGGTCGACGGGGAATGGTCGGTGGCGTACGAGGCGGGCTGCAGCTGAGCGTCAGCTCGTGGGTCGGCGCCCCGCTCGGGCGTCCTGGCGGGCCTCGTCTCGCAGCACGCGAAACGACGCCAGCCGCGAGGCGGCCAGTTCACCCACCTCGACTGCGGCCTTCACGGCGCAATCAGGCTCTTCGAGGTGCCGGCAACCACGGAACCGGCACTCCGCCGCCCGCGCGGCGATCTCCGGAAAGACCCGTTCCACCTCCGTCTCGCCGATGCCCCACAAGCCGACCTCGCCGAAGCCCGGCGTGTCGGCCACCAACCCGCCCCGCTCGAGTGGAATGAGCCTCGCGGCAACCGTCGTGTGTCGCCCGCGGCCGAGCCGCTTCGAGACCTCTCCGGTGCGCAGACGAAGGCCCGGCTGAACCGCGTTCAGCAACGTCGATTTTCCAACGCCCGAGGGCCCGACCAGCGCCGAGACTCCCGACGAGAGGAGAGCGCCGAACGCTTCGATCCCGGCGCCCGACTCGGCGCTGGTGCGGAGCACGGGGTATCCGACTCCGGCATACAATGGCTCCAACTCGTTCGCCAGCGCCTCGGCACCGTCCAGGTCGATCTTGTTGAGGACGACCACCGCCGGCACCTCGTCGATCTCGGCCAGCACCAGGAAACGGTCTACGATCTCCAGCCGGGGCTCGGGGGCCTTGAGCGACACCACCACGATGAGCCGGTCCAGATTTGCGGCCACCGCCTTCGGTTTCCGACCGGGCCCGGAGCGACGCACGATCTGGGTCCGTCGCGGTGCGACCTCCTCGATGGTCCACACCTCTTCGTCACCCTGAAACTCCGTGACCACCCGCACGCGATCACCAACCACGACGCGATCACCCGCCCGAGCTTGCCGCTTGACGCGGCCCCGCAGGAAGGCCTCCACCTCGGCGCCGCCGTCGTCGAGCCGCACCGTATACACCCCTCCGAGGCTCCCCCAGACATCGCCCCACCGAGCGACGTCATCGTTCGTCATGGGATCAACGACAACGCCCCCCGTCCGGCGATAAGCCGAACGGGGGGCGGGGTCGCGGCGCCGTGCAGGAGCACGACGTCATTCATCACGCGGCGAACGACTCCAGCGCAGCACCCTTTCCACCCTCGCGGAGACGGCGCAGAGCGCGATCGCGAAGCTGGCGGATACGCTCACGGGTCACGCCCAGCATGTTGCCGATCTCTTCCAGGGTGTGCTCGCGCTCACCCTCCAGCCCAAAGTACAGGCGCAGCACCTTCGCATCGCGGGCATCGAGCGTCGCCAACGCCTCGGTCACGGCCTCCGTCAGAAGTCGGCTCTCCACCTCGATTTCCGGCTCGGCCGCTTCTTCGGTGATGAAGCGCTCGACCAACTGCGAGTCCTCGCTGTCGCCGATCGGGGCATCGAGTCGGATCTCGGCCGCATTGAGCGTCTGGAGCGACTCCACGAGTTCCGGTGTCAGATCGGTCGCGACACTCAATTCCTCCGGAGACGGTTCACGGCCCAGTTCCTGCTTGAGACGCTCCTTCTCGCGAAAGATGCGGGCGAGATCACTCGCACGGTTGAGCGGAACCCGCACCGACCGTCCGTGGTTGGCCAGCGCCGCCAGAATCGCCTGGCGGATCCACCACACCGCGTACGAGATGAACTTGACGCCCTGTTCCGGATCGAACTTCCGGGCCGCCGTCACCAAGCCGACGTTGCCTTCCTGGATCAGGTCGGTCAGCGAAACGCCGCGGTTCTGATACTTCTTCGCGACGCTGATGACAAATCGCAGATTGGCCCGAGCGAGTTCCTGCACCGCTTCCTCGTCGCCATTCTGCGCACGAGCACCCAACTCCTTCTCGCGCTCAGGCGTGATCAGCTCGTGGCGACTCACGTCTCGCAGGTACTGGTCGAGCGCAGTCTGTTCCTCGACGCTGGCGTCGAAACTTGCGAGAGGATTGCGCCCCTTCCGCTTCTTGCGGCCCTTCGTGGCGGTCACAGCCATCTATCTATCTCCTTGGGCTGAAATCGCTTAACGATTCAGCCGAATCTCCGCCGCGGGCACCTCACGCGGGCGTAATAATACTCCGAAAGTCCGGAGCCGTCCAAAATCGGTCGGACACGGCTTCCTGTCAACCGTTGGACGTGTTAACCCCCTGGGGGGGGAGTGTTCCCCGCACACACCGCGCCGGTCCTGGCGCCCGGTGCGCGGGCGCCGGCGCCCCCCTTTTCGTCACGGATTCGCGGGCCGCTCTGGACCTCGTGATCCGGCGGGTCGATTGTCTTTGAATGAATTTCCGACTCGACATGCATGCATCTACCCACAAGGGTCTCGTCCGCCAACGGAACGAGGACTCCTGGTGGTTCGATCCCCAATCGGGCCTTGCGGTTGTCGCCGACGGAATGGGCGGTCACCCGGCGGGGGCCGATGCCAGCGCCCTCGCCGTGGGCGCCCTGGCGGATACTTTCGCCTCTGACACCCGCGAAAGGTCTGCCGAGGCGCTGAGCGAGACCATGGCCGAAGGGGTCGAACGCGCCCACCGCTGCATCCGTCGAGCCGTGCTCGACGACGAGAGCCTCGACGGTATGGGCACCACACTTACCGCCCTGGCGTTCGGATCGGGCGGTTGCATGGTGGTGGGACACGTCGGCGACTCACGCGCGTACCGCTTTCGCGACGAGGTGCTGGAGCTGCTGACCGACGATCACACGTGGGTGGCCGACGCCATCGCATCGGGGCACCTCTCGCCGGGTGCCGCAGCATCGCATCCGCTGTCGCACGTTTTGTCGCAGGCTGTCGGCGTCGATCTGACGCCCACCCCCGACGTGACGCGCCACGACGCGCGGAACGGAGACGTTCTCCTGCTGTGTAGCGACGGTCTGACCGGTCCGGTGTCCGACGCGATGATCCGCGATATTCTGGCTGAGGCGGTGCCGACCGGGCGGATTGACGAGATCCCCCCTCGGCTCATCGATGCGGCACTCGCTGCGGGGGGTCCCGACAACATCACTGCCGTGCTCGTCCGCGTGATCGGGTTGGCCGACGGCGGGCCCGCCTGAAGCTAGTCCTTGCGCGTGATCCGGTCGAGCAACTGCTCCGGTGCCATGGTCCGTCGCTCGAACGTGAAGACGCGCAGGGCTCTCGACGTGTGATAGAGTTCCTGAGCCACCCGGGGTAGGTCGAGCAGCCCGGGAACGCCATCCGGACCCATGCGCTCCACCGATCCGTCTCTGCGCTCCACGAGCAGATCGAGTTGGAACATGGCTCGCTTCGCCGGAAAGTCGATCATCACCTCGCCCGGTTCGAGGGCGAGTTCCGCAGCGAGTTCATCTTCGATTGCACGTTTCCAGGGGGAGTCCCGGACGGCCCAATCCTCGACCCTTCGCCCATGGAGGTCCGACGCGGTGAGTTCCAGGGCCCTCTTCGGGAGTCGGCGGTGTCGAAGGGCGGGAATCCAACGCGTCGCAAGTCGCTCCGACACTTCGTCGTCGGCTTCCTGAGCCCGCCTCGAGATCTCGTACAGGAGTTCTTCATCGGTGGGACCCACCAGTTCTTCCGAGTCGAGGAGCCCGCCCCGGACGGCCTCTTCGACGATACGTTTGTAGAGGGCCGTCGCCGACCGCACGCCGTGGTGCCAGTAGACGTTCCGGAACATCTGGTACTTCGCGAAGAGCAGCGACTCGAGGGCTGCGATCGCCTTCTCGTGCACCCCGACCTCCCACTCGCCAGACACGGGGTCCTGGAGCACCGCCATGCCCTGAAGCAGTCGATCCACGTCGACTTCGCCATAGGGCACCCCGCAGAAGCGGGCGTCGCGGCGAAGGTATTCCTGCTTGTCCAGGTCGAGCGAACCACTCACAAGTCCCCGGAGCACTGCGTTCCCGTCCCCGCGGATCAGAGACAAGATCCGCTGCGGTGCGTCCGGACCCAACGGCGCGAGGGCATCTCGAAGATCGGCCGCCTCGAAGAAACGCGCGCTGACCTCTTCGTGGTGCACCGGCACCTGGTCCGACTCCAGTTCCTCGAGAGCGTGCGAATACGCGTAGTGGCCGATGTCGTGCAGAAGGGCGGCATACGGAATCAGCTCCGCCCCCTCCCAAACCACATCCGGCACCCCCCCGCGGTCGCGCAGGAGTCGCAGCGCCGTGCTCGCAAGGTGGTAGACCCCGAGCGCATGGTCGAACCGTGTGTGGGTGGCCCCCGGATAGACGAGGTGGGCGAACCCCAGCTGCCGGATATAGCGCAACCGCTGGAAGGCCTCGGTGTCGACGATGCGCATTGCGGTGGCGTCGAGGCGGATCGTGTTCCAGAGTGGGTCGCGGATGATCCTCGTAGGTGTCTGCATGACTCCGAGGTTACCGGTCGTAGGGGGTGACCTCAATGGCCCGACGCGGCGCCGAGACAGGGGCCGGCCCATCGCGTCCTTGCACGCAGACCCACCTTCGGGACATCTTCGGGCTTCCGTCTCCCGATTCGTCCGCCCTTCCCGGCCCCACCGTGACCGAGTCCCACGCCAACCCCGAGCTTCGCGCCCGAGTCCGGGCCGACGTGGAGAATCGACCCGGCGTGTACCGAATGTGGGGCCCCGACGACAGACTGCTGTATGTAGGAAAATCGGTGCGGGTGCGGACGCGACTCCTCTCGTATTTTCGCGCGCCCAGGAGTGAAAAACCCGGCGAGCTCATTCGAGAGACGGCTCGAATCGATTGGGACTACGTGCCCGACGAGTTCGGTGCGCTCGTGCGTGAGATGCGGTTGATCCAGAGGCATCGCCCGAAGTACAACGTGCAACACAAGCGCAAAAGGTCGTACGCATTCGTGAAGGTGACCCGCGAACCGGCCCCGCGGGTCGTACCCACGACCCGTGTCACCGACGACGGATCGACGTACTTCGGTCCTTTTCCGAAAGTGGGCCGCATTCAACACACGATTCGTGACCTTGCCCACGTGCTCGGACTGAGGGACTGCGCCGCCGCCACCCCGGTGATCTTCGACGATCAACTCGACGCCTTCGCAGGTTCGGCGCCGCTGGCTCGCGCCCCGGCGTGTATCCGAGCCGAGCTCGGCACCTGCCTCGCCCCGTGCTGCGGCTCACCGTCGGCCCGTGCGTATCGCGATCGGGTGACCGCGGCCACGCGCTTTCTCGAAGGGCGCGGAACTGTGCCGCTCGACGAACTTCGCGAGCGAATGTCGGAGGCCGCCGCGCGTCGCGACTTCGAATACGCGGCCCTCGTTCGCGATCGACTGGAACGGCTCCGCCTATTCCAGCAAGAGCTCACGGCTTTTCGAGGCGAGATCGACGATCTCACCTTCATCTATCGCGTGCCGGGACATCGCGGAGACGACCGGGTCCACCTGATCCGAGGAGGGCGGTTGCGGGCCACCCTGCCCCATCCCAAAACCGCGCGCGCACGGCGCTCCGTGAGCGGGCGGATCGACGAGGTTTTCGGGGCATTCGAGGCGGGGCCGGCTGGATTGAGTGCCCAGGAAGCGGCCGAGATATTTCTCGTCGCCCGGTGGTTTCGTCTTCGGCCCGCCGAGCTCGAGCGCACCACGCCTCCCGCCGAATGGTTGGCGGCCAAACGCCCAGCCTGACGAGGTCAGCCCGCCGAGGTCAGCCGGCCGAGGTGCCGGCCATGGCCAACACGGTCTCGAACTCCTTCTTTTTCACCGGCTGGACGGACAGGCGGGAGTTTCGCACCAGCACCATGTCGGAGAGCGCGGCGTTCGCCTTGATCTCGGGGAGTCCCACCTGACGCGGAAGCTTCTCCACGAACTCGATGTCGACCAACCACCATCTCGGATCATCCAGGTTGGATTTGGCATCGAAGTACTTGCTCTTCGGGTCGAACTGGGTGGGGTCGGGATAGATCTCGCCCACGACCCGCGCGATCCCCGTCACGGCCGACGGCGACTGACGAGAGTGGTAGTAGAGCACGAGGTCCCCCTCGCTCATGTCCTTCATGTTGTTTCGGGCCTGATAATTCCGTACGCCATCCCACAAGGTGCGTCCGTCTCTCTCGAGATCGTCTATGGAATAGACGTCGGCCTCGCTTTTCATCAACCAGTATCGAACAGCCATGGGTCATCGCGGTGGAGTGAAAGAGGTGGGGCTACCACACCAGGTGGAAACGTTCCTGTCGCCGAAAGACCCAGTGCCGGTCGCCGTCGGCGTCGAGGTAGGCCTCTTCTTCTTGCCTGCATGAGGCCACGTCGCCGCCCCACTCTGGAATCGAGAGCTGCGCCTGCAGTTCGATCGAGAACCAGGTGGAGGGACGAATCACAGCGTCGCCGCGACCCGGCACGCCTTCCTGTCGGTCCCAGAGGCCGATCAGGGGTCCCGCTCCGTGGCCGTGGTCACCGATCGGGTGGGAGTACAATGTGCCTTGGATTCCCTCGACGTCCATGCGGGCCAACGCCCCTGCGAGCGCCTCGTTGCCCGTGCGACCCGGCACCATCTCGGCAAGTTGAATGTCCTGCATCGCGTTGCTGGTGGCGAGACAACGTTGCAGGCCTTCCGGAACTTGGCTTTCACCCGGGCGCAGCACGTAGCCGAGGTGTTGCGTATCGGTCTTCAGCCGTTGAGCGATCACCCCGAAGTCGGTCCAGAGGAGATCGCCGCGCTCGATGACTACCCCACCGCCCGAGGGCGTGCCGCCGGCTCGCTGCACCGACACCGAGGGCTGGAACCAGGTATCCATCCCGAGGTCGGCCACGCGCTGCCGCAACCACCAGACGACGTCGTCTGTCGTCGTCTCGCCCGGCGTGATCACGCTATTCGAGAACGCCTCGGCGATCATCGCATGAACCGTCTCCATCACTCGTCGATATCGTGGCATCATCTCGGGCACCCTCACCGAAATGTAGTCCGTCGCGAGCCGCGGCTCCCTCTTCACCCGTGCGAGGTAGGTATCACCCAACGCGCGTTCCAACGCCTCCCGCTCGCCGCTCGCAAGACCGTCGGCGAAGGCCCAGGTATCGTCGATATTCAAGACGATGTTGGCCGGATCGCGATCAGCGACGAGCTCGTTGAGGAGCCGCCATTGTTCGTCGCCCCAGAGCTCGGCCTGCTCACCGGTGGGTGCAGGGCGGGGTGATCGATAGATCTCGAAGAGTCCCCCCTGGCTGGCGCCGCCGAGGGCGAGTCGCTCGACCGTCCCGTCGTCCTGGCGAGTGAAGACGTAGATGGAGCGCCGTCGTGCCGCGAAGGTCGTCGGTGAAATGATCGACCAGAAGACCGGATCTTCACCGTACTCGCGCATCGACAGAATCCACATGTCGACGTCGTACTCCTCCATCAGGCCGGGGAGAACACCTTCGAGCCTGGCCGCGACCCACGTCTGCATCTCTTCGGCCTGAGCGCGCAGCGGGGGCAACTCGTGATATCGCGCCGGCGCGTCCGGGGGGACCGCGATCGGAGCCTGGGCACCAACCGCATAGGGGGAGACGCAGAGCGGCAGCACGAGGAGGAGTACGGTACGAAGGCGCATGGGCATGACGGCCGGATACGGGAAGGTGGCGCAAGAGCGAACCCAACGTAGGCCGAAGTCCCGGCGGTGGCCACGACCCATCGTCGGGCTGGGCGCCATCACCTCGTCAGTCCCCTCGGGCTCGAGCCTGCGCGTCGACCGACGCGATCGTGGCCAGATTCAAGACCTCCTGCTGACTGCTGCCCCGCTGCAGAATATGAACCGTCTTGGCCATTCCGAGCAGAACGGGCCCGATGACCTCGGCTCGCCCGAGACGATCGAGGAGCTTGTACGACGAATTGGCGGCGCCGAGGTTCGGAAAGATCAACACATTCGCCGTGCCACGTAGTTGGGAGAACGGATACACCTCGGCGAGCAGGCGCCGGTCTACCGCCGTGTCGGCCTGCATCTCACCGTCGATGATGAGATCGGGATCACGCTCCTTGGCCAGCCGAACGGCTCGCTCGACCTTCTCCGACTGGGGATGACGGGCAGAGCCGAAGTTGCTGAACGACAACATGGCAATCCTCGGCTCGATACCGAGTTCACGTACGAATCGGGCCGAGAGGAGGG
>CBDUEZ010000005.1:0-35592 GCA_965366355.1 uncultured bacterium
TCCGAGAATCGCGGGCGCCGAGACCTGCCGCGCGGAATATGGGGGAAACCCGTGTGCAGGTCTTGGCCCCTGCCGCGAATGGGCCGCGGGGTTCACATTAGCGAGGAGGGTTCCCGTTTTCCCGATCGGAGATTCCAATGCGCATCCTCGTGGCCGAGGACGACAAGAAGGTCGCGAGTTTCCTCGAACGGGGACTCCGGGAAGAGGGCTACTCGGTCGACGTCGCGCACAACGGTGCCGAGGGGGCGATGAAGGCCCTCGTCTACGACTACGATCTGCTCCTGCTCGACGTGATGATGCCCGACAAGTCGGGACTCGAAATCGTGCGCGAAGTTCGCTCGAAGGAGCGCACGGTGCCGATCATTCTCCTCACTGCGAGGGACTCCCGAGACGATATCGTGCGGGGCCTCGACGCGGGCGCCGACGACTATCTTACGAAGCCCTTCGGGTTCGACGAACTGCTCGCCCGGATTCGGGCGCTGCTGCGCAGGGGCGGGTCGGAGCGCCCCGATCGCCTCTTGTACGACGACCTCGATCTCGACCGTGTGAAACACGTCGCGACCCGTCGTGGTGAGCGCCTGGATCTCACGCCGAAGGAGTTCCAGCTGCTGGAGTTCTTCATGCTGAACAACGAGCGGGTGATCCGGCGCACCGAGCTTCTGGAAAAAGTGTGGGACCTCTCGTTCGACCCCATGAGCAATGTTGTCGACGTGCACATCGCCCACCTGCGGCGAAAGCTCCGCGGCGGCGGCGATTCGCCGACCCTGGTCCACACGGTTCGTGGGGTCGGATACGTCTTCCAGACGAACGACCCGACGTGAGGTCGTTTCGCAGTCAGCTGGCCGTGCGCTTCACGCTGGCGATGACCAGCGCCGTCGCACTCATCTCGGTCGCCAGCGTATGGACACTCGGGGCCATCCTGGATCGCGATCTCAACGCGAGCGTTCTCAATGTGGCCTCGATTCAGGCGGCGTCGCTCGTCGACGCGCCCGACGGCCAGATGCACTTCCACGAGTGGCAACTCACTCCCGAAGAAGCCACGTCGGTTCGCGACCTGATCCAGTACGCCCAGGTCTGGAGCGAGGGAGGGCGGAGCCTTCTGCGCAGCCAGTTCATGACGGCCGATCTCCCGCTCGACCACGGGGCGCTGCGGGAGGCCTCGGCGGGCGAGATCGTGTGGAGAGAGCAGCGCTTCGAGGGCCGCGACGTGCGCTCGGTCTACTACCCGCTGGGGCGGTTCGGCCCGCCCCACGATCGCCATGTGCTGCAGGTGTCGGCCCCGCTCGGGCCCCGCGATGCCATGATGACTCGCCTCGGGGCGTTCTTTGCCGCGCTCGCGGGGGTGGTGTTGGTCGGTTCGGCCGCCGGGGGCTGGTGGCTTGCGGGTCGCGTCGTACGCCCGGTGCATGAGGTCATCGACCAGGCAGAGGAGATCGGTGCTCGGTCGCTGGATCGTCGGATCCGCTCGTATTCCGATACGCGAGAGTATCATCGGCTCGTCGAAGTGCTGAACACCATGCTGGGTCGAATCCAGAGAGCGTTCGACTCGCAGACCCAGTTCGCGGCCGAGGCCAGCCACGAGTTGCGCTCACCCCTCACCGTCTTGAGAGGCGAGATCGAGCTCGCACTGCGCAAGGATCGCACGGCGGAGGAGTATCGATCGGTCCTCGAAAGCAACCACGAGGAGATCCTGCGTCTGTCCCGAATCACGGAAGACCTCCTCACGCTGGCGAGATCCGACGCGGGGGCGCTCCAGGGCCGACCGGAAACGGTGGATCCCCGGGCGTTGATGGACCGGATCCTGGCGCGATTCCAACACGGGGCGGCGGAGCGGGGTGTGGCCGTGCGGGTCCAGACCCTCGTCGACGGGTCTGTGGAGTTGGACTCCGGACTGGCGGGTCAGGTCATCTGGAACCTCATCGACAACGCGGTCAAGTTCACCCCGGCGGGGGGGAGCGTCGAGGTCAGGTTGGAGTGCGAAGACCAATCACTGAAGCTCACGGTGTCGGACACCGGTCCGGGCCTCGGAGACGATCCCGGTCGCGTGTTCGACCGATTCTATCGCGCCGACCCGGCTCGAACTCCGGGCGAACCCATGTCGGGTGCCGGGCTCGGTCTCGCGATCTCCCGTGTGATCGTCGAAGGAATGGGCGGAAGCCTCACGGCGGAGAATCGCTCGGAGGGCGGCGCACGTTTCGTCGCTGTCATCCCAACGGGCAAGACTCGTCAGGGATCTCCCGACACCGCCTGAAGCAGCCTTCATCTCGGCCTCACGAACCCTTCATGCGACCGCACTGATCTTTCGGGCAGCCCCCTCGAATCTGCCCGGGACCGTGCGATGCTCCGACCGACATTCCTCACCGCGCTCACAACGCTCGCGACCTTGATCTCCTGCGCGGCGACGCCGGCCCGAGCCCAGTCCACGGCTTCGTCCTCCGCCGAGACAGGTCTGGCCCTCGACGCGCTCCTGGAAACGGTGGCCCAGCGGAACCCGCGCCTCCAGGCGGAGAGGGCCTCGGCCGCCGCAACGGGCGCTCGGGTCGCCGAGGCCTCCACGCTGCCGGACCCCGTGCTCCAGTTCGGAGTGATGAATGTCGGGCTCCCCAGCCTCAACGCCGACATGCCCAGCTCGATGGCGCCGTCGATCCAGCTGACGCAGCAGGTTCCGTTCCCGGGTAAGCTCGGCCTCCGAGGAGACATGGCTGAGGCCTCTCACCGAATCGCCGATGCGGGATCGGCCGAGGCCTGGTGGGACGTGCGGCGGCGGGCCGCCGACGTCTTCTACACGCTCTATTCGCTCGATCGCCGCCTCGAGGTGACTCGCGAAACGCTGGCGCTCCTCGACGACTTCCGCACCATCGCACAGGCCATGTACGCAGCGGGTTCGGGACGCCAGGCGGACGTCTTGCGCGCCGATGTGGAGGTCGCGCGCATGGACGGAGAGATCCGGAAGATGGAAGCGATGAGAACGGCGGCCGGGGCGCGCATGAACGGACTCGTCGATCGTCCGGCCTCGACGCCGGTGCCGTCACCCATTCTCGGGCCGCTCCCGACGTCGGTCCCCACACACGACACACTGCGGGCCTGGGCCTGGGAGAGTCGACCCCTGCTGGACCGGGCGCGCGTGTCTGTGGAGCGGGCCGGCCGCGGTGTCGAACTCGCTCGCCGGCAGATCTGGCCCGATGTGACCCTGGGTGTGACGTACGGGCAACGTGATCGAGGGGCCGGCACCGAGCGGATGGGGAGTGCGGTGGTCGGGTTCAGCCTTCCAATCCATGCGTCGAGTCGGCAGTACGCCGCCCGGGAAGAAGCGGCGGCGGTCCGGAGAATGGCCGAGGCGGAGTTGAGCTCGGCTCGCGCCGACGTCGATGCCACGATCGGTGTGCTCCTCGCCGACCTCGAGACGGCCCGAACACTCATTGATCTCTATCGCCTGGAAGTTCTTCCCGAGGCCCGAGCCACCGTCGAATCGGCGCTGTCGTCGTATCGCGTCGGATCTGTGGATTTCATGACCCTTTTGGATGCTGAAATGACCGTCAACCGGTATGAAACCGAACTCTATGCCCTGTTCGCGGACTACGGTCGCGCGATCGCGGGTCTCGAGTCGAGCATGGGCCGGATCCTGCCCCCAACACGGGAGACCCTGTCGGACTCCCCGGAGGAACGATGAAGAACGGCACGCAGATCGGGCTCTCGATCCTGGTCGTCGTCGTGGCGGCGGGCTTCGTGGGAATCCAGCTTCGCGGGGACTCCTCGGTGCAGCAGGACGAGATGGACGGGCACAACCATGCCGCAATGGTCGCCGGCGGCGACCAATCACCCGTGCTGCTCTCGGTCGAGGACGGCCGGAGGATCGGGGTGACCTTCGCGTCGGCCGAGCGCCGGCCGCTGGCCCAGACCGTCGAAGCTCTCGGCACCGTCGGATACGACGAAACCCGTCTTGCGAACGTCAATCCCAAGATCGACGGCTGGATCGAGGAGCTGTTCGTCGACTTCACCGGGGCGCCGATCTCCAAGGGCCAGCCACTGATGGCCGTGTACAGCCCGATGCTCGTGTCGGCCCAGGAGGAACTCGTCCTCGCCGCTCGCCTCCTGCGCGAGGCAGGAGAGGGCCGCCCGACCGAAAATGCCCGGGGTCTTCTGGAGTCGGCCCGCAGACGCCTGGAGTACTGGGACATTCCCGTTGGTGAGATCCGACGGATCGAAGAGGCGGGTGAGGTGGCGCGCACGGTTACGCTACAGGCGCCCGCCTCGGGAATCGTGGTGGAGAAGAACGTCGTCGAGGGGGATCGGATCATGCCGGGAATGACGCTCTTCCGGATCGCCGATCTTTCGCGCGTCTGGATCGAGGCGGATGTCTTCGAGAAGGACCTCGGGATGGTTCGGGAAGGGCAGGGAGCCACCGCGACCTTCGAGGCTTTGCCCGGGCGCTCCTTTGCGGCGCGGATCACGTACGTGCATCCCACCGTGTCGATGGAGTCTCGAACCGGGCGAATCCGCCTCGAGCTACCCAATCCGAATGGGGCGTTGAAGCCCGGCATGTACGCCAGGGTCACTCTCGACATCCCGGCCGCGCTTCCGAGCCTCGTCGTGCCGCGCGCCGCTGTGCTCTCGACCGGGGTCCGCTCCCTCGTGTTCGTGCAAGGCAGCGACGGAGCGTTGGTTGCGCGTGAGGTCGTGCCCGGCCGTACCGAGGGACGCGATGTAGAGATCCTCGAGGGGCTGTCGGAGGGGGAGCGGGTCGTCTCCTCGGCCGCGTTTCTCGTCGACGCCGAGTCGAACCTGGGAGCGCTCACGGCAGGAATGGAGATGCCCGCTACCCCCGATACGCTCGACTCGATGCCGGAGGACTCGCCGGTTGAGATGGACCACTCGCAACACGACATGGGCATGCCCGACACTACGCGCACCGGCCCCGCCGGTCGCTGACGAAGGACGATAGAACGATGCTCCAACGCATCATCGAATGGTCGGTTCGGAACACTTTTCTCGTTCTTCTCGTGGCCGTGTTCCTCACCGTCGGCGGTGTCCTGGCGATGCGCAGCACCCCGTTGGAGGCTTTGCCGGATCTGTCTGACGTGCAGGTGATCGTCCGGACCGACTACCCGGGCCAGGCGCCCATGATCGTCGAGGACCAGGTCACCTATCCGGTGGCGTCGGAGATGTTGAAGGTCCCGGGCGCCGAGACGGTTCGGGGGTATTCGTTCTTCGGCACCTCATTCGTCTACGTGATCTTCGACGACGGTACCGATCTCTATTGGGCGCGCAGCCGAGTGCTGGAGTATCTCTCCGGCATTCGAGGAAAACTGCCGGACCGCGCCGAGCCTGCTCTCGGCCCCGACGCAACGGGCCTCGGATGGGTCTATCAATACGTCCTCGAAGACACGACCGGGACGATGTCACTGGCGGACATCCGGTCCTACCAGGACTGGTACCTTCGCTACCAGCTCACATCGGTCCCCGGAGTGAGCGAGGTCGCCACCGTCGGTGGGTACGAGCGCGTCTACGAGGTCACGGTCGATCCGGTGCAACTTCGTGGCTTCGGGATCTCCGTCACCAACGTCATGGAAGCCATTCGCGCGTCGAACGAAGACGTGGGTGCGATGGTGCTCGAGATGGCCGAGCGAGAGTACATGATTCGAGGATTGGGCTACCTCGAAGGCCTCGAAGACATCGAGGCCGTGGTCGTCGCCTCGACCGGTCACGGCACGCCGATTCGAGTGGCCGATGTCGCCGAGGTTCGCCTGGCTCCCGATGTGCGTCGTGGCCTGGCCGACTTCAACGGCAGAGGCGACGCCGTCGGGGGCATCGTGGTGATGCGATTCGGAGAGAACGCCCTCACCACCATTGAGCGGGTCAAGGCACGGATTGCCGAACTCGAGCCGGGCTTTCCCGCTGGTCTGACCCTCACGCCGGTCTACGACCGTTCCGACCTCATTCACAGAGCCATCGACACCCTGAAGGAGAAGCTCCTCGAGGAGTCGCTCATCGTGGCCCTGGTCACGGTTCTGTTCCTGTTCCACGTGCGAAGTGCGCTGGTGGCGATCTTGACCCTGCCGCTGGGTATTCTCATGGCCTTCATCGCCATGCGAGCCCTGGGGCTCGGTGCCGACATCATGAGCCTCGGCGGCATCGCGATCGCGATCGGCGCCATGATCGATGCCGCGATCGTGATGGTCGAGAACATGCACAAACATCTCGAGGCCGCCATCGACGACAAACGCGCACAGGCGGCCGCGAAGGGCGTCGTTCTGCCGGGAGACCCCGGGGGGGACTTCCTCCACACCCGAATGCTGTCGTCCGGGGAGCGCTGGGATGTCGTGATCGCCTCATCGAAGGAGGTGGGGCCGGCACTGTTCTTCAGCCTGCTCATCATCACCGTGTCGTTTGTGCCGGTCTTCGCGCTCGAAGCACAGGAAGGGCGAATGTTCGAGCCCCTCGCGTGGACCAAGACCCTGGCCATGGCGTCGGCGAGCCTGCTGTCGATCACTCTCGTGCCGGTCGCGATGGGGTTGTTCATTCGGGGCCGAATTCATCGCGAACGCGCCAACCCCGTCAACCGCGTACTGATCGCCGCCTACAAACCCGTTCTCGAGTGGGTGCTTCGATTTCGCTGGCCCGTGATTGGGGCCTCTGTCGCGGTCCTCATTCTTACGGCGCTGCCCTTTCAGAGGATCGGTTCGGAGTTCATGCCGCCACTGAACGAAGGCACGATCCTCTTCATGCCGACCACGCTTCCGGGCATCAGCGTAGCCAAGGCGCAGCAGACCCTTACCACGCAGGACTCGATCCTCAAGACCTTTCCCGAAGTAGTCAGTGTCTTCGGGAAGGCGGGCCGGGCTGAAACGGCGACCGACCCCGCACCGCTGGCGATGTTCGAGACGACCGTCGTGTTGAAAGACGAGGATGAATGGCGGGAGGGGATGACCTACGAGCGCCTCGTCGACGAAATGGACGACGAACTGCGCATGGCGGGAATCACCAACTCGTGGACGATGCCGATCAAGGGTCGCATCGACATGCTTGCGACCGGTATTCGGACGCCCGTGGGGGTGAAGATCTTCGGTCCCGATCTCGCGGAGTTGGAGCGGCTCGCCAAGGAGGTCGAATCGGCAGTGCAGATGGTGCCGGGGACTCGATCGGCGTTCGGCGAACGGGTCGTCAGCGGATCCTATCTCGACATCGATATCGATCGAGACGCCGCGGCCCGCCACGGATTGAATGTGAAGCAAATCCAGATGGTGATCGAGTCGGCGATCGGCGGAATGACCGTCACGCGAACGGTCGAGGGTCGCGAGCGCTACGGTGTGCGCGTGCGCTACCCTCAGGAATTGCGCGATCAGCCGGAAAAACTGGCTGAGATCCTGATTCCGGTCGGGATCCGGCGAGATCAGGGAATGGCGGAGATGGCGGCGCCGGAAACGATGGTGGGGATCGATCCGGCGGGCGGATCGGCGGCGATGGGGCGGGGCATCTCGCAAATCCCCCTTGGGCAGGTCGCGGCGATCCGGATCGTGGGTGGGCCCATGGTGGTGAAGACCGAGCAGGCCTTCCCCACGGCCTGGGTCTTCATCGATGTCGAGGGAAGTGACCTCGGGTCATATGTCGCGGCGGCGAAGACCCTGGTCGAGAGTATGGTCACACTCCCCGCAGGGTACTCCCTGACCTGGTCGGGTCAATACGAGTACATGCAGCGGGCGAAAGCGAAGTTGGCCCTGGTGGTACCTGCGACGCTGTTGATCATCTTCGTCTTGCTCTACCTGAACTTCGGGACCGTGTCGGAAGCTCTCATCGTGATGCTGTCGCTACCGTTCGCCCTGGTGGGGGGCGTCGTCCTCATGGCCGTGCTGGACTATCACTGGTCTGTGGCCACCGCGATCGGATTCGTCGCCTTGGCCGGCGTGGCGGCCGAGACCGGGGTGATCATGTTGATCTACCTGCGTCACGCCTGGGACGACCGCGTGCAGCGGGGTGAGGCGACGCTCGAGGGACTCCACGACGCCATCATGGAAGGCGCCGTACACCGTGTGCGCCCGAAGATGATGACGGTCATCGCGATCATGGCCGGCCTGCTCCCCCTGTTCTGGGGGCATGGCGCCGGCGGCACGGTCATGCGCCGTATCGCGGCTCCCATGATCGGAGGCATGGTATCAGCGACGGTTCTCACCCTCGTCGTGATTCCGGCCATCTATTCGCTTTGGCAGGAAGCGCTGGTGCGCCGCGCGACGCGATGAGTGCGCGAAACCAACGGCCACCTCCGTGCCTTCAGTGGCTGGCGACAGTGAAGCCGAAGTCGCCACGCACGACATGACCGTCGCCGCCCATTCCCCGCCACGTCACGGTGTAGGCGCCCGGTGCCAATCCGTCCGGCGTGGGCAGATGGAAGATTCGCCCGTCCTCCTCGTCAACCGCCGCGGTCAGGCCCTCGATGGGCTCGCCGGCCGAGTCGATCAGCCGGATCGAGACGGAGCCGTCGGATGGAGCTTCCGTAAACCAGAGCGTGACTTCGGGCACCATGTGCACCGTCGCTTCGTCGATCGGCGACGATTTCGCGAGGTCGAAGTGAAGCGGCGAGGCGGCGGCCATCGTTGAGGCCAGGGCGATCGCGGCAAACACTGCGCCCACGAAGAAAGGAAAACGAGAACGGTTCGGGCTCATGTGGTCTCCAAGGCTGGGGCCGCTGGGAGTCAGCGCTTCCGACCATTCTCGCCCCGTCAGGGTGAAGCGACCGTGAAGGGGGCATTAAGGCGCTTTCACCTGAAGCACTCTTCATCCGGGCTTCACGAGCCCTTCATGAAGGCTCGGTGACCTTCTCACGATCGACCTTCACGTCTTCCCCGGGACCACCATGACGCGGGAATCCGAATCAACCATCCGTTGGACCTGTCCGATGCACCCCGAAGTCGTTCGCGATGAGCCGGGCGACTGCCCCCAATGTGGTATGCATCTCGAGCGCTCGGGTGGCGCTTCGGGACATGGCCACTCGGGACATGGCCACTCGGGACATGGCCACGCCACAAGGGAGAACGACGTCTCGAACCTCGATCGCGTGCCCGACGGGCATGAGGGGGCCGTCTACGTCTGCCCGATGCACCCTGAGGTTCGTCAGACCCAGCCCGGCTCGTGCCCGATCTGCGGCATGGGGCTCGAGTTGGAGTCGGCCGCGATGGCGGCCGATGGTCCCAATCCCGAGTTGGTGGATTTCACGCGACGGTTCTGGATCGGGGCGACCCTCACCACCCCCCTGCTCGTTCTGACGATGGGACCGCTCCTGGGGCTTCCGGTGCGGGAGATGATCGGCGAGCGGTTGACCCTGTGGATCGAATTGGGCCTGGGCACGCCCGTGGTCCTCTGGTCGGGGTGGCCGTTCCTGGTTCGCGGCTGGAACTCCTTCAAGACGATGAATCTGAACATGTTCAGCCTCATCTCGATGGGAGTGGTGGCCGCCTGGCTATTCAGCGTGGTCGCGGTGTTCGCGCCGCACGTCTTTCCCGACGGGTTTCGCAGTGCCGACGGGCATGTCGGGGTCTACTTCGAAGCGGCGGCCGTCATCGTCGTCCTGGTGCTGCTGGGGCAGGTCATGGAACTGCGCGCTCGCGAAGGGACGGGCAAAGCCATACGCGCCTTGCTCGACATGGCGGCGAAGACGGCGCGCGTAATTCGAGAGGACGGGTCGGAAGAGGAAGTTCCGCTCGAACATCTGGCCGTGGGAGATCGACTCCGGGTGCGTCCGGGCGACAAGGTTCCCGTGGACGGCGAGGTCGTAGAAGGTCGTTCGTCGATCGATGAGAGCCTGATTTCGGGGGAGCCGGTCCCGGTCGAGAAGGTCGTGGGAGATCCTGTGACCGGGGCCACCATCAACGGAACCGGGAGTCTCATTATCCGGGCCACCCGAGTCGGCGCCGACACCGTGTTGTCGCAAATCGTCGAAATGGTCGCGAAGGCCCAACGAAGCCGAGCGCCCATCCAGAAATACGCCGACAAGGTGGCGGGGTACTTCGTGCCGGCGGTCATCGCCGTCGCTGTACTCGCCTTCGTCGGCTGGGCGCTCTGGGGGCCGGCTCCGGCCCTCTCGTATGCGCTCATCGCCGCCGTGGCCGTGCTGATCATCGCCTGTCCCTGCGCTTTGGGGCTCGCCACTCCGATGTCGATCATGACGGCTACGGGTCGCGGTGCGCAGATGGGTGTATTGATCAAGAATGCGGAGGCACTGGAGAGGTTCGCGAAGGTCGACACTCTCATCGTCGACAAGACCGGCACGTTGACCGAGGGCAAGCCGAGACTCGTCGCGGTTCTTCCTGAGCCCGGATTCGAAGAGGCCGACGTGATTCGCCTGGCCGCCTCGCTCGAACGCGGATCCGAACACCCGCTGGCCGAGGCGATCGTGCGTGGTGCAGAGGAGCGCGGCGTCGAGATGTCGAAGGCGGAGGACTTCGATGCGGTGACCGGAAAGGGTGTGCGGGGCAGGGTGGATGGGCGTTCGGTCGCCCTGGGGAACCGGGCGCTGATGGAGGAACTCGGGGTCGAGGTCGCGACCGCCGCGGACCGAGCAAACTCCCGTCGTGACGATGGGGAGACGGTGATGTTCGTTGTGCTGGACGGGGTGTTGGCAGGGCTGGTGAGTGTGACCGACCCGGTGAAGGCGTCGACTCCAGCGGCGCTGAAGGCGCTGCAGGAAGCGGGCTTCCGCATCATCATGGCCACCGGCGACAACGAGCGGACGGCGCGCGCGGTGGCGGCGCGCCTCGGCATCGACGAGATCCGAGCCGATGTGCTCCCGCAGGACAAGGCGCACATCGTTCGCGAGCTCCAGGAGGAGGGACTGCGGGTCGCCATGGCCGGAGATGGTGTCAATGACGCCCCCGCCCTGGCTCAGGCCGACGTCGGTATCGCCATGGGCACGGGCGCCGACGTGGCCATCGAGAGCGCCGGCTTCACGCTGGTGAAGGGCAATCTGGATGGAATCGTGCGGGCCAGGCGACTCAGTCGTGCCACGATGCGCAACATTCGTCAGAACCTGTTCTTTGCCCTGATCTACAACGCGGCCGGAGTACCCGTGGCAGCCGGCGTGCTGTTCCCCTTCTTCGGCATCCTCATCAGCCCGATGTTCGCCGCATTTGCGATGAGCGCGTCGTCGATTTCGGTGATCATCAATTCGCTGCGGCTGCGGAGCCTCGATGTAACTGCATGAACGTGTCTTCATGAGGTCTTCACCATCGCTTCATGGGATCCCCGTTACGCTTTCGGCCTGTGATTCGCCCGGATACACCGACCTCGACCCTCAGGAGGCCCTCCATGAAGGCGTTCCTCTTTCGTCTCATCGCGTTGGGGGGCCTGCTCGCGACCCCTGCGGTCGTTCAGGCCCAGTCCGTCGAGGCCGACGTCATTGCGGTCATCGACAGCTACCACTCGGCTCTTGCTTCAGGCGACTCGGTGACGGCGCTCGCCATGCTCGCCGACGACGTGACGATTCTCGAGTCGGGTAACGTCGAAGACAAGGAACACTACCGTAGTGGCCACCTCGCGGGAGACATGCGCTTTGCGGCGGCCGTGCCGCGCGAGCGCAGCGACATCACCGTGACGCTGATGGGCGACGTTGCGTGGGCTTGGTCGACCAGTATCACCGAGGGCCAGATGGGTGAGCGCGAAATCAACTCCCAGGGGGCCGAACTGATGGTCGTGGCCAGGGAAGGGGGCGCATGGAAGATCAAGGCGATCCACTGGTCCTCCCGCGCGAGACGTTGATTCCGGGCGAGCCGAATTCGCATTACCCCGTACCGATCACCACGGACGTTCATGACAAGCCACACTGATCGCGCCCCCGGCGTGACGCGCCGCCATTTCATCAAGGCCGGAAGCACGGTCGGTGCGGCCGTCGGTCTCGAGAGGCTCCTTCCGTCTCGGCTGGTCGCCCAGGAGCCCACCCCGACCGGCGCTCCCCCAGAGCTCGACGGCCGGCACGACGAGGTCGAGATCGTGGTGCGTGAGGTGCGCTGGCAGGTAGACGGCCGGGAACGTCGGGCGGTCACGATGAACGGCGGGGTGCCGGGGCCGCTGCTGCGTTTGCGGGAGGGCGGAGAAGCGGTCATCCATGTGCGTAACGATCTCGACGAGCCGACATCCGTGCACTGGCACGGCCTGATCCTGCCGAACGGCATGGATGGCGTGCCAGGACTGAACTACCCCGGGATCGCGCCGGGCGAGACGTTCACGTATCGCTTTCCCGTGCGGCAGGCCGGCACCTATTGGTACCACAGCCACTCGGGATTCCAGGAACAGATCGGGCACTTCGCACCGATGATCATCGACCCCGTCGGGCCGGAGCCCGATCCGGTCGACCGCGAACACGTCGTGGTGCTCTCCGATTGGACCTTCGAAAATCCCCATCGGGTTCTCGCGCGGCTGAAGAAGAGTCCCGACTACTACAATCACCAGCGGCGCACCCTGGGTGACTTCTTCGCCGACATCTCGGAACAGGGACTCGGGGCGACGCTCTCCGACCGGCTCGACTGGGGACGCATGCGAATGATGGCGTCGGATATCTCCGACATCACGGGGAGCACCTACACCTATCTCGTGAACGGAACGGGCCCGGACGACAATTGGACGGGCCTGTTCGATCCGGGCGAACGTGTGAAGCTCCGCTTCATCAACGCGTCGGCCGCCTCGTTCTTCGATGTGCGAATTCCCGGGCTCCCGCTCCGGATCGTTCAATCGAGCGGCCAGCTCGTCGAGCCGGTCACCGTCGACGAGCTCCGAATCGCGATCGGCGAGACCTACGACGTGATCGTCGAGCCCACCGACGACCGGGCCTACACCGTGTTTGCCGAGGCGATGGACCGGAGCGGATTCGCCCGAGGCACGCTGGCACCGCGTGTGGGCATGGAGTCGGATATTCCGGCCCGAAGAGAGCGCGCTCTGCTGACGATGGCCGACATGGGTCACGGCTCGCACGCGGGTGACGCCATGGAGGCGGGGATGGAGATGGATCACTCCGGTCACGACATGGCTCCGGCAGCGCCCGCGCCGGCCCCGCCCACGGTCGACCACTCGGGCCACGACATGGGGGCGATGGAGATGCCGCAGGGCGATCCCACGCTTCGGGCGCCCGGCACCCTCCCGGACGATACGATGCACGGGCCGGACGAGCACGGAGTCGGCAACGCGGGCGTGGCCATGATGGCGACCTCCCGGCTGGGTGAGCCGGGCCTGGGCCTGGGAGCGGACGGGTGGCGCGTGTTGCGCTACACCGACCTGGAAGCGCGCGACGTGCGGCCGAACTTTCGATCCGCAGACCGGGAGATCCAGCTCCATCTCACGGGCAACATGGAACGCTACCTGTGGTCGATCGACGGGGTGCACTTCCGCGACGCCGATCCGATCGAGGTGCGATTCGGTGAGCGGATTCGCCTCACCATGATCAACGACACGATGATGAACCATCCGATGCATCTGCACGGCATGTGGATGGAACTGGAAAACGGTAAAGGGGAGCGCATTCCCCGGGTGCACACGGTCAACGTGAAGCCCGCCGAGAAGATCTCGCTCCTGTTCGATGCCGACGCCCTGGGCCCGTGGGCGTTCCACTGCCACGTGCTCTATCACATGGACGCCGGCATGTTCCGGATCGTGCATGTGGTGGGCGATGCCACGGCCGACGATCACGCGTCGCACGGACGTGAGGCGTGAGCGCGCGGCACGCCCGGTGGCTTGGTGGGTGGACCCCGGGAGCTTTCCTGACCGGCGGTCTGCTGGCCGCTCTCCTGGGACCCGACCCGGCGGCCGGTCAACGTATCGGTGCCGACATGCCGATGATGCAGCCGCATGTCTACACCTACGTCTCGTTCGACGAACTGGAGGTTCAGGCGACGGGAGACGAAAACGCCATCGAGTACGACGGTGAGGCCTGGATCGGGGGCGATCTCCACCGCATCTGGTTCAAGGCTGCGGGGGAGCAGTCGACTCGCGGATCGGGCGGTGACGTCGAGATCCAGGGGCTCTACAGTCGCACCCTGACCTCGTTCTGGAATCTCCAGACCGGGTTGCGGCTCGACCACCGCTACGGCGATGAACCCGGCGCCACCCGCGCCCATGCGGTGTTGGGAGTGGAGGGCCTCGCGCCCTACTGGTTCGACATCGAAGCCTTCGTCTACCTCAGCGACGACGCCGATGTCTCGGCCCGATTCGAAGCGAGCTACGAAACCCTGCTGTCGCAGCGACTCATTGTCGAGTCGGCCCTCGAAACCAATGTGGCCTTCCAGGATGTGCCTGATTTCGGACTGTCGTCCGGGTTCAATGATGTGGAGTTGGGGGCCCGGCTGCGCTACGAGTTCGTGCGCGAGTTCGCGCCCTACATCGGCTACTCGTGGACCCGTAGCCTGGGGGGGACCGCGGATCTGCTTCGAACCGCGGGCTCCGACGTCGGCCACGGCACCCTCGTCTTCGGACTCCATCTCTGGTACTGAGTCGGCCCGGACTCCTCGACCCGGCGAAGTCGAGACGCTCAAGCAAGAGGTTTGAGACGCAGGTGTAGGGTGGTCGTGCCCGTTGTGCTCCATGGTGGACGCGAACGTTCGAAGTACGCCCCACTCGAAGCCCGGAGGCATGATGCGCTTGACCTTGATCGCTGGAGCCGCAGTGCTACTCAGCGTCGCCCCCACCCAGGCCCAGGTCTCGACTGCTGAACTCGAAGAAGTCGTTCAGGCAGCCGTAGACGATCCCTCCGTCGGCACCCTGCTGGGTGCGACGAACGCCTCGCGACTCCTGGGCGACCATGAGGCGGCTCGTGAGCACTACGAGGCGGCCTGGGACGAGATGAATGGACTGATCAACGGCTTTATTTCGACCGGGATCAACCTGGAACTCGCATCCGGGGGCGGCGTGGTCGGTGCGCAACGCGCGTTTCGCGAGATGCGGGACTGGTTTGCGGTGCCGCCCATCGGCATCGCCAACGTTTCAAACAACTTCCCGGAGTTGCTCGCCACCGGAGAATTCGACGAGATGGTGTTGAAGCTCTCGCCCGAGTCGGCCGACCCCATGTATCGCTGCGGCTGCTACGGGACGGTGGCGTGGGTCCATGAGTTGGCGGGCCGCGAAGACGAGGCGCAGGCGGCGTGGTCGACCCTGGCCGACGACTTGATGGCCAACCTCGACGGGGCGGCCACCCCAGACGCGAAGGCCAATCTGCGTGGGCAGATCGCCCGGAATCTGGCCCGCGCCGGTCGTATGGATGAAGCGCGCGCACAACTCGAGTTGGCGTTGGCGATGCCGGTGAGTGCGGCGGCCATTCCCGTGGTTCACCGACGTTGGGCGCAGGCCTACGCCGAGTTGGGCGATGCCGAGGGGGCCGTGCAATACCTCGAGCCGCTGTTGGAGAGTCGCAACGACATCACCGTGCACTCCGTCGAGTCGCGAGTCTCCTGGCGCCGCGTTCGCGACGAGCCGGCCTTCCAGGCGATGCTGGAGCGGCACCGATGAGCGCCGTGGTGTGGAGGGCAGCCAAGCGGAGCCTGCTGGCGGCCGCCGTTCTCACGACTCCGTTCGCGATTCAAGCGCAGAGTTACGACGATCTTGCGGGAGGGTGGGTCGTCACGAGTTGGACGGCCCCCGACGGCGAGGTCGTCGAGTCTCCTCAGCCCGGCCTCTTTCTCTTCACGGCCGAGGGCCAGTACAGCTTCATGTACGTGACCGGCAGCGAGCCACGCCCCGTCGTGGGGCCGGAGCCTTCCGATGCCGCCCTTGCCGGGGCCTTCCGCACCATCATCGCCAACAGCGGCCGATACCGGCTCAATGGAGACGAGATCGCCTACGAGGCGTTCGTAGCCAAAAGTCCCGACTACATGGCCGACTGGGACCCCGAGAACGGGGGGAACCTCCAGACACTCAAGATGAGCATCGCCGGTAGCGTTCTGACGCTCGAGTGGCCGAACGGGCGAAAAGCGACGCTCAGTCGACCGGCCGGAATCGCGGGCGACGGCGGGCTCTGAGGCGGACCGGTGGGCCGGGAGGATCCCAGGGGGCCCTCCCGGCCCGAGGTCTCGATCGGAAGAGCTACCGCCCGCCCCCCGACGAGAACCGCGAATTCACCACGTTGTTGAAGATCGAGCCGAAGCGCACGCTGAGCCCGAGGTCGAACGACAGGCGGGAGCCGGTGGCCCGCTGCCTCCGTTGCACCAGGATCTCCTCGTCGCTGAGGCCCTCTCCGGAGAGGTAGATCTGGTCGCGAATCAACTCGAACGAGCCGCCGAAGTTCAGATTCAGTCCCCGGGCGATGCGATAGTCGATGCTTCCGCCGAAATCGAGGGAGTAGCGCTTCAGGTCCCCGAGGATCTGGGCGGCCTCGGCTCCGAACTGGGCCTCGCCCCAGGTCTCCTGCGACCGGTACGAAAGGTCCAGGCGGTGCCGGGCGATGGTCTCGACGTCGCGGTCGTAGACCGTGGTTTCCTCATACTCGAAATACTCGATGCCCACCGAGTACAGCGCGACCAACCGGCGACGCGAGGCGTCTTGCCAGGGGAAGTAGTTCCACTCCACCGCGGGCGCGATATTGGCGCGGAAGTCCTGGTTCTGGCGGGTCGAGGTTCCGGCGCCGCCTCGTACTCCGAGCGACCAGTGGTCGCTGAGAGAGCGCACGAGAAGGCTCGAGACCGACCAGCTGTTCGTCTCGTTGACGTAGGTGGTCGAGTCGCTGAGTTCGAACTCGCTGCGATTCCAGTTCGCGAAGACGTTGAGATCGACCTTCCACTGCTCCGTCGTGCGGTTCGCCGAGGCGTTGGTGTTGTACCGGCTGCTGCGACTCCGATCCTCGCGGTCGACGTTGCCGCCGCCGCGTATCGAGAAGACCCAGGCGTTCCACGGGTCCGCGGTCGGAGATCGCTCGATTTCGGCTCCACTCGAGGGCTGTGAGAAGGCGACCGACAGTCCCTCACCGGTCCCGGTGAGGCGAATGAACCGCACGAGTCCCAACGCCAGTGAAGAACTGAGTCCGGCGGCCCGCTCCTCGTCGACGTCGGTGCTCCCTGCCGAAAAGAGGTACCGGTCGGTGAACTCCTCGAGTTCGCCCGTGCCGATGAAGTCGAGCGTATACTGCGTCCCCCCTCCACCCGCGTTCTGGCTCGTGATGATCACGTGCACGTCGGCCGCGGCCGGTTCCCGCACCCAGTCCACGTAGGGAATGTCGCGACGGAACCGCTGGGAGTCGCACCCGCGGGCCGCACAATCGAGATACACCGGCAGGAGCGTCGAGCTTTCCTGGGCGGAGGCCTCGGGTTCCTGAGCTGCGGCCTCGGAGAGACCCCCGGCGAGAACCGGTGCCAGAAGCAGGGAGAAGAGCCACAAAGATCGGATCATGCGCCGGATACCTGGAGGAAGGCGGAGCGAGCGCCCCGGAGGGCGCATCGAACGCTCACACATCCCGGCCGGCGACACAGCAGCAGCGGGTACGGGCCCCGAACGTGTTGTGTAAGAACTTCGTAAGGGCCGCTCGAAACCCCGCGATGCGCCCTTGAATCAGGGCTCGAACCGATACCCGATCTTGCGCACCGTCAACAGATACCGGGGCTCGGCCGGATCGTCCTCGAGCTTGCGCCGGAGTTCGGCCATGTGGATGTCGATCGTGCGCGTGACGACGTCGGTGTTGGCGTAGCCCCAGACCTCGTCGAGCAGCTCCTTACGAGGGGCAGCCGCACCGCGCCGCGCCACCAGAGCCGCCAGTAAATCGAACTCCTTCGGCGTGAGGGCGACCTCCTCACCCGCCTTCGTCACCGTGCGCGCGCCGAGGTCGATCTCGATCGATCCGAAGCGCTCGGTGCGCTGCGGCCCGCTGGAGCCCGAGTCCTGTGCGCGCCGCAGCAGCGCCCGAATGCGGGCGAGCACTTCGCGGGTGCTGAACGGCTTGGTCACGTAGTCGTCGGCCCCGCCATCGAGCCCCATCAGCACGTCGTGTTCGCCCCCGCGGGCCGTCAACACGATGACCGGCGTTCTCAGCCCTTCGCGCCTCCACCGGTGGAGCACCTCGAAGCCGTCGATGCCGGGCAGCATGAGGTCGAGCAGGATGAGGTCGGGGGCTCCGTCTCGGGCGCGTTGCAGTCCGGTCAGCCCATCGGCCGCGACCTCGACCTCGTAGCCCTCGAATTCGAGGGTGGCGCGCAGGCCGAAGGCCAGATCGGCGTTGTCTTCGACGATCAGGATCCGCGTCACGCCTGGAGCCTCACGGGGCTTCGCCTCGGCGCCCGCTCCACCTCCGGAAACTCGACCTCGAAGCGAGCGCCGCCGCCGGGCGCCTCCCGCACTCGGCAGCGCCCTCCGTGCCGGGCCACCAGCGCGGCCACCACGGCCAGACCGATCCCGGTGCCGGGCTCCGGGGTGCGGCGGTCGCGGTCGAGGCGCACGTAGGGTTCCCACACGACCTCACGGTCGGCCGGCGGCACGCCGGGGCCCTGGTCGTCGACCGTGATGCGCACGTCGGGCCCGTGGCGGGAGGCCCGAACCCGCACCACCTCGTCGGTCGGGCCGTATTTCACCGCGTTATCGAGCAGGTTGACGACGATCTGCCGCAGGTCGGCTCTCTCGGCGGCGATCACCAGGTCGCCTTCGACCTCCGTCTCGATCGACGCGCCTCGCGCGGCGGCCAGCGGTCCGAACGAGTCGACCGCATCGGCGATGGCCTCGCCCACGTCGAGCGGGGTCGGGGCTGCAGACTCCACATTGGAGTGCCGCAAACGGTTGAACTGGAGCACGCTCTCGACCAGGTGGCTGAGCCGGCGCGCCTCGCGGTCGATGACCCCGCTCGCGCGGGCGCGATCGGCGTCGGCCGGCAGGCGGCTCGTCGTGAGGAGCTCGGCGAACATACGAATCTGGGCGAGCGGCGTGCGCAGCTCGTGCGACACCCCCGACAGAAAGTCGTCGCGCAGGTCGGCAAGCTGCCGCTCCCGCTGAATCTGGAAGAGGCCGAACCCCCCGACCCCCAGCACCAACACGATCAGGCCGAGAAAGAGTCCCGTACGGGGCGCGGGGAGTCCTCCGGCCACCAGGTATTCGGTGGCCTCGGGCGGAATGTCGGCCTCGATCGTCAGGTCGCGAAACGCGAACTGCGAGGCGACCTCACTGAGCCCTTCCGGCCCCGCAGCCTCGTCGTCGTCGAACGTCGAGAACAGCTCGATGCCCTCCGGACCGGTGACGCGTACGAGCAGAAGGGAATCGTTCGACTCGGCTCGCCCCATGTTGGGAGGGAGCAGGGCGTTATTGTCGTACCAGTGACGCACGATCTCTCCGATCGCCTCGCCCGTGGCCAGGAACCCGGCTGCCGTTCGTGCCTCACCGGTGCGGTCGTACTCCAGGGCGTAGGCGGTCACGAGTCCGCCGCCCCCGAGCGTCGCGTCGGCGTCGTAGAGCAGTCCGCGTCGGCGTCGGCCCTCGAGGTTCTGCTGGGCCGTCACTCGGGCGAGAAGCCGTTCCCTGGATCGGGCGTCGAAGGTGTCGGGAACGAAGGTCAGAAGGCGTTGGGCGAAGTCGATGCGAAACGAGGCGATCGGCTCACGCAGCAGCCGGCACTCACAGTCGTGCCGACGGGCCGCCGAGGCCATGGCCCTGGGAATGGACTCGTCGTCGCCTCCGGTACGCGATCGGTCCACATCGTCGAACACCTCGTGCAGGTACCAGTCGAGCCCCTCCTGGGTCAGGCGAGACATCTCCCACGCGGCCATTCCCGTGTAGCGCCGCAGGGTGGAACTCACGGCTTCGCGGTGATGGCGTTGTGCGGCGAAGGCCTGCCAGCCCAACCAGAGCGACAGGCCGACGGTGGCCAGCAGGACCAGGGCCAGGGGGGAGCGAAGCGAAGACCGCGCCCGCGCGGGTGTACGGCCGAATGACAGCATGACGGAGGGTACCTCGGCGGCCGGACAGGGCGCAACACAGTCGGCGTTCGCGTCGCGTATGGATCGTGTAAGGGGGGTGGGGGACGGCCGTTTCGCTTGCACGAAAGTAAACGCACGCTTACCGTGGCTCGAAAGGGAGGGGATATGGCCAAGAAAGGCGAGAAGCGCTCGGGAGAGGCGAAGGCTGCGGCCGACGAACTGGTCGGTCGGCTGTCGTCGATGGACGGCGTGAGTGCCAAGGGAATGTTCGGTGGCTACGGGGTCTTCGACGACGGGGTGATGTTCGGACTCGTGAACCGGGCGGGGGTGCTCCATCTGCGGGTCACCGATGAGACGGTGGCCGACTTCGTCGAGCGGGGCGCCGACCGCCATGGAAAGATGCCCTACTACGAGATCCCCGAAGACGTGCTGAACGACGACGCCACCCTTCGCGCCTGGGCGAAGGCCGCGGCGGCCGGGGCCCGGGCCGAGAAGAGGGGTTAGCCCGACCGGTGGGCCGCAAGAAGTACGACCGCGACGAGGCCGTCGCGGCGGCCATGGGGGTCTTCTGGCTCCATGGCTTTCGCGGCACGTCGGTGGCCATGCTGTGCCAGGCCACGGGCCTGAACCCGAAGAGCCTGTATGCCGAGTTCGGCAGCAAGGAGGGGCTCTTCGAGGAGGCGCTGCGTGTCTACACCCTGGGTGGACTCCTTCAGTCGCGCGCGGTGCTCGACTGCGAACCGCTCGGGCTCGACAACATTCGCCGGTACTTCTCGGCCATGCGTTACGAGGAGAACTGCCGCGGGTGCCTGATGACGATGACGATCAACGAGCGGGCGGTCGTGCCGAGGGCGGCCCTCGATCAGGTCTCCGAGACGCTCGAGGCCATCGAGGAACTGCTCCGAGCGAATCTCGTGGCTGCGGCCCTCCCGACGTCGGAGGTCGAGGCGCTGGTGCACTTTCTGCTGTTCTCGATCCAGGGCATCACCACGATGGGCAGGCTCCACGGCGACAACGACCGCCTCCAGTTGGTCGTGGCTGAGATCCTGCACACCCTCGATCGGCACGAAGGCGTCAGCCCGCCGCAAGCTCCGCCAGCACCTCGAAGACCGGACGCGTGACCGTCGTCATCTCGAAGTTCTCCCGCGCAAAGTCGGAAGAATCGGCCGAGAGTTGCCGCCAGCGGTCGCCCGAAAACTCGGTCAGCTCCACGATCCGTCGGCGGAGCGCCACCGGGTCGGCAGGGGGGGGCTGCAGGGCTCGAAGGCTTGGCGGCACCACCTCGGGCAGGCCTCCCACCGCCGTGGTGAGCACCGGCAGGCCGGTCAGCATCGCCTCCTGTACGACCATGCCCTGGTTCTCCTCACAGCCCTGAACGGGGCGGCTGGGCAACACGAGCGCATCGGCGTTCGCGAACTCGTGATTGAGCTCCGATCGCGGCACATGGCCGACGAAGGTGACGGTGTCGCCCAACCCGAGGTCGCTCGCCGCGTCGGCCAACTCATTCTCGATGAACCCCCGGCCGACGATCCGGAGGTGCACCCTCGCGCGCGTGTCGGGATCGAGTCCCGCCAGCGCTTCCAGGGCGTCGAAGAGGCCCTTCTCGAGGCTGAGCCGTCCGACGAAGAGCAGGCGGAGTATCCCGTCGGGCATGAAGACACGGGGGGTCACCACCGGAAAGTCGTCGACATCGAGCCCCAGCCGATGCACGTGAATGCGATCGCGGGGCATTCCCCGCGAGGCGAGATGGGCCGCCGACCACTCGGTGTTGGTGATCACGGCGGCGACATGGGGAAGCACGGCATCGACCTGGGTCGGCGCCAACGTCTTCGACCCGGGGACTTCGGCCCCGTGGTACCACAGCACGATCGGCACTTCGGGCAGGGCGACCGCAAGCACCCGCATGCCCACGAGCGTCGAGAGGTCGTGCACCAGGCAGACGTCGACGTCGGGCGAGCCGAGAATCACCCCGCGAACGGCGTCGCCGATGGTGCGCCGTTGCCATCCGTAGGTCGCGGCGAGACCCCTCAGCAACCGCACGGAGCGTCGGGGCGAGGCGACCGCTCCGGCGAGGGCGCGTGCGAGGGGCTTCGGCCGCGAGGGCGACTCCGGTAGGTACCGAATGGAGGGCCGGGGGAGAACGGCCGACAGACGCGGGTCGACCGTGGGCCACCAACGACCGAAAGCGACGAACGAAACCTCGGCCCCCATCTCGACGAACTGGGCCGCCTGCGCGTCGACGTAGCCCTTGAAGTGAGAGGGAAAATACTCAGACGCGATCAGGAGTCGCATCAGCCCGCTGCGAAGACCGACGAGAGTGCGGTCCTGAGTTCGGCGAACATGCGGTCTCGAGAGTGGCCCGCGACCATGCGTCGCCGGGCCTGCCGTCCCATCTCTTCTCGAAGCGCCCGGTCACGAATCAGCCGCTCGACCGCGTCGGCGGCCGCCACGACATCGCCTTCGTGATAGAAGAGGGAGTCTACTCCGTTCTCCAGAGGCGAGTTGACCGAGGGGTTGTCGGAGACCACCACGGGGAGTCCCGCTCGCATGTATTCGAGAATGGCCAACGACAACGCCTCGCCGCGCGAGGGGTGGATGGCGATGTCGGCTTCCAGCAGTCGCTCCGGAACGTCGTCGACCTGCCCGGGGAAGTCGGTCACATGAGCCACCCCCTTGTCGATCGCGCGCTGTACAAAGGCTTCGAGGTCTTCACCGTGACCGAAGAGGGTGTATCGCAGGTTCGTCACACCTCGAGACACCACGAGCTCGGCCATCACGTCGATCGCGAAGTCGATCCGCTTGTAGACGTCGGCTCGCGACGCCGTGACCATGTGCACGACTGAGCGCTCGGGCCGAGCCGGAGGGGGCGGGCCGGGCTCGAGGCCATTGGTCACGAGAAAGACCTTCGATGCGGGCATTCGAGCCGCGCGGGCCATGCGATCGACGATGAACCGCCCGACGCCGAAGGCGGCATCGCACGACATGAGGGGCGCCCTACAGGCCGCACTCTTGAGCAGAGCGCGAACCGCTCCGGGTACGTCGCGGAGTCCCGGGGTGTGGTCGTGGACGATGATCGTCTTCACGCCCGCCAGGCGATACCACACGTAGCGGGCCGAGGCGAACGTCAGGTCGGTCAGGTAGAGCACCTCGACTCGATGCTCCCGAAGAAACCGGAGTTCCTCACGGAGAGAACCGGGGAAAGCGATCTCGTAGGTGGGCCACCCGGTCGCTTCGAGGCGCTCGGAGACGCCCTGGATCGCCGGGAACGCCACCCTCGGCTCGTACTTCGCGAGGGCGGGATGGGCCGCGATCTCCACCCAGATCTCTTCGATGAACCGCCAGGCATAGCCCACATTCGATTCAAAATTGCCGACGAACAGCACACTCGGGCGTGCGTCCAAACCTGACGGCATGGATCTAGCGTCCTCGGTGGCTGAAGGGTGGGCGAAGCATCGACAAGGGTACACACGCCGCCCGCCGCAGGCCAGCCGCCAGCAGCCACTTCCTGCGGGCCGTTGCTTGTCTTCTCGTCGCTTCAGCGACTCTATTGTCGTGTCACACTCCTCCTTGGCCCGGAACACCTGAATGAGTTTCTCCACCCGCCTCGGCGCCCTCCTCGTGGGCGCCGTGGGGCTTTCGGCCGCCGACCTGGTCGGGCAGAGCTCCGTGCTGGACTTCGAGGGCGTGTTGACCCTGGACTACTCCAGCGTGGTCGACGGAGGGGTCGCGCAGCGCGGCGGCTGGCTCGGCAACCTCGACCTCGTCGCCACCCTCGAGGGATCGAGAATCGGATGGCAGGGTGGGAGTGCGACCCTCTACGTGCTGAGCAACGCCGGTGACGCGCCGAGTGCCTGGGCCGGCGATCTCCAGGGGACCAACAACATCGAGGCGCCTGAGGCGGTTCGCCTGTTCGAGGCGTTCGTCGAGCAGGAGTTGCTCGATGGCAGCCTCCGGATTCTGGCGGGGCTGAGAGACCTCAACGCCGATTTCCATGTGGTCGAGAGCGGGGCACTGTTCCTGAACTCGTCTCACGGCATCGGCGTGGAGTTCAGCCAGACCGGGGCGAACGGGCCCTCGATCTTTCCCAACAGTGCGCTGACGCTGCGTGCCTCGATGACTCCGAGAGAGGGCCTGGGACTCCGATTCGCCGTGATCGACGCGGTAGCCAACGATCCCGAGCGTCCTCAGGATACGCGGATTCGGGTGGGTCGCGATGAGGGGGCCCTGTTGACGAGCGAGATCGAGCTCTTCGATGCCGCCGACGCGGCGGCGTGGCGCGCCGTGCTCGGAGCCTGGAACTACACCCGCGCGGTGCCCGATCTGAGGGCACGGGCCAGCGACGGAACGAGTGTGGCCACAACCGGCGATCGCGGCCTGTACGGAATCGTCGAGGGTCGGCTCGCGAGCGTGGGCGACGAGGTTCAGATCGATGGCTTCGCCCGACTCGGCTTCGCCAATGGAGACGCGTACATGATCGCGCGGGGATGGGGTGCGGGGCTGGTCGCGAGCGGTCTGCTCGGCCGGCCCGACGACTCGTTCGGGATCGCCCTCGCCGTCGCCGACGGTCGGAGCTTCGACGGGATCGGCTTCACCGAGACCCTTGTCGAGGCCACCTACGACTGGGTGATCGACGAACATCTCGAGTTCCGTGGCGACATGCAGTGGGTCGACCAGATCGACCTTCCGGGAAGCCCCGACAACGCGCTCGTCGTCACGCTGCGCACGACCTTGGTGTTCTAGAAGAGTGTCGCTCCCGCTCGCCCGGAGCCACTTTGCTGCCGCTCTCCTCTTTTTCGTCGGCGGAGCGCTCCTTCTCGTGTGGAGCGCACCGGATCTCGCGACCGGGTCGTTCCTCTCTCCCCGGGTCATCGGCGCCACGCACCTCTTCACGCTAGGCTGGATCACCACCTCGATCATGGGCGCGCTCTACCTGCTGCTCCCCGACGTGGTCGGGCCGGCGATTCGGTGGCCGGGCGTCGGGTGGCTGACTCTTCTCGTGCACGTCCCGGGGCTCGCCGTGTTCGTGGTCGGGTTGGTGACGGTTCGCCCCGGCCTCACCATTGCCGGGGCCTCGGCCGTCTCGTTCGGGGTGGTGCTTTTTTCGGTCAACGTCGGCTCGACGCTTCGGCGAGCGCGCCCTCGTGACCCGACGTGGTGGGCTCTGGCCTCCGCCGTCTTTTTCCTCACGGGCACGATGGTGTTGGGGGGTGCGATGGCGGCCAACCTGGCCTGGCCCTACCTGGGTGTAAACCGCCTCACGGCGGTCGTCACCCACCTCCACGTCGGACTGGTGGGCTGGGCCGTTCTGGCGATCGTCGGCCTGGCACAGCGGACGATGATGCGGCCGGGCCTCGCGGCCGGCGAGGGGCGTCTGCCCGCGGCCAGCGAGGGGCGCCTGCCCGCGGCCCCGGACGGGCGTGTACCCGTGGCCCTCCTCGGCGTCGGGACGATGACCCTCTTCGCGCTTCACCACGCGCCGGGGTCCTGGGCGCGATGGCTTCCGGCGGGGATCATGGTCGGCGGGATGGCGGCCGCCTTTCGGCAGGCCTTCCAAGCCTACCGGCGACGGAACCGGTCGGGCCCTGTCCCGGGCCTCGGCTCGCGGTTCGATCCGGGCTTCGGCCTGGGCGCCGCCGCGCTCGGCCTCATGGCGGCGGCGACGGTTGTGGGCGGCGTGCTCGCCTACACGGGGTTCTCACGGCCGACCATCGTCGTCGCGTATGTGGGGTCCGTCGTGCTCGGGATTTCGCTCTTCGTGGCGGCGGCCTACTACACGATCGTCGCAGGCGACGAGCCCTTTGCGGCCCGTGCGACGGCGCTGGCGGGGGCGCTGATGGTCGCCGGGTGCGTGCTTCTGCTCGGGTCGATCGCGGGCGGGATCGTGGTGGGCGTGCGGACCGGTGCGGCGCTCCTCGCCGCAGGGGCCGCCGTCGAGGCGCTGCAGATGGCGCGGTGCCTTGCGCCGGGCTCGCCGGGACGGGGATCTTTCACGCTGTCGAATTGACTCGAACCCGACGGGACACTGTACAATGGCGGGAACCTCTCTGCGCGACCGCGCCATTCTACTGGCCAAGCGGGTGTTGCCACCGGGAGTACGAAACGCCGTGGTGGGCGTGCAGCGGCGCTTCCGGCTGCAATGGCCGCCCCGCGGCACGGTACGGTTTGGCAGCTTCCGGCGACTGACGCCGATCAGCCCCATCTTCGCCATCGACCGGGGACTCCCGATCGAGCGCTACTACATCGAGCAGTTCCTCGACGCCCGGCGCACCGACGTGCGGGGCGTCGCGATGGAGTTTGGAGACACCTTCTATCTGGACAAGTTCGGCGACGACCGGGTCACGAAGAAGGAGGTCTTCAGCTATGTGGAGGCGGAAGGCGCGACGGTGGTGGGCGACCTCACCGGCGAGGTCGCACCGACCGTGCCGCCGTTGGACTGCATCGTCTGTACCCAGACCATCCAGATGATCTACGACATCGAGCTCTCGGTGCGGCGCCTCTCCGACATGCTCAAGCCGGGCGGTGTGCTGCTCCTGACGACCCACGGCACGAGCAAGGTCGGACGTCACCTCGACACCGACGGATGGGCCGAATACTGGCACCTCACCCAGCAGGCGGTGCGCACCCTCTTCGAACGCAACTTCGACGGCACCTTCGAGGTCGAGGCCTACGGCAATGTGCTGGCGGCCACCAGCGCGCTGCACGGTCTGGCCGCCTCCGAGTTGACGTCCGAGGAGCTCGACTACAAGGACCGCGACTTCGACGTCATCATCGGCGCGCGCGCGGTGCGAGCGGGTTGAGGCCCAGGCCACCGACGAGCCAGAGCACGACGAAGTAGAGCGCGGCCGCCGCCGGAATCGCGAGGACCGGCGGCCAGGTGACGAAAATCAGAAAGGCCGCCATCACGCCCGTTGCGACGAGGGGGCGCACGAGCTTCGTCGGGGCAGGGAAGCGCAGTCCCCCGCGCCATGCGATCCAGCCCATCAAACCGGCTCGAAACGCCTCGGTGATCACGGTCGCCGTGGCCGCCCCGAGCATTCCGTAGCGGGGAATCCAGAGCAGGTTGAGAACCACATTGAGAGCGGCGGCGAGGCCGGTCGAGATGAGCAGCCACCGTTCGCGCCCGAGAACCGTGAGCGCGGTCCAGGAGAGGGCCGTCGCGCCGGCGAAGGGGGCGCTCATCATCAGCGCCGTCAGGACAGGGGCCGCAGCGGCGTAGTCCGGGCCGAAACCGAGCGCGATGATCGGGCCCGCCACCAGGGCGCCGCCGACGGCGAGCGGAAAGGCGATCGACAACATGCGCACCAGCTGCGCTCCGTAGAGCGTCGAGGCGTCGCGATCGGCGGCGTGCTCCGCCACGAGCACCGGAAGCACGCTGTAGGCGAAGGCATACCCGACGTTGACCGCGAAGGCGAGGGGCGCGTAGGCCGCCGCGTACAGGCCGGTCGATTCCGATCCCCGCATCAGTCGCAGCAACAGGAGGTCGGCGTTGAAGATCATCAGCCCGAGCAGGAGTTGGCCGGCGACCGGGAGTCCCCGCTTCAGGAGTGGCACGGCCAAGCGGGGTCGCCACGAGATCGTGACCGGCGTACCGCGCCGTCGGAGGGCGACCCACAACAGGGTCGTGCTCACCACGACGCCCGCCACGTAGCAGAGCATGGCGGTGCCGAGCTGATCGACGTCGTCGACCAACCAGACGACGCCCACGAGGGTCGTGGCCTCGCCCACTATCCGGGCCCACCCGACCGGGCCCGACTGCTCCAGGCCGATGAGCACCCAGCGCACGTCCAGGGCGACCGGAATCAGAACCAGGAACGACAGCAGGAGCACCGACCGGTCCGGATCGGGAACCGTCTGCTGCGTGACGAGGGCCGCAGCGGCCATCAGCACCGCGACGAGCACGAGCCGCGCGCCCGATACGGCCGAGGCCAGGGCGCCCGCGTCTGCACCGCGCGCGGCGATCGTGCGTACGCCGACGCCCGAGAGGCCGCACTCCGACGCCTTGGAGAGGTAGAGGCCCACGGCGAGGGCCAGCGCATAGACGCCGTACCCCTCGGTGCCCAGAACGCGGGCGATCACGAGCGTGGTCGAGAAGGCGAGCACGCGTCCGATGATCTCGCCCGCACCCAATGCGAAGAAGGCTCCCGCGATGCGCCGAGTGGGGCGATGGGTCATGCGCGAGCTCCCTTCCTCCGACGGGCGACTACTTGATCGCCAGGAAACCCTCGAAACAGACGTACTTCATCACCGTCATGATGTCGGTGAAGCCCGCGCGACGGAGGAGTCCCAGATTGCCCTCGCGCGAAAACGGCTCGAGGACCCCCTTCAGGCTCGACGTCTTGTTCAGGATCTCCGTCGGCTCGAAGCCCTGACTCACTTTGAAGTCGTTGTAGAGCGAGACCATCATGTCCTGAAAACGCGCGTCGGGGCCGCGAACCTTCTCGAAGAGCAGCAGGGCGCCGCCCCAGTTCAGCTTCTCGTAGATGCGGTTGATCAGTTCCTGACGGTGCTTGGGGTGAATGAACTGCACCGTGTAGTACGAGACGAAGAGGTCGGCACGCTCGAAGTCGTGGGTCACCGCGTCGCCCACCATGAGCTCGACGTTGTCCATGCCGGCGCAGTGCTCGCGGGCCTTCTCGATCATGGGCTCGATCGGATCGATGCCCACGAAGCGGCTGCCCTTCGAGGCGTGACGCTCGGCGAGCTTCCGCGTGAGCTGTCCGGTCGAGACGCCGAGCTCGTAGCACACGCTGTCGTTGTGCACGAAGTAGTCGCTGATCTGACACACCAGGTCGTGCCCCTCGTCGTACAACGGCACCGACTGGCGCACATGATCGACGAAGGTGTCGGCGACGCCGCCGTCGAACGTCCAGCTGGCGCGATCGGTTTCGATGTTCTGGCCCACTTTCATATTCCCTCCGCCGAAAAAACGGTAGGCAAGGCCCGGGACGCGCCGCGGGCCAGCTCCACGAGACGGCAGCCGGTTCTTGGCTGCACGCCGCCGAATTCCACCACCTTGGCGGGAATCTATCGCGGTGGATGCGCTGCGCCCACCCGCGGTCCCGACACTCGAGTCGTGGTCCGGCCCGTAGTATCGGCCGATACTCCGAGCGACCACACCTTACGACTCCTCCTTCCTACGCACGCGATGGACCTCAAACCCATCCCCCTCTCCCGCTGGTCCGGCTCGGAGCGGCGCCCGTTCGTGATCGCGGGTCCGTGCGCGGCCGAAAGCCAGGAGCAGTTGCTCGAGACGGCGAAACGTCTGCCGCTGTCGCGCATCGACTACTTGCGCGCCGGCATCTGGAAGGCGCGCACCCGCCCGAACAACTTCGAGGGCATCGGCGCGCCGGCCCTCGAGTGGTTGGTCGACGCGGGTCGCGAGCTGGGCGTGAAGACGTCGACCGAGGTGGCCACGGCCGCCCATGTCGAGGCGGCGCTCGCGGCCGGGGTCGATCTGATCTGGATCGGCGCGCGCACGACGGTCAATCCGTTTTCGGTGCAGGAGATCGCCAACGCGCTCCGGGGCGTCGACGTGCCCGTGCTGGTCAAGAATCCCACGAGCCCCGACCTCCCGCTCTGGATGGGGGCGATCGAGCGCATCTACGGGGCGGGTATTCGGGCGATCGGGGGCATTCACCGGGGATTTTCAGCCGCCGGAGAAATGAAGTATCGCAACCGCCCGATGTGGCAGCTCGTGATCGAGCTTCGTCGCGTCGCGCCCGACTTGCCCATCATCTGTGATCCCAGCCACATCGCCGGACGTCGCGACCTGATTCAGCCTCTCTGTCAGGAGGCCATGGACCTCGGTCTCGAGGGACTCATGGTGGAGACGCACCGCGACCCCGATCAGGCGTGGAGCGACGCGGCCCAGCAGGTCACGCCGGAGCGGCTCGAGGGCATCCTGTCGCAGCTGCACGTTCGTCGGCGTGCCGGCGCGGGCGATACTTCGCTCGAGGAGCTGCGCGAACGGGTCGACCAGTGGGACGCACAACTTCTCGCGCTCCTTGCCGAGCGCATGCGGGTCGTCGAGGGCATCGGGGAGTGGAAACGCAGCAGCAACGTCACGGCGCTCCAGGTCGAGAGGTGGCAGACGCTCCTGACGGATCGCATGCAGCGCGCGGGTGATCTGGGACTCGACCCGGACTACGTGAAGGAGCTCTACGAGGTGATCCACCGCGAGTCGGTGCGACGCCAGAGCGAGATCCTGGAGGGCGACGGGGACTGAGGAGGGTTGGGTGAAGCCGCGGTTAACGTTCCTGCGGCGTTCCCCCTCCCATGAACATGCGATCCCCCCATCCCCATCTCTCGGCTTCCGCCTTCCTTGCGCTCGCCGTGAGCGCCTGCGCCGGTGGTTCGACCACGATGCCCACCGCGCCCGAGCTCGAAGCCTGCCTCGGGCCCGTCGACGTGGTGACCCACCTGGATCTGGTCTACGCCGCCCACGACGGAGTCGATCCGGGACTCCTGAGCGTCGACGTGTACCAGGCCGACGTGGACCCCTCGGGGTGCGCGCCACGGAAGTCCCTGGTCTTCGTTCACGGGGGCGGCTGGAGCGTCGGCGACAAGCGCACGGGCACCAACGAGGCCGCGGTGGCCCTCTACACCGCCGCCGGGTACAATGTGTTCAGCGTGAACTACCGCCTGTCGCCCGTCGACGGCGCCGACGATCCGAACCGAATCAAACATCCGGTGCATGTCACCGACGTGGCCGAAGCCGTCGCATGGGTACGGCGCCACGCCGTCGACTATCACGGCGATCCCGACGGTGTCGTCCTGGCCGGCTTCAGCGCCGGCGCACATCTGGTGTCGCTGGTGGCCACCGACGAGCGCCGGCTGGCCCAGTTCGGTGTGGGCCTCGACGCTCTCGCCTGCGTGGTGTCGCTCGACACCGGCGCCTACGACGTGCCCGCCCTCATGGCCTCGGTAGCGGACCCGACGCTCTGGATCACGGCCTTCGGCGACACCAGGGATCAGTGGGCCGACGCCTCACCCGTGGCGTTCGTGGCACCGGGCAAGGCGATCCCCGACTTTTTTCTCGCGGTGCGGGGCTCGACCGATCGGCAGGCCCGGGCCGACACCTTCCTGGACGCCCTGGGGGGCGTCGGCGTCCGGACCGTGGACGTACGGGTGCCCGGCTACACCCACGCCGAAGTGGGCGCGGCCCCCGGCGCCGATGAGCTGATCACGCCGCCCCTGGAGCGCTTCCTGGCGGACTGCCGCGGGTTGTGAAGGCGGGAGCCGGCGGCAATATACTCAGGCCGAGTGAGGCGGGTGGGGGCGCCTAGAGTGTGTTCGCCGAAGCCCCGGGGCCATCGCTCCCGAAAGGAGGACTGGATCGTGCGATCCATCACGAAGACGACCGCGCTTCTTGGCCTTGTACTCGGCTTTCCGGGCCTGGCCGCAAGCCAGGCGCCGAGGGTCGCCGAACTCCCCGCCGATCTCGCCGTTCGACGGCCGGAAGGGAGTCCCATTCTCTCCATCGGGCAGGAGGGAGGCCCTGCCTACGAGTTGTACCGGGTGACCGACGCTCGGTGGACCGACAGCGGACGAATCGTCATCGCGAACAGCGGCTCGAGCGAGATCAAGGTCTTCGACTCTGACGGAGCGCTTCTCGCGACGCATGGCCGCTCGGGCCGCGGTCCGGGGGAGTTCCTGCAACTCGCCTCCGTCCATCCCCTTCCCAACGGTCGTCTGGTCACCTGGGACACCGGGCTTCGCCGCGCATCCGTGTTCTCCATCCTGGACGGGTTCGAGGACACGATCTTGTTCGATCCGAGCCTGCCGGGGGCGCAGTTGGAGGGTGTGACCACAACCGGGGCCTTCGTCGTAACCGACACCCGTTACGGTGGAGCAGGGGCAGGAGAACTGGGCCGTCTCGTGGAGCATCGCTTCTTGTACGGCGCCGACGGAGTTCGGGTCGACAGTCTCGGATCTGCTCCAGGGCCCGAGGGCTTGCTCACGTCGAGGGGAAGCGGGATGGAAATGCGCCCCTCGCTCTTCGACTTCGCGACGAACTACGCAGTGACTGGTGATGGGCTCTGGATTCAGACGAGCCGAACCGCTGGAGTGACCCGCCAGAGCCTGGTCGATGGAACGACCCGCACCGTGCGCTGGCGAGATGGAAACCGTGGCGTCACCGACGCAGATGTCGCAGCTGCAGTGGAAGCCCAGTTGGAGGCGAGCGCGGTCACCGATCCGGAGCGGCGGCAATGGCTCCGGCGTGACTTCGAAGGTCGACCTGTGCCGGAGTTCCTGCCCGAAACCACGGGACTGATTGGAGATCGGGAGAGGGGCGTGGCATGGGTCGCGGACTCCGCGGCGCCGCGGCGCCCGTCGCTCCAACGGTGGCTCGTTGTCGGGGCGGATGGGGCGGTCTCGGAGGAAGTGCGCCTTCGGTCGGGAATGGAGCTCCTGGACGTGCGAGGTGATGAGGTGCTCGTCCTGGAGCGCGACGCCTTCGGTCTGGAGTACGTGCGGGTCTACCGAATCAATGATCTCGAGGGGGCCTGACCGCCCCCTTCGGTCGGATTCGCGCCGTCGATTCAGCCGCCGCCAGGCGTCATTCGACCGGGACGATGGAACGCCTTGACCATCGCATAAGTGGTCACTTATCGTTCCTTCATGCAGAGTGCACCTGAGGACGCCGTTTTTCGAGCGTTAGCCGACCCCAGTCGTCGGGCGATCTTCGAATCGCTCGCACGCGGGGAGTCAGCGGTGAAAGATCTGACCGCTCTCTTCGACATTTCGCAGCCCGCCGTCTCGCAGCACCTCGCCGCTTTGCGGGAGGTCGGCCTGGTCGCCAGCCGCCGCGAAGGGCGGCGGGTCTACTACCGAGTCGAGCCACGCGGGATACAGCCGCTCATCGACTGGATCACACACTACCAGGCCTTCTGGACCGATCACCTGGGCCGCCTCGAACAACTTCTGGAGACGATGGACGAATGAGCTTCACCGACAAGACCGAGAAGTCCCAGGCCGAGACCCTGTGGTTCGAGTTCGCGCTGCCGCATTCTCCGCAGAAGGTCTGGCGCGCGCTGACCGACCCCGAACTCCTCGCGGCATGGTTGCTGCCTGCGACCGGCCTGGACTTGGAGCCCGGTGCGGCCTTCACCTTCAGGACGGATCCGATCGGCGGGTGGGACGGGGTTGTGCACTGCCGCATGCTCGAGTGTGATCCTCACGAAAGGCTCAGCTACGCCTGGGTCGTGGGCGATATGGACACGGTCGTGACGTTCACCCTGAGGCCCGTACCCTCCGGCACGCAGCTCACCTTGGTCCATTCCGGATTCCAGCCCGATCAGAAGCGGAACTTCGGCGGCGCGCGCTACGGATGGAAGATGATGGGCGACAAGCTTGTCGAACTCCTCGGGGGACTCCCGTGAGCCGCTGGAGCAGGGGGATCCGGCAGACGCATCGTGGGCTATCGATCCTTTTCACGGTCCTCGTACTCGCCAACGTGGCACTCAATTTCGTGGCACAGGACCAGGAAACACTCGCGCTCTGGGTTGGAGCGGCGACGCTGATCCCGCTGTTCCTATTGCTGGCCACGGGCCTCTATTTGTTCGTGCTCCCCTATGCCGCGAAGAGGCGGCGCGGGGCTGGCGATGAAAGGCCCCTGGACGGGAGGAGGTGACTCCGATTGCCGACAGACAGCACCACGTGCAGGTTTGCACCGGAGCTGGGCGAATACGGAACGAGGACGGCACGTGAAAGAAATCGAGCGCTGGAAGCGACTCCTGCTGGAGAGCGCCGCCATCGTCGCCAGTATTCTGGTCGCGTTCGCCCTGGACGCGGCGTGGGATCGATCCCAGGACCGGTCGTTCGCCCGAGATCAGCTCGCGGGCGTCGCCGAGGAGCTCCGAGCGGCGCGTCCTGAATTGCTGGCTCAGGCCGAGGAGCAGCGTCGCATTTCACACGCGACGAGCCATCTGCTGTCGCTTCTGGGCTCGGCATCGGAGAACGCAGTGGTCACGGCCCCCGACACGCTGTGGGCTGCGACGTTGACGATTCCGAGCGCTGAGGTGCCAACCGCCGCGGTGGTCGGCCTTGCAGGGTCCAGCGGGATCCGGTTCGTCTCCGACGCCGGCCTTCGCGATTCGCTGATCGTGTGGCCCGGCCGGGTCGACGACCGCCTGGGCAATCAGGGCGAGTCATGGCGCTTCGTGGTCGAGGATTTTACGTCGATCCTTCGGCGCTCCGGTGATATTCGGATCACGTTCGAACTCGTGGGTGGGTGGAGCGGTCTACCGCCCAGTCGAGCGTCCGTCCCGGTTCGGGTCCGAAACGGTGAGGAGTTGCGAAACGCGCTTGCCGAGCGGCGGATGAATGCCGACCTGGTGCATGGAGACTATGTCGAACTCGCGACCTACATGGAGTGGCTCGCCGATGCGGTTCAGTCGGAGCTGGGGCGCGAGCGCTAGAATGAAGACTCTCGGACTGCTCTCCCTGCTCCTCCTCGCCGCCCTTCCCGCATCCGCACAGGCGGTCCGTGACAGCGCGGGCATTCAAATCGTCGAGATCTCGAATGCGGCGCTAGGGGCCACGGAGCGCCACGTGCTCGATGGCCCGCCCACCCTTCGGATCGGGGTCGTCGCGGGAGCGCCGGAGTATCAGTTTTCCCGGATCGCCGGCGTCGTTCTGTCACCCGATGGAAGTATCACCGTGGCCGACGGCGGCAGCAGTCAGATCCGCACCTTCGACGCGAGCGGCACCTTCGTCGGATCGTACGGATCACAAGGCGAGGGGCCCGGCGAGTTCCTGTTCTTGAATTGGGTAGGGCGCTGTCAGGGCCGCATCGTCGCGTACGACGTGCGACTGGGCCGGCTCACGGAGGTGGGAAGCAGTCCGGCGAATACCTGGCCGCTCGAGAGTGGGGCGGGGGTCCCCTCGCCGAGTTGGATCCGTTGTGCCGATTCAGGAGTCGTCGGTGTCCGGCAGACTCTGCCGACCGGGGTCCCTTCCGAGGGACCGATGCGGGGAAAGGCCACGGTGCAGTTCTTCGCGCCGGACCTCGAATGGCTCGCGAACACCGAGATCACCGGAGAGGAGCGCTACTTCCTGGGGGGAAACGCCTTTCCCAGACCCCTTGGCCGCCGAACCGCGATGGCCGCTTCCGGGGATCGTGTCGCGGTGGGCACCCAGGACGACCCCGAAGTGACCTTCGTCGATCGCCACGGGGCTGTCGTGCGAATTCTGCGATGGCCCCGGCAGCACCTGGAGATTCGCTCCGACGACATCGAGTCCTATGTGAACGGGCTCGTGGACGCGTCGCCCGACCGCGCCGAAGGAATCCGAGCGATGTATCGGGACCTCGAGTTTCCTGACGTCCTGCCCGCTTTCGGGAGCCTGCTCCTGGATGAGGGGGGACGCCTCTGGGTTGAACAGACTCAACGGCCGGGGAACCCCGCCAACGCCTGGACCGTGTTCTCCGAATCCGGGACACCGCTCTGGGTCGTCGACTTCCCGGAGCGATTCATCCCGCACGTGATCGACACGAATCGCGTCGCCGGCGTCTGGCGCGACGACTTGAATGTGGAGCACGTGTGGGTGCTCGAGACGAATTTCCCGGGGCGAGACGACCCATGATCGCGGCGATGAAACCGAGGCCGGAGTCAGCTGTTCATTGAAAGCCCACCCATCAAACCTGGGGGTCATTGAATGAAGGTCTATTTCCTGGAAATTGTCACGCGGGACGTGGACGGAGTTTGCGGAGCGTATAGCGCCGCGCACGGGGTCGTCT
>CBDUEZ010000006.1:0-35339 GCA_965366355.1 uncultured bacterium
CAGCACGCCCCGATCGATCGCCGCCAGCCGCTCCATCCGCCAGTTGTCGAGCGCGCCCCGTAGGCGACTGTCGATATCGTCGAAATGTTCATCGACCGTGTTCAACAGGAGCCGCACGTAGGGGAGCCGCCGAAGCGAGATCCGCCGCGTGGTGGTGGTCTCGACCAGAGCGTCGCGGAGTGTGGTTCCGCCACCGCCGGCCTCCCAGCGATAGAGAATCTGCAGGGCCCACGCCCGGGCACGCACGCGATCGATCCGCTCTCGCGGCGATGAAAACGACGAGGTCATGCGAGTTCCCGGTACAGGAGGCCCATCTCGACGGCGGCGAGGGCGAGTTCGCAGCCCTTGTCCTGGCCGCTCTCCCGCGCTCGATCGAGGGCCTGTTCTTCGGTCTCCGTCGTCAGGACCCCGAGGATCACCGGCACATCGTAGTCGCGTGCCACGGCGGCCAATCCGCGCGCGGCTTCACCCGCCACGAAGTCGAAATGGGGTGTTTCGCCACGGATCACACACCCGAGGGCGATCAGCACGTCGTGCCGCTCCAATCCGGCCAACCGCGCGACCACCTGAGGCAGTTCCCAGGCTCCCGGCACGTGAACCGTCTCGATATCGTCGGCCGCCACATGGTGCTCCATCAGCGTCTCGACGCAGCGCGCATGAAGGAGCCCGATGATCTCGTCGTGGAAGCGCGCGCGCACGAGGCCGATGCGGAGACCCCTACCGTCGAGGCGCCCCGCCAGGGCATCGGCATACGACCCGGGGCCGCTCACAAGAAGTGCCCCAGTCGTGTGCGTTTGGTCTCGAGATACTTCTCGTTGAATTCACTCGGCTCGACGAGGAGTGGTTCGCGCCCCGAAATTTCGAGGTCATACCCCTCGAGGCCCACGATCTTGCGAGGGTTGTTGGTGAGGATTCGGATCTTGTGCAGTCCCAGATCCAGCAGAATCTGAGCCCCGATCCCATAATCCCGCAGGTCGGGACTGAACCCGAGCGACTCGTTCGCCTCGACGGTGTCCTGCCCCTCGTCTTGCAGGGAGTAGGCCCGAATCTTGTTCCCGAGCCCGATGCCGCGCCCCTCCTGCCGGAGATAGACCACGGCGCCCTCGCCCTCTTCGGCGATCCGCTCGAGAGCGCGATCGAGTTGCTGGCCACAATCACATCGCAGAGAACCGAGCACGTCTCCGGTGAGGCACTCCGAATGCATGCGCACGAGCACGTCGTCCTTGCCCGCGATCTCGCCGCGGACGATGGCCAGGTGCTCCCGGTGGTCGACGAGGCTCCGGAACGCGATCACCCGAAACGTGCCGTGACGCGTGGGCAGCTCCGCCTCGGCGAGGCGGCTGACCAGCCTCTCGTTGGCCAACCGGTAGGCGACGAGCTGAGCCACGGTGATGAACTTCAGGTCGTGCTCCCGGGCGAATACCTCGAGCTCGGGGCGCCGCGCCATCGTTCCATCTTCCGTGAGGATCTCGCAGATGACCCCCGCGGGCGAAAAACCGGCGAGGCGCGCCAGATCGACGGCGGCCTCGGTCTGACCGACCCGTCGGAGCACGCCGCCCGGCTTGGCCCGAAGGGGAAACACGTGGCCGGGCCGACGAAAATCATCGGACCGGGCCGCGGAATCCACCAACCGCTTGACCGTGACCGATCGATCCTGGGCGCTGATGCCCGTCGTGACCCCGAACTTGGGGTCGGCATCGACGGAGATCGTGAAGGCGGTGCCCTTCGGATCGGTGTTGTGCTCGGTCATCGGGAGCAGTCCGAGCTCGTCGGCCCGCTCCCCCGTGAGAGCCACACAGATCAGCCCCCGACCGTGTTTGGTCATGAAGTTGATCATTTCTGGCGTGGCCGAGTCGGCCGCGCACACCAGATCTCCTTCGTTCTCTCTATCTTCATCGTCGGCGACGATGATCATGCGACCCTGGCGAATGTCGTCCAGGGCGTCTTCGACCTTATCGAAGTGCATCGTGTTGTCCTGTTCAGCGATCGGGAGCGGACTCGCCGCCCCCGGACGTCTCGCCGTAGCGAGAAGCGAGGATTCTACCCACGTACTTCCCGAGCAGATCCCCCTCGACATTGAGGGGGTCACCCGGGTTGAGATACGCGAGATTCGTGTGAGACCAGGTGTGGGGAATAATGGCCACCTGCACTCGGTCCGGCGCGATCAGTTCGTTGACCGTCAGGCTGATCCCGTTGAGAGCGATCGAGCCGTGGGGGATCGTCTGGGACCAGACATCGGCCGGAACCGACACCGTCACGAAACGAGTCTCGCCACGCACATCGACCTCGACCAGGGCGCCGAGTCCATCGACGTGACCCTGTACGAGATGCCCATCGAGCCGCCCCCCCATCACCAGCGCGCGTTCCAGATTCACCCGCGAGCCCGCCCCATAGCGCGAGGCCGAGGTTCTCTCCAGCGTCGACAACACGGCCTCGACCTGGAAACGATCGCCCTCGATCGCCGTGGGAGTGAGGCAGGCGCCATCGACGGCGATCGAGTCTCCCGGCGTCACGCCGGTGAGGAATCCGGGCGGGGTCGAAATCGCGATGCGCCGAGCGCCCTCGACATCGACGACGGAGTCGACCGTGCCCATCTCTTCGATGATACCGGTGAACACGTCAGCCCTCCGCGGTTCGGTCGAGAACGAACAGGGTGTCGGGTCCCAGGACGCGCGGGGGCCCAGCGGCCTCCCAGCCGTCCCGCCCGAGAGCGACCGGCGGCCACCCCGGGAAGGCCGGCACGGCCCTGGATCCCAGGATTCGCGGCGCCACGAACAGGTAGAGACGGTCGACCAGGCTCGACTGCACGAGCGCGGTGCCGAGCCGCCCACCCCCTTCACAGAGGAGCGCGGTGAGCCCTCCATCCCGACAAACCCGCAACACCCGGGCGAGGTTCAACCCGCGGGGTTCGGCGTCCTGGCTCGGGACCGGGTGCACCGATGCCCCCGCCGCCTCGAGTCGTTCGAGTTCGGCCTCCGACGCATCCTGACGAGTGAAGACCCACAGGGGCACTCGATCGACGTCTCCGAACAGGGCGGCGTTCGAAGGGAGCGACGCGTCGGGGTCCAGAACGATTCGAACCGGGGGAACCCGCGGTTCGATCGCGTGCCGAACGGTGAGCAGCGGGTCGTCGACGCGGGCGGTCACGCCGCCCACCATGATCCCGTCGAACCCCGCCCGCAGGTGATGCACCTCGGCGACCGCTTCGGCCCCGGTGAGGGGCGTGCGTCGGCCGGGCGCCTCCGCCAGACCGCCATCGAGCGACGTCGCGAGTTTGAGGGCGACCCAGGGCCGATCCGGCCGCTGCAGGTGAAAGGCGGGATTGAGCCGGCGGGCCCGGGCGTCGTCGAAGACCGGACCCACGACCTCGACGCCCGCCGAGGCGAGATCGCGGCCGCCCCCACCGGAGGCCTCACCCGGATCGGCCGCTCCGTAGACGACGCGCGCCACCCCACTGGCCAGCAGGGCACGAGTACAGGCCGGCGTCTTGCCCTCGTGTCGGCACGGCTCGAGAGAGACGAAGACGGTGGCTCCGGCGGCGGCCGCACCCGCCGCCTCCAACGCGACGGTCTCGGCATGGGGCCCTCCGAACACCTCGTGCCACCCCTCGCCGACGACCCGGCCATCGCGCACGACCACACATCCGACCATCGGATTGGGATGCACCCGGCCCCACCCCCGGCGCCCCAATTCGACCGCACGGTCGAGAAAGGCTCGGTCGGTCTCCGACAACGACGCAGAGGGGTGCATGGGACTCCGCTCTAGAAGAGGAGCCGAAACGCCAACGACGCCATCAGGCTTCCCGCCGACGGATCGTAGCCGGTCTCCGCACCCTCGGGTGCGGCGTCGAATCCCCCCGCGTACGCCAATTCACCGTGGAACTGCACGACCAACCAGGTCGCGGTGACCCCGCCGAAGAAGAGCCGGCGGTCGGCCTCATAGGCGTCGAACGCAACGGAAGTCGCGCCGGTGGGAGTAAAGACACCGTCGGCGGAGGCCCCGTCCCACCCGACCCCGGCCTGAATCCCGAGGGCCCGGAACTCACGTCCCACCACCGCCCGGATCGATGTGTTGGTGACGCCGTCGAGACGCACCGCGTCGGGCTGGCGCCCACCGACGCCGTTCCATTCGACCCCACCGCCGTGGCGACGAACCAAGCTGACCGTGAGGCCCGGCAAGCTGAACGACTCGCGCACCAGCCCGAGGCGAAGCCCATAGCCGAACGCCGCCTGCGCGCCGCCGAAGCCTCCCCCCTCCGGAAGGAAGGCCATGCCCGCCGTGGCCATCAGGTCGACCGCGAGAACCCCACCCACGGTCGGGCGAGGACGGAAGCCGTCGAAGACGCCGACCGCCACCGCTCCCTCGAGCGAGGGAATCCAGGACGAAGCGCCCTTCCCCGACCCGCCGATTCCCGGATACGCCACGTCGGCGATCCCGAGCCGAAGACTCGTGGCCACGCGGGGCGTCGTTCCGTATCGGCGTCCGAGCGTCGACGCCGACCCCGGGAACTCGCTCCCCAGGCTGAAGGCCGTGCCCAGCCCCCCGACGAGGGCCTCGACTCCCAGCACACCCTCGACGCACGCCAGCGAAGCCCTTCCGCCGGCCTCACATACGGACCGGAGGCCCTCCCGATCAGACTGTGCCTCGGCCGGGAACGCGACCAGGCACAGAGCCAGCGTGGCGGCCCCGAGGGCCGGGAATCCCGATGGGAGACGCAAAGCCGTCAGTCGGTCCACGTGACGCCCGTCCCGGGCACGATCTCGCCGAGCACGACCGGGTGTTCCCCAGCCGCGGCGAGCCGCGTCAGCACCGCTTCGGAGCGTTCCTCCGACACCACGGCGACCATGCCGATGCCCATGTTGAACACGCGGTACATCTCGTCGCGATCCACGCCGCCGGCCCGCTGGAGCACGCGGAACAAGGGGGGCGGAGCCCAGGCCCCGCGGTCGACCGCGGCCCCGAGGCCTTCGGGGAGAATCCGCGGAAGGTTGCCCGGAATCCCACCACCCGTGATGTGGGCCAGGCCGTTCAACATTCCGTCTTCGAGCAGGGGCCAGAGGGGGGGCAGATAGCTGCGGTGCACGTCGAGGAGAACGTCGCCGACCGACCGGTCCAGTTCCGGAAAACCGTCGTCGATCCGCAGTCCCATATGATCGAACACGATGCGTCGAGCGAGTGTGTAGCCGTTCGTGTGCAACCCACTCGACGACAACCCGATGAGCCGGTCTCCCTGACGGATCGCGGAGCCGTCGAGCACACGAGCCCGCTCGACGACACCGACGATGAAGCCCGCGAGGTCGTACTCCTCGGCCGCGTAGAAGTCGGGCATCTGCGCCGTCTCACCACCCAGAAGGGCGCACCGGTTTTCCCTGCACGCCGTCGCCACACCCTCGACCACCGAGGCCACGACGGCCTCGTCCATTTCGCCGGTCGCGAGATAGTCGAGAAAGAAGAGCGGACGCGCCCCCTGAACCAGGATGTCGTTGACGCAGTGGTTCACAAGGCACTGACCGACCGTGTCGTGGCGGCCCGCGAGGAACGCCACCTTGAGCTTGGTGCCCACACCGTCGGCGCTCGACACGAGCACGGGGGCGTCGACGTCTCCGGGCACGGCATAGAGCCCCCCGAACGAACCCACACCCGACAGCGTGTTGGCGTCGCGGGTGCTCGCGACCAGGGCCTTCAGTCCCTCCTTGGCCCGCTCCGCAGCATCCAGGTCGACACCGGCATCGCGATAGCTCCAGCCCCCATCAGCCATGAATCTTGCTCACGTCGTGTTCGAAGAAGGTCATCTGGCGAAAGTCCTCCACGCGGTTGGCGATCTCCAGCGGCGTCAGCGTGTGGAAGCGATCGATACTGAAGGCCTCGACCGCGAACGAGCCGGTTGCCGAACCATACACCATCGCGCGCCGGAGTTCTGCCGGGTCATTCGAATCGACGCTGGCGAGGTATCCGAGAAACCCACCCGCGAAGGCATCGCCCGCCCCGGTGGGGTCGAAGACCGACTCCAACGGGAAGCCCGGCACGAAGAAGATGCGGTCGGCATCATGGAGAACGGCCCCGTGTTCCCCCTTCTTGATCACCACCCAGCGGGGTCCGCGATCCTGGATCCAGCGCGCAGCGCGAAGAAGATTCGGCTCATTTGCCAATTGCCGGGCCTCGCCGTCGTTGACCATGAGCACGTCGACCCGCGGCAACAACCGCTCGAGGGCCTCACGAGAGCCCTCGATCCAGAAATTCATGGTATCGCACACGACGAGTTCCGGGTCGTGCACCTGGTCGAGCACGCTGAGTTGCAAGGTGGGGTCGATATTGCCGAGAAACACCCGCCGGGCCGATCGGAACGCTTCGGGAATGCGCGGCTCGAAATCGGCGAACACGCCGAGCCGGGTCTCCAGTGTATCGCGGGAGTTCAAGTCGTAGTGGTAGCGGCCCTGCCAGAAGAAGCTCTCCCCGGCCGCCCGCTCGATCCCCGACAGATCGACGCCTCGATCGGCGAGGAACGCCAGCTGGTCCATCGGATAATCGTCACCGACGACTCCGACCACCTGTACTCCCGTTCGCGGAAAGACCGAAGCGGCCGCCGCGAAGAAGTTGGCGGATCCGCCGAGCACCCGTTCGGCCGAACCGAACGGAGTCTCGACGGTGTCGAGGGCGACACTACCTACGACCAGAATGGACATGGAATTCGAGGTTTAGATTTCGTCGTCCGACCGCTGCATGCGGGTCGGGGCGGATAGTCCGAGCAGCGTCAGGCCGTTGCGAAGCACGATGAGCACGGCCCGCGCGAGAACGAGGCGGGCGGCACGCAGCCCCGGCTCGTCGACGAGCACGGCCAGCCCCGGATTCCGGCTCGGGTTGCCCGCATGATACCATGCGTTGACCGCTCCGGCCGTCTGTTCGAGGTAGTCGCACAATACGTGGGGAGCCCGGGCCTGCGCCGCGCGCGCCACCGTCTCGGGAAACTCCGAGAGCCGCTTGATCAGTTCCCTCTCGTGCTCGTCCGACAGCCCCTCGAGATCGGCGCCGTCGGCCCGGATCGCTCCGGCGTCCACGCCCGCCTTCGCAAAGATGGAGTGCATGCGAGCGTGCGCGTACTGAATCTTGAAGACCGGGTTCTTGTCGGAGTGGTCGAGGGCCACATCGAGATCGAACACGAGATGGCCTTCGGGCTTCCGCATCAGGAAAAAGTACCGCGTGACGTCGACGCCCACCTCCTCGAGGAGGTCGCGAAGTGTCGTGTAGGAGCCGGCGCGCTTCGAGAACTTCACCTCGTGCCCGTCTCGCTCGACCCGCACCATCTGATGGAGCACGTATTCGGGATACCCCTCCGGAAGGCCCAGGGCCCTCAGACCCGCTCGCACCCGCGCGACCGTCCCGTGATGGTCCGACCCCTGCACGTTGATCGCGTGGTGAAAGCCCCTCTCCCATTTGGCCAGGTGATAGGCCACATCGGGAAGGAAATAGGTGGGCGTGCCGTCACCCCGGAGCATGACCCGGTCTTTGTCGTCGCCGAAATCGGTCGTGCGCAGCCAGGTGGCTCCCTCGTGTTCGTAGACGAGGCCCGTCTCGCGAAGCCGGTCGGCGGTCGCGTCGACCCGGCCCTCCACATACAACGACGACTCGAGGTAGTGGTTGTCGAAGCGAACGCCGAATTCGTTGAGGTCCCGGTCCTGGACTTCGCGGAGCGCGGCGACGGCGAAGCGCTGCATGGCGGCGAGGGCCTCGGGTGTGCGGTCTCCCTTGAAGCCGTCTCCGTGCGCTTCGCGGAACGCCGCCGCGACGTCGGCGATGTACTCGCCCTGGTAGCCGCCGTCGGGAATCTCGGCCGCCTCGCCCAGGGCCTCCTGGTAGCGGGCCCACACCGACTCTGCGAGCCGCTCCATCTGCTTTCCGGAGTCGTTGTAGTAGAACTCCCGATAGACGCTCCAGCCGGTCCACGACAGGAGCGTGCAGATCCCGTCGCCCAGGGCGGCCTGGCGGCCGTGCCCCGCGTGGAGGGGGCCGGTCGGGTTGGCCGAGACCCACTCGACGATGATCGGCCGCCGCTCACCCTCGTCGGAGCGACCCCACGCGGCGTCGGCCTCGAGAATGTCGACCAGGACGCTCGCGACGGCGCCGTCGGAGAGGCGGAAGTTCAAGAAGCCGGGTCCCGCGACCTCGACGGCGGTGACTCCGGCCGCATCGAGATCGAGCCGACTCCGAATGTCTTCGGCGATGTGCCGCGGCGCGCGTCGGAGCCGCCCCGCCAGCGTGAGGGCCACATTGGTGGCCCATTCCCCGTGCTCGGGGTCGCGGGGACGCTCGAGGTGCACCTCGGGGTCATCGACGCCGAGGGCCTTCAAAACCTCCGTGAGTTGCGCACGAATCCGTTCGTCGGCCACGGGGTCAGTCGCCCGAGGGCTTGGGAGTCGAGCTGCTCGAAGCCGCCCCGCCGGAGTCCTTCGGGACGGTCTTCTCGGCGCCGCCACTGGAGGTGGCACCCCCGGTCTCGGCCTGCGCCTTCTTCTTGTATTCGGCCGACCGGTAGTCGGTGATGTAGAAGCCCTCGCCTTTGAAGAGCAGTCCCCCGCCGGCAGAGAGCAGGCGCTCCGCCGGTTTTCCGCATTCGGGACAGTCGGCTCCGGGCTCGTCGGACATCCGCTGGAACAGGTCGAACTCGTGCCCGTCCGGGCACCGATACTCATAGGTGGGCATTGTCGATCTCAGTCTGACGGGACGCAGCCAGGAAAGTTAGCTCATCGCCGGGGACGACGGGAGCGGAGCCATGGTCAGGCGTGGTCGAAGGTTCCCCACTCCCCTCGAAGGGCATCGCTGATCTCGCCCAGCGTCGCCCGCGCCTTCACCGCCCGCACCAGGCGGGGCATCAGGTTTTCACCGCTTCGAGCCGCGTCGACGACGTCGTCGAGCACCGCCCTCACCTGCGCCGCGTCTCGGCTCGACTTCACCTCGGCGAGGCTCGCGCGCTGGCGGGCCTCGAGCGCGGAATAGTCGGGCTGCGGCGCCGGTGCGGCCCGATCGTCTTCCTGATACGCGTTCAAACCGACGACGGTTCGGGTGCCCGCTTCCACATCGAGCTGGTGGCGATAGGCCGCTTGGTGAATCTCCTCCTGCATGTATTCGACGGCCCGCGCGGCCCCGCCCATCTCGTCGATGCGTTCGAGATAGGTGCGGGCCCGGGCCTCGATCTCGTCGGTGAGGTGTTCCACATACCAACTGCCCGCCAGGGGATCCACCGTGCGAGCGACGCCGGATTCCTCGGCGATCACCTGCTGCGTGCGAAGCGCCAGGGTGGCCGATGCCTCGGTGGGGAGCGCCAGCGCTTCGTCGAACCCGTTCGTGTGCAAGGACTGCGTGCCACCCAGCACCGCCGACAGGGCCTGGACCGTGACCCGCACCACATTGTTGAGGGGCTGCTGGGCCGTGAGCGTCGAGCCGCCGGTCTGGGTGTGGAAGCGAAGCCTGCAGGAGTCGTCGGGCGCGTCGTACCGCTCCCGCATCAACCTCGCCCACAGGCGCCGGGCGGCCCGGAACTTGGCCACCTCTTCAAGAAAATCGTTGTGCGCGGCGAAGAAGAACGAGAGCCGCGGGGCGAAGTCGGTCAGGGCAATCCCGGCCGCCAGGGCGCGCTCCACGTACTCCAGGCCGTTGGCGAAGGTGAAAGCCACCTCCTGCGGCGCCGTCGAGCCCGCCTCGCGAATGTGGTAGCCCGAGATCGAGATCGTATTCCAGCTGGGCACCTCGGCCGCGCAGAACGCCATCAGGTCGGACACCAGCCGGAGCGACGACTCCACGGGGAAGATGTAGGTGCCCCGGGCGATGTACTCCTTCAGGACGTCGTTCTGCACGGTGCCGCGAAGCTGACTCCACGGCACGCCCTGCTCGTCGGCGACCGCGAGGTACAACGCCAGGAGAATCGGCGCCGTGGCGTTGATGGTCATCGAGGTGGAGACCTGGTCGAGCCGGATCCCGTCGAAGAGCGCGAGCATGTCGTCGAGCGACGAGATCGCGACGCCAACGCGTCCGACCTCGCCCTGGGCCATCGCGTGGTCCGCGTCGTACCCCATCTGAGTCGGGAGGTCGAAGGCTACGCTCAGGCCCGTCTGCCCGCGCTCCAGCAGGTAGTGGTAGCGGCGGTTCGTCTCCTCGGCGGTGCCGAAGCCGGCGTACTGCCGCATCGTCCACAGGCGTCCCCGATACATCGTCGGGTAGACCCCTCTCGTGAAGGGCCACTTGCCCGGCCTGCCGACGGTCTCCCTCGGATTCGCGGGTGCACTCTCGGGGCCGTAGACGGCCGCGACCGGAATGCCGGAGTCGGTCACGCGTTCGTCCGGTGCGTCGCCGCTCATTCGTCCTCTCCGTCGTCGAGCGGGCCGAGTTCCATCAAGACCTGATCCTTCTCCACGGTTTCCCCCGCCGCCACGAGAATCCGGGTCACGCGTGCTTCGACCTGGGCCTTGAGTTCGTTTTCCATCTTCATGGCTTCGACGATCACCAACCCCTGCCCCGGCTCGACGGCATCGCCCTCCTCGACCTCGACCTTGAGAACGAGACCCGGCATCGGCGCCTTGAGCGGCCGTGGCCCTTCGGGGCCGGCGGCCGCCCGGGTCATGTCGCGGAGCCGCCGCGTGCGCTCGTCGATCACTTCGACATCGATCGGACGCCCGTCGACGCTCATCGACCAGACGCCCCCCTCGGAGCGGACCGCGTGTACCCGATGCACCGCGGCGCCCACACGAAGAAGGTGCACCGGCGTGCCCGCCACGCGTGAGATGCGGGCCTCGACGTCGACGCCGTCCAGCGTCAAACCGTCGTCGCACGTTTCGGCTTCGAGAGTCTCGTCGTTCAGGGTCAACGCGTAGCGCATCATTCGTTCATCGATCGAGTGGAGGAATCCAGAGTGACCACGGTCTCGACATGGGACGTCTGGGGGAAGAGGTCGAACGCCTGGACCTGCCGAATCGCATAGCCGGAACCCAGGCGAGCCAGGTCGCGGGCGAGCGTGGCGGGGTCACAGCTCACGTAGATCACTCGTTCAACGGGGGACTGCCGAAGGATCTCCGCGACCTGGGGGTCGAGCCCCCGCCGCGGGGGGTTGAGAATGACCCTCTGCGCGGGCAAAACCTCCCGGAGGGTCTCTACGACCTTTCCTTCGACCACCGTGAACGACTCCGGGGCCTCTTCTCGCGCCGCACGGACCGCATGGGGATCGAGTTCGAGGCCGACGACGCTCGCCCCGTCTCGCGCCAGGCGACGGCCGTGCACCGCGGTCCCACAAAAGGCATCGATGACGCGAATCCCCTGTGCCGGGCCGATCTCGCGCAACACCGCGTTCCGAAGAGAGTCGGCCACCGCCCGATTGATCTGGGTGAAGGCGCCGGGGGCCACGCGCACGCGCTCGGAGAAAGCCTCGACGAAGAGAGCCGACTCGCCGGCGAGGCAGCGCCAATCGCTCCCCTCCGGACGATGCCAGATCGCGCGGAGGCCCGCGACTTCGGCCACCAGACCCGCCGCGTCACCCCCCGGGAGTCCCCCGTCTGCGAACAATACGGCCCCATCGCCGACCCCTCGAAGGGTCAGGCGCAGTTCGCGCCCCGGCGGCAGGCGGCGCGCCCGCTCGCCCCAACGACCCCTCAACGCCCCCCAGACCGACCCGACGCGGGCCTCGGGGAGCAGGCATTCCGTGTGCACATCGACGATTCGCCCCGGACTGCCGCGTTCGTGGAATCCCGCCAACACCCGTCCGCCCGGAAGCCGTTTCAGCGTGAACGACACCACGCTGCGATACCCGAACTCCTCGGGCGCCGGTTCGACGGGCGGGTCGTCGACGTCGAAGCCGCCGATGCGACGGAGGGCGTCGCCGATGATTCGGCTCTTCGCGGCGAGCTGACTCGGGTACTGAAGGTGTTGAAGCGGACACCCGCCGCAGCGCTCGACCAACGGGCACGGTGCGACCCGCCGTTGGGGAGAGGCGACCACGATTTCGTCGACCGTGCCCCTCAGCCAGCGACCCCCGTCCCGGGCCACCGACACGCGCACCTGGTCGCCGGGCGCCGACCCCGGCACGAAAACCACGCGACCATCGCTCGCATGCGCGACGCCGTCGCCGCCGGCGGCGATACTCTCGATCGTCAACAACACGGTGCGGTCCTCAGAGCGGTCGATTCCAGGGCCAGCCGGACGCACGCCAGGCCGGAAGCGCGCCCGACGACGACCCTGCGCCGATCCGCGGTGTGCTACGGGCGGCCCGGTACCGGTCTTCGAGAAGTGCCGCTGCGATCGCCGCCACCCGGAGGTCGGCCCCACCCTCCGGCCCCGGCTCGAGCAGCTCTGCATGCTCCTCCAGGAAACGGATCGTGAGATCGCCGGATCGAAAGTCGGGGTCTCTCACGAGGCGCCGATGAAAGGGCAGGCAGGTCTCGACCCCGTGAATCACGAGTTCGTCGAGCGCCCGTTCCAGTCGGTCCAGGGCCGCGTCTCGCGATTCGGCATGCACGACGAGTTTACCGAGGAGGGGATCATAGTTCAGGCCCACCTCCGATCCGTGCGCGATTCCCCCGTCCCAGCGCACCCCCGGGCCCGAGGGAATCTCGAACTGGTCGACCGTGCCGGTCGCCGGAAGGAACCCGTGGAAGGGATCCTCAGCGGTGATGCGACACTCGATGGAATGCCCCGCGAGGGCGATGTCCTTCTGTTCGAAAGCCAGCGGTTCGCCCGCTGCGACCCGAATCTGCCACTGCACCAGATCGATCCCCGTGATCAACTCCGTGACCGGGTGCTCCACCTGGATCCGAGTGTTCATCTCCAGGAAGAAGAACTCCCCGTCCTGATAGAGAAACTCGACCGTTCCGGCCCCCCGATACGCCACCGTTTCGGCGGCCCGGACGGCGGCGGCTCCCATGGCCGCCCGTTCCTCAGGGCTCAGCACGGCCGACGGAGCCTCCTCGATCAACTTCTGATGGCGCCGCTGCACACTGCACTCGCGTTCGTGCAGGTGGACCACATGGCCGTGCGTATCGCCCAGCACCTGGATCTCGATGTGACGCGGGCGGGCCAGGTAGCGTTCGAGGTAGACCGCCCCGTCGCCGAACGCCGCGAGCGCCTCGCGGCCTGCCGCCTCGAACGCGCGGGGGAGCGCCTCGGAGTCTTCGACCACCCGCATTCCCTTGCCGCCCCCGCCCGCCGCGGCCTTGAGCAGTACGGGGTACCCCATCGCCTCGGCGGCCTCGACGGCCGCGGCGGCATCGACCAGGGGGTCCACGAGGCCCGGAACGATCGGCACGCCCGCGGCCTGCATCCTCCGGCGCGCTTCGGTCTTGTCGCCCATCGCCCGAATCGTGTCGCCCGGCGGACCGAGAAAAACGAACCCGGCCTCCTCGACGGCGTCGGCAAACGCCGCCCGTTCGGCCAGGAAGCCGTATCCCGGATGGATCGCCTCCGCACCCGTCGCACGCGCGGCGTCGAGAATACGATCGATCTTCAGGTAGCTCTCGGCCGAGGGGGCGGGCCCGAGAAGTACCGCCTCGTCGGCAAGCTGCACATGGAGGGCGTCGGCGTCGGGCTCGGAATACACGGCCACGGCACGAATGCCGAGTTCGCGGCAAGCACGAATGATGCGAACCGCGATCTCGCCGCGGTTCGCAACCAGTATCTTTTTGAAAAGGGGCATCAGCTCGGCCCGAGTGGAGGCGGAAACGACCCGGAAGTCTAGTCGGCCCGGGAGCCGGGTGCCACCGCTCGGGGGGACTTCGCCGAGATCTACCGACGCCGGCCGAGCACCTCGGTCTCCGAGCCCTTCCGCATCACTCGCAGCCGCACCTCTTCCTCGGCTTCGTACGACCCGAGGATCCGAAGCGCGTGTTCGGGCGATCGCACCTCGCGTCCGTCGATGGCCATGAGAACGTCGCCCGCTCGCAGTCCGAGTGAGGACTCCTCCGCGACCTCCGAGACCAGCACGCCCTCGTCGGTCCCGAAGTACTCCGCGAGGCCCTCGTTGAGCTCGATGAACTCGGCCCCGTCGAAGCAGTTGCCCCCCGCGAACACCCACGCCCTGCCCTGTCCGGACGAGGCGTTCATGCAGGGCTCGGACTGAAAGCGCAGTGCGAACGGTTCACCGTCGAAGTTGTCGCCACCCAGGATCCGTACCTGACCCTCTCGGCCCGGCCCTTCGAAACGGAAGACGCCGGGACCCTCGGTGATCCAACCCTCCCCCTCCAGTCGCCCCCGCAACTCATCCATACCAGCCGCGAATTCGTCGGTATCGAACCCGAAGCGCATGTCGCCGACGCCATCGCCGAACATGGTGAGCCCGGGGAACGGGGAGGCCTCATCGGGAACGAGTGTGGTGGTGCGGCGGCGCCCATCCCGAATGTACTCGAGTTCGACCGGCTCGCCGGGCTCGAGGGCTCCGACCAGCCGCACGAACCGCTGCACCGGCACCGACTGATCCTCGGAGAGCAGCCGTTCCTGCGCGCGGTCGAGGGGATCGAAGACACTCCGACCGTCGACCCGGACGATGATGTCTCCGGCCTGGAGCGCAGCCCGCTCGGCGGGGCTGTCGGCCTGCACCTCGCGAATGACGGCGCCCTCGCCGTCGATCTCGTGACCCTGTTCGTAGTCGATCGTGACGCCGATGACCGACCGCCGGGCAAAGGACGCAATACTGAACATGCGCGTCGACGGTGTCGTCAGGCACACGCACTCCTCCACACGGTTCCCGTCCCGGTCCACGCACTGGCAGTCGTCGGGGTCCTGACCAGCAGCCGGAGCCGTCGACATCAGCACGGCAACGCCGGCTCCAACCGCTCCGGCCAACCAGTTCACCCTACCCCATCCGCGAAGTGTATACCGTCGCATCGTAGCCACCCATCCAGATCGAAGTGTGCGGGACCCCGTCGTTCGGGCCCTTCACACGATGGGATGCGATGGCCCCGGTCGGGGGTTGCCCCGTCGGGGGTCGCCCGCGCGGCTCTAGAGCCTACTAGAGGGGAATGTTGCCGTGCTTCCGGACGGGGTTGGAATCGCGCTTGTTGCGGAGCATATCGAGCGCCGACACGAGGCGAGGGCGCGTCTCCCGCGGGTCGATCACGTCGTCCACGAAACCCCGAGCCGCAGCGATATACGGGTGGGCCAGCGTCTCCCGGTATTCCTCGATGCGTGCATCGGTGGCCGCCTGAGGATCGGCCGCGGCCGCGATTTCCTTTCGGAAGAGAATTTCGACCGCCCCTTTGGGACCCATGACCGCGATCTCGGCGGTGGGCCAGGCGAGGTTCAAGTCACCCCGAATGTGTTTCGAGTTCATCACGTCGTAGGCCCCCCCGTAGGCTTTGCGGGTGATGATCGTGATCTTGGGCACCGTGGCCTCGGCAAACGCGTACAGGAGCTTCGCGCCGTGCCGAATGATGCCCCCATGCTCCTGCGCGACACCCGGGAGAAAGCCCGGCACGTCTTCGAGCACGACGAGGGGAATGTTGAAGGCGTCACAGAACCGAACGAAGCGCGCGCCCTTGTCGGACGAATCGATGTCCAGAACGCCCGCGAGTACGGCTGGCTGGTTCGCGACGATGCCGACCGCGTGGTTGCCGACGTGCGCGAAGCCCACCAGGAGATTCGCCGCGAAGTCGGCATGAACCTCAACGAAGCGTCCGTCGTCGACGACGGCGCGAATCACGTCGCGCATGTCGTACGGCTTGTTGGGGTTGTCGGGGACGATCTCGAGGAGCCGCTCGTCCTGGCGATCGTGGGGATCGTCGGATGTACCTGCGGGGGGCACTTCCGTGTTGTTCTGAGGGAGGTAGCGCATCAGTTCACGCACCGCGGCGAGCGACTCCGGTTCGGAGTCGTGGGCGAAGTGTGCCACTCCACTCCTGGAGGCATGCACATCGGCGCCCCCGAGGCCCTCCATGTCGATGTCTTCGTGGGTGACCGTCTTCACCACGTTCGGGCCCGTCACGAACATGTAGCTCGATCCCCGCACCATATACACGAAGTCGGTGATCGCCGGGGAATAGACCGCTCCGCCCGCGCAGGGTCCGAGGATCACCGACACCTGGGGGATCACGCCACTCGCGAGCGTGTTGCGCAGGAAGATGTCGGCGTACCCGCCGAGCGAGACCACGCCCTCCTGAATGCGGGCGCCGCCCGAGTCGTTCAGGCCGATCAACGGGGCTCCGTTCTTGAGCGCGAGGTCCTGGAGCTTGACGATCTTCTCGGCGTGCGTCTCCGAGAGGGAGCCACCCAGCACCGTAAAGTCCTGGCTGAACGTGTAGACGAGTCGACCGTGCACCGTTCCATACCCCGTGACGACGCCATCGCCCAGGAACTCCTTCTTTTCCAGCCCGAAGTCGCGCGACCTGTGCGTGACGAAGCGATCGAGCTCGACGAACGACCCCTCGTCGAGAAGAAGATCGATTCGCTCCCTCGCCGTGAGTTTGCCCCGCGCGCGTTGAGCGGCGACCCGTGCCTCACCACCGCCCAGTTCCGACTTCCGACGCATCTCGGCGAGATAGGCCAGCTTTTCGTTCATCGTCATCAACGCGCTCCAAACAGCGAAAAGTCGGGGAGAGTCATCGTGACGCTCCCAGTGGCGCAGAAGTGCAGCGGAATCCGGCCGGCCGCCCTGGTCCTTCGGGGACCAGTCCGGTCGCGGGGTCGGGCGTGTAGGGCCGGTAGACGGGCTCCGGACGGGTGCCCTCCGGGAGACGAACCAACCCCGCATTCTCGACGCAGAGCACGTCGTGCTCGCGCAACACGCGACCGTCCTGGATCGAGATCGTTCCCGTCGCACCAGGGAAGCTCTCGATCTCTTCGAGGGCGGCCGCTGTGGCTGCGCCTCCCCGCGCCCCACTCTCGAGTGCGCGGAGGACGAGCGAAGCCGCGTCGAAGCCGACCGCGACCGCGGCGGGGTCGGTGAGCGTTCGCTGAAACCGACTCTCGTAGGCCTCGACAAATCGTTGATAGCCCCCGTCGAGGCCCGCCACCCTGGGGGTCGCAGTCACCACGCCGTCGGTGTAGCGAGTGCTCACCGAGGCTCGCACACCCGGATCTCCCCACGCACTCGTTCCGAGAAGTCGGATCCCGAGGGTGTCGAGGGCATAGAACGCGGCCTGCGAGGCCAGCGCCTGCACGTCCTCGACCGGGACCGGAAGGACCAGTGCCTCGGGCCGGAGGCCCTGCACCGCACGCATCTGCGTCTGGAAGAAGGTCGCACCCGGGTCGTACGACAAACTGCGCAAGACGGAGCCCCCGAGCGACTGGAACGCCTCGGTGAAGATCCGCCCCTCCTCGGCCGAGGGACCGACCGACGGCGCCAGGACGACTACCTGCCGAAGGCCCGCCGCCGCGGCCCACTCCGCGAGGGCGAGGGGGGCACCCGGATCGACCGAGGCGAGGGAATAGACCGCCGGCTGGTCCGGGGGCAGTTCGTACACTGTGGGAGACACCATCGGGACCAGCCCCGACCGTGCCTGGGCGGCGGCCATGAGCCCCTGGTCCTGCACGGGGCCGACGACGGCGTCGACGCCGTTCTCCAGGGCGCCAGCCACCAATTGGGCGGCGCGCCCCGCATCGCCCTGGTCATCCAGCACCTCGAGGTCGATGGCATCGGAGAGGCTCGAGATCGAGAGTGCCGCCTCGACCCCCTCCCGAATTTGACCGGCCAGGTCGCGAAGCAGGGGTGACCCGGTGAGCGGAAGCACCAGGGCGATCCGGCCTCGTGCCTGGCCGGGAAGTGCGCCCCCATCGAGGAGAGCCTGTGCCACCTCGGCGTCGTTGCCCGTCGCGCCGGCCTCGAGGGCCGCCGAGGCGAACCGCTGCGCGGCCTCAGCCTGCCCGGCGAGCCGGAGGCGTGCGGCATAGGCGAGCATAACGGGCGGAGAGAGTGGGCTCCCGAGGGGAGCCGCCTGAAGAATCCGACCCAGAGCGTCACGATCGAGTCGCGCCGCGACCGCGCGAATCAACTCATCGGCGGCCCCGCCGTCTGGCGCCAGTTCGGGGGGAAGCTCCAACAGCACCCGGACCGCCTCCGCCGAGCGTCCGTCGGCCTCGAGGGCCTGCGCCCTGATCGTGGCGCCCAGGGTCTGTCGCGGATCGCCGGGCGGAAGAACCCTGCCGAGACGCTCGGCGTGCAGCGTGGCCGACTCGACCTCACCGGCCGCCGCCTCCGCCTGGGCCAACACGAGCAAGGCGTCGACCGACACCACCGCTCCCGGAAGCTCCTCCACGACCCGCGAGGCGGCCACACGAGCCTCGTCGAGTCGGCCCTCCGACACGGCTCGTCGGGCCTGGTCGAGAAGGGCTGCCGCCTCGGTCTCCGCCTCTTGCGACAGACGACCCGGCGCCAGTGTGACCGGGCGGGGTTCACCGGAGACGACACCGGGCTCGGGTGCGCCGGACGCGCACGCGCCTGAAAACAACACCGTCAGCGCCAGCCAGGGGGTGATCCAGGCGCGCGATCGGCTCGATCTCCGTCGATTCACGTTCATCCACTCCTGGAGCATGGGCGGCCCCTGTTCGTCACTTCGCCCGGGCACGTACGAACGTGCCCGGGCGAAGGAAACCTCGTCACCGACGAGTCTGAAGCGAGGATCCGGCCGACGTCACGCGTCGTCCGGCTTCTCCTCGTCCTCGTCATCCTCGCCGGAATCGTCGTCCTCGTCATCCTCGCCGGAATCGTCGTCCTCGGCATCGTCAGCGTCGTCGTCACCATCGTCGGCGTCGTCGTCGTCATCCGCGTCGTCGTCGTCGGCGGCGTCACCATCATCGGCGTCGTCGTCGTCGGCGTCGTCGTCGGCGTCGTCGTCACCATCATCGTCGTCCCCGTCGTCGGCGGCATCGATGGCGTCGTCGTCATCCGAGTACTCGTCGGCCTCGCCGTCCTCGTACTCGTCTTCCTCGATCACGACCGGCTTGTGCTCCGGCACCTCGAGCACCTCGAGAACGATGCGGCGGTTCGCCGCGTCGGACTCGATTACCCGGAGCGACACCGGGTCTCCACCACGATAGTACTCGTTCAGACGGTCGGCATCGTTGATCCCAGCGTGGGAGCCGGGGACGAAGCCCTCGATGTCATCACCGAGGTCGACCACGACACCCTTGTCCTGGACGCGAACCACCGTGCCCTCCAGTTCAACTCCGGGCGTGAAGCGGTCGGAGATCGACGGCCATGGATCGTCCTGGATCTGCTTGAGTCCGAGGCTGATCCGCTTGTTCTCGGCGTCGACGTCGAGGACCATGATCTCGATTTCGTCGCCCTTCTGTACGATCTCGGACGGGTGCTCGACCCGCTTCGTCCACGACATGTCGGACACGTGGACCAGTCCGTCGATGCCCGGCTCGATCTCAACGAACGCACCGAACGACGTCAGATTGCGAACCACGCCATTGAGGACGGTGCCGGTGGGGTACTTGACCGGCAGTCCGAGCCACGGATCCTCCTCGATCTGCTTCATGCCGAGCGAGATCTTCTCGTCGTTCGGATCGACCTTGAGGACCACCGCTTCGATCTCGTCGCCGATGGCCACGAGCTTCGAGGGGTGACGCACGTTGCGGGTCCACGACATCTCGGAGATGTGAACCAGCCCCTCGACGCCCTTCTGAAGCTCCACGAAGGCCCCGTAGTTGGTGATCGAGACCACCTTGCCGCGCACACGCGATCCGACCGGGTACTTCTTGTCGATGTCCGTCCACGGATAGGGCAGGAGCTGCTTGAGGCCCAGGCTGATCCGCTCCCGGTCCCAATCGATGTCGAGCACCTTGATGTCGAGCTCGGAACCGATCTCGACCACCTCGGACGGGTGCCCAACGCGGCCCCACGACATGTCGGTGATGTGCAGCAGTCCGTCGAGACCACCCAGGTCGATGAAGGCGCCGAAGTCGGTGATGTTCTTGACCGTGCCCTCGCGCACCTGGCCGACCAACAGCTCCTTGACCAGGGTCTTCCGCTTCTTCTCGCGCTCGCCCTCGAGGATCACGCGGCGCGACACCACGATGTTCCGGCGGCGCTTGTTGAGCTTGATGATCTTGAAGTTGTAGACCTCGCCGATGAGGTCTTCGATGTTCGGAACCCGGCGAAGCGCGATCTGCGATCCAGGCAGGAAGGCATCGACGCCCATGATGTCGACGGTGACTCCGCCCTTGATCTTGCGCACGAGCGTTCCCTTGACGGGACGATCGGCCTCGTGGGCTTCCTTGATCTTCTCCCAGACCCGCAGGAAGTCGGCCTTCTTCTTCGAGAGCACGACGATGCCGTCGTCGTCTTCGAGGTGCTCCAGGAGGACCTCGACTTCTTCACCCTCGACCGGGGCCTCTTTGAATTCGTCGAGGTTGACCGAACCCTCCGACTTGAAGCCGAACTCGAGGATGACCGCCGAGTCGCTCACCGACAGGACGCGCGCCTTGACGATCTCGCCCTCGCGGATGTCCTGGAGGTCCTGACCGAACTCGCCGAGAAGGGCCTCGAACTCCGACCGGGAGACGTCAAGCGACTCCTCGCCGTACGGATCCACCACCAACTCGATCGAGATACCCAGGCGCTCGGCCTTCTCGGCCGCCGTCTCCACGGAGACTTCGCCCGTCGCAGCGTCGACGATCACACTGGCCTCTTCCTCCAACTCCTCGGCCGTGAATTCGTCTTCGGGTGCGATGGGCTCATCGTCGAATGGAATCTCTTCCACCGGAGTCTCGTCGACAGCCTCGTCGGCGGCCGCATCGTCAGCAGCTGCCTCGTCGGGTGCCGCGGCTTCGGCGGCGGACTCTTCAGGTGCCACGTCATCGGCGGCAGGGGTCTCGGCGTCGGGCTCGACGGCCGGAGGGGTTTCTTCGCGGTCGGAATCGGTCATGGGTCTCGGCTCCCCGAAGGGAGAAAGGCCGCCCCCGTACATCATGCCCATGGTTGGGCGGAGGGTCGGGTAGAGTGACAAAGAAGCCCCCGGGCACCACGCCGGGGGCACAGCAGGAATAAGCTATCGGGGGTGTTTCAGGCCGTCAACGTGTGGCCGGATCGTTTCGGCGCGCGAGTTCCACGACCGACGCGACCTGCGCCTCGAAGTCGAGACGGGTCGTGTCGAGGACGACAGCCCCCTCGGCCGCCCGAAGCGGGGACGCCTCGCGGGTGCGATCGGTGCGATCTCGCTCGGCGAGCCGGTCCGCTTCCCGTCGGATCAAGGGCGGGTCGGGATCTTCGCTGCCCCGCTCCAGGAGACGCCGCCTGGCGCGCTCGTTGAGGTCGGCTTCGAGAAACACCTTGGTCCCGGCATCGGGGAACACGACGGTCCCCATGTCGCGACCATCGGTGACGAGGCGCCCGTGCGCGCCGAGGGCCCGCTGGTGGCGCAGGAGCCACGCTCGGACTGCGGGTAGGCGCGCGAGTGAAGACACCCGGCCATTGACGGCCTCGGTGCGAAGTTCCGGCCCCAGGACCCGACCTTCGAACGACAGGACCAGCGTACCGTCGCCGGGCTCGACCTCGATGCCGAGGCCGTCCAGGTCCTGCGCGTCGAGGTCGGGCCACCTCTCCGGAGCGACGTCTTTCGCCAGGAGGGCGTAGGTCAGGGCCCGGTAGAGGGCACCGGAGTCGAGGTAGCGATAGCCCAACCGGCGGGCGACTTCCCGGGCGGTGGTCGACTTCCCCGCCCCCGCCGGCCCATCGATGGTGACCACCGTCTGCTGCCCAGAAGCCGAGGTCGGCCCGTCGGCCCGGAGTCGACCGAGCAGTGTCCAGAACCCCGGGAAGCTGACTTCGACCGCCCCCCGCCCGTTCACCTCGATTCGATTGCCGTCCTGTGCGCCAAGGACTCCGAAGGCCATCGCGATGCGGTGATCGTCGAAGGCGTCGACGCGGCCGCTCAGTGGAGCGTCGGTCCCCAGTACGTCCAGGCCGTCGTCGACCTCGACCACCTCGACGCCGAGGGCCCTCAGATTGACCACGAGGGCGTGAATCCGATCGGTCTCCTTCACCCGCAGCTCCCGCGCCCCGCGAATTCGGGTCCAGCCCCGCGCGCGAACCCCGGCCACGGCGATCGCGGGGACCTCGTCGATGGCGGCCGTCACATCTGCGGCATCGACCGCAACGCCCTCGAGAGCCCCGGGTGTGACCCGCAAACGACCCACGGGCTCACCCCCCGCCTCTCCCTCGAGCGTCGCGTCGACGCCGAGCCCCATTCGCCGAAAGAGGGCCAGCACCCCGTCCCGAGTCGGATTGAGTCCCACACCCTCGATCGTGACGGGCCCCCGGGTCACACCCAGCGCGCACGCGAGGATCACGAACGCCGCCGACGAAAGATCTCCGGGAACGTCCAGATCCAGCGGCGAGAGCGACGCCGGCGGGTCTCGGAGTTCGATCCGGCGCCCCGGACCGCGCACGTGGGTCAGAACGGAGACGCCACAGCCCCGCAGCATACGTTCGGTATGATCGCGCGAGGCGCCCGGCTCCGTGAGGCCGACGGGCACCCCGGCCACCAGACCCGCCAACAGGATGGCGCTCTTGACCTGGGCGCTGGCCACGGGCAGGTCGAACTCGCGTCCGCTCAGCGGCCCGCCATCGACCCGCAACGGCAGGCGATCGGCGGCCGCGAGCCACTCGAACCGAGCGCCCATCGCCCCCAGGGGTCGCGTGACTCGCCCCATGGGTCGTCCCCGCAGCGACTCATCGCCGTCGATCACACAGGAGAAGGGTTGCCCGGCGAGAACCCCCAGAAGCAGTCGGGTGCCCGTACCGCTGTTGCCGAGGTCGAGTGTGGACCGGGGTGCGCTCAACCCTCTCAGTCCCCTTCCCCGAATCCGGATTTCACTCCCGTCGTCGGGAAGATCGGGAATGTCGACCCCGAGGTCGCGAAGTGCGCAAGCGGTCGACCGGGGGTCGGCCGACGGCAGCACGCCTCGAAGCCGACTCTCTCCGTCGGCCAGGCTCGCAAGGAGGAGCGCGCGCTGGGAGATCGACTTGTCGCCGGGTACTCTCACGATCATCGCGGGGTTCTCCATCGCCGGGTTTCGCGCATTCGATCCGAGAGGGCGTCGAGGTCGCCGTCGTCGAGCATGCGTCTCAAATCGTCGATTTCCTCGCTCAACGAGGCGAGTGCCGCGGAGGCCGAGGCGCCCGATTCGCTGAGCAGATCCCTCCACATCGCGGCCGAACTCGCCGCCAGGCGCGTCATGTCGCGTCCGCCCGGTCCCAGATCGTCGGGGGTGAGGCCCCGGCGGGCCATCGCTCGCGCCAGCGCGTTCGCCGCAAGCTGGGGAAGGTGGCTCGCTCCCACCATGCGCTCGTCGTGGGTGGACGCCTCGATCCAGGCCGGGCGCGCTCCGAGCCCCCGCCAGAACGACTCCGCCTCCGATCGGAGGGCGGCGGGGGCCTGGCTCGAAGCGCTCAACCAGATCGGTGCGCCGTCGAAAAGATCGACCGACGCGGCGCGGAAGCCGGATCCCTCTCGCCCGACCATCGGATGCGCGGTCACGGACGTTCCGTCCGCACCACACGCCGCGGCCACCCGAAGGGCCGGGCCCTGGAGCGAGGCGAGGTCCATGGCGCGAGCCGGCAGGGCCGTCTCGACAGACGCCCACACCTCCCGGAGCGCGCCCAATGGAGTGGCGATGACCCACCAATCGACCCCGACCGCCGACTCGGCCACCGTAGCACACACCCCGTCGACGGCTCCGGCCGCCTTCGCCTCGTCGGCCTCGGCCGGGTCGGGCGAGTAGCCCAGCACCGTGCCGCCGATGGCCCGCTTCCACGCGAGCGCCAACGATCCACCCATGACCCCCAGGCCCACGACTCCGAGAGACTCGGCGCGCCTCACGCGCCGTCCCCACCGGCGTCGCCGCGATAGGGAATCTCGATACAGAGCCCGTCGTAGGCGGCGACCGAGGCCGGAAAAACAGCCCTCGCCTCGGCCTCGAGCAGGTGGGCCAGTTCGGAGTAGCGCGCCGAGATGTGCGTCAGGACCAACCGGGCAACCCCCGCCTCGCGCGCCACTCCCGCGGCCTCGGCGGCCGTCGCATGCCCGGTGTCGCGCGCGCGGTCCGCGTCGGCGGCCAGGAAGGTCGCGTCATGAATCAGAAGGTCGGCACCCTCCGCGGCCGCGACCACGGAGCTCGTCGGCCGCGTGTCGCCCGTATAGGCCACGGTGCGCCCTGGACGAGCCGGGCCGACCACCTCGTCGGGCCCGACCATGCGCCCGTCTGCCGCTTCGACCGTCTCACCACGATGGAGCCGCCCGAAGGCGGGGCCTTCGGGCACGCCGAGGGCACGCGCCAGGTCGACATCGAAGCGCCCGAGTCGATCGTCCTCGCGCAGGGCGTACCCGACGGCCCGGACACCGTGGGTCACATCGAACGGCTCGATTCCCCACCCGTCGCGCGCGATCCGTTCCCCTGCGGAGACCTCCTGCACATCGACCTCGAAGGGGACGCGCTCCAGGCCCAGGTGCACCGCCCGCTCCAGGATCCGACCCGATTTCGGGGGGCCGTAGATCGCGAGAGGGTCCGTGCGGCCCTGCAGTCCCATCGTTCGCAGGAGCCCCGTGACGCCCAGGAAATGGTCGGCATGGATGTGGGTGATGAATATCGCCGACACCGTGAAGCCCGTGGCGTAGCGCATCATCTGCCGCTGGGTGCCCTCACCGCAATCGAAGAGCACGACCTCGCCCTCTCGCTGAACCGCGAGTCCACTCACGTTTCGCCCCGGCGTGGGACGCGCGGCGGCTGTGCCGAGGAAGGTGACTCGAATCATGAATGGCCAGGAGAGCGGTGGAAGACGAACCCGCCTAAGGTACGAAAGCGACGGCCGCGAGCCAGGGGAGGCAGCCGGGCCGTTGGATTGGCCTTCCCGAAGCGAGCGGACCATGTTGCGCGGCAATCGATTCACCCCGCCCGGAGGCCGTCATGCCCGCTTCGTCCCCTCGCCCGCCTCTTCGACGCTTCGCCCGCTGGGGGATCGCCGTCGCCGGACTGGCCGTCATGGCCGTCCCGTCGGTCGCTGTCGGCCAGAGCTTCACCCTGGACGACGTGATGTCGGCGCCGTTTCCCGACGGGCTGGTCGCGGCCCGTGACCGGGAGGCCATCGCGTGGATCTCGAACGACCGGGGCGCACGGAACGTCTGGATGGCCGCGTCACCCGACTGGCAGGCGGTGCAGGTCAGCGACTGGAGCGAGGACGACGGCCAGGAGCTGACGGGCCTCGAACTGGCCCCCGACGCGTCGTACCTCGTGGTGCGGCGAGGAGGAGCGGCGAACCGAGAGGGCTGGACACCGACGCCGGCTCAAGACGTCGACGGGGCAGAGCGCGTGACCCTGCGCTTCGACGTCACCGCCGACGGCAGCCGGGAGCCGGTCGAGGTCGACTGGGGCACACCGTCGCCCGACGGCACGCGCATGGCATGGACCCGGGGCGGCCGCATCGTCGTGGGCGAGCCGCCGCCGGGACGCGGGGACGACGAAACGGGCGACCCGCAGCCCATCGCCCGGCCCCGAAGCGGCGCCGGGCAGCTCACCTGGTCGCCCGACGGCTCGACGATCGCCTTCGTCACGTCGCGCGGCGACCATGCCTATGTCGGGGTCGCCGCGGTGGACGGGAGCGGCTTTCGCTACGTCGACCCCGGGGTGACCCGCGACGGAAGCCCGACCTGGAGCCCCGACGGAACGCGCCTGGCCTTCCTGCGGCAGTGGGCCGACACGGGTCCGGGCCTTCCGTTCTTCGCCCAGCCCGACGCCGAGATCCCGTGGGAGATCGTCATCGTCGACCTGGCCTCGGATGAGGCGACCACGGTGTTCCGTGCGGAGCCGGGGGCGGGCAGCCGCTTCTCGGGGTGGACCGGCCCCAATCTCACCTGGACGGCCGATGGGCACCTCGTCTTTCCCTGGGAGAAGGACGGGTGGCGCCGTGCGTGGGCCGTGCCCGCGGAGGGCGGCGAGGCTCGACTCCTGACGCCGGGCGAGCACGAAATCCAACATCTGGCCGTCGCCCCGGGGGGCCTCACGCTGGTCTTCGACTCCAATCGCGACGACCTCGACCGCAAACACATCTGGACCACGACGGCGACCGCCCCCTCCCCCACACTGCTGACGCCGGGCGACGGCGTGGAGTGGGCACCCGTGGCCACGGCCTCGGGACAGGTCGCGTTCCTGGGATCGGGTGCCCGCATGGCCGCACGACCCTGGGTGCTGGCCGACCGGGGACGCCGCATCGCACCGCAGGGCGACCTTCCCACGTCATTTCCCGGTGACGCGCTCGTCACGCCCGAGGCCGTGGTGTTCCCCGCGACCGATGGGCTGCCCATTCACGGGCAGCTTTTTCTCCCGTCTGACCTGGAGCCGGGTGAGCGGCGACCCGCGGTACTCTTCTTCCACGGAGGCAGCCGCCGGCAGATGCTCCTCGGATTCCACAATCGCGGCTACTACCACAACGCCTACGCCTTCAACCAGTACCTCGCGTCGTTGGGGTACGTGGTGCTGGCCGTGAACTACCGCAGCGGGGTGGGCTACGGCCTCGACTTCCGGGAAGCCGAAGACTATGGCGCCGACGGTGCGAGCGAAGTTCGTGACGTCATCGGAGCCGCGTTGTTCCTCCGGGCACGCGACGATGTCGACCCCGAGGCCCTCGGTCTGTGGGGAGGTTCGTACGGGGGATTCCTGACCGCCCAGGGACTCGTGCACGCCCCCGAACTGTTCGCGGCCGGCGTCGATCTGCACGGCGTGCACGACTGGAATGTCGGGATTCAGAACTTTCGACCCGACTACGAGCCGGAGAATCACCCGGAGCTCGCCGCGCGCGCCTACGCCTCGTCGCCGATGTCGCTCGTCGATCGCTGGGAAGACCCCGTGCTTCTGATTCACGGCGACGACGACCGCAACGTACGGTTCAGCGAGACCGTCGATCTGGCTCGGGCCCTGACGACGCGGGGGGTCCCACACGACGTTCTCGTCTTTCCCGACGAGGTGCACGGCTTCCTGCTTCATCGGAACTGGCTGCGGGCCTACGAGGCCGCGACCGAACACTTCGATCGCTGGCTACGCAGCCGCAGGCCGGTGAGCGACTGACCACCCGCGCGACGTCGACCGGCCCGGCGACGACCCGCCGGTTTCCGCGCTCACAGCCCCAGAAAGTTGTCGAGCAGCCGGAGGCCGCCCTCCGAGAAGAGACTCTCCGGGTGAAACTGAACGCCCCACACCGGATGTTCTCGGTGCTTCATCGCCTGGATCTCGACCTCGTCTCCGGATCTGGACCACGCGATGGGCCTCAATTCGGCCGGAAGCACGGTGGGATCGGTGACGAGGGAGTGGTAGCGCGTCACGGTGAGCGGCGACGGCAGCCCTTCGAAGAGCCCGGTGCCCGCGTGCTCGATCGGATCGGTCTTGCCGTGCATGACGCGCGACGCCCGGATCGTTCGCCCTCCATAGGCCTCGCCGATCGCCTGATGTCCGAGGCACACGCCGAGGATCGGCGTGGTCGAGCCCAGTTCCCGCACGACCTCGATGCAGACCCCCGCTTCGGCCGGCGTGCACGGCCCGGGTGACAGGACGATCCGTGTCGGCGCCAGATCGCGAATCTCCGCCACCGAGTAGGCGTCGTTGCGCACGACCCGCGGTTCACCACCCAGCTCGCCGAGAAACTGAACGAGATTGAAGGTGAACGAATCGTAGTTGTCGATGACCAGCAACACGGTCGGCTTCGCCAGGTCGGGGTGCGATGGAAGGTGCACCCAAGCTTGGCCATGGCGTCGCACGAGGGGAAGGCCCGAGATTGAAGTCGGAACGCGCTGGGCCGACGATGGCGGCGAGCGCGCGGCTCGCAGCTGTATCGGGGGAGTTGGATGTGATTCGAAGTTGTCTCGTGTGCTCGATTTCGTTTCCCGAGAACGAGGTGTTGGAGCGATTGCCCCGTGGGCACCGCCTCGCCTTCGACTCTACTCGCGGTCGGTTGTGGGTGGTGTGCCCCAACTGCAGGCGGTGGTCGCTGGTGCCCCTCGAAGATCGCTGGGAGGCCATCGAAGAACTCGAGCGTGCGGTGCGGGACCAGGGCAAAGTGCTGTCGAGTACCGACACCATCTCCCTGATCAAGGTGGGCCCACTCGAGGTCGTCCGTGTAGGCGGGGCTTCGCGCACAGAAGAAGCCTGGTGGCGATACGGACGAGAGCTCGTTCAACGTCGGCGATCGTACGGCAAACTCACCCTGGCGGCCGGAGCCGCGAGTGCTGCGGTCGTGGCGGGCGGCTGGGCCACCGGCGGGATCTCGTTCTTCGGAGCCTGGTGGCTGTGGAGTCAGGCGCCCGACGGCATCAAGCGGGGTGCACGGTGGTTACGGTTCGGGTCGGCCGCCTGGCGGGGCCGAAGCACCTGTGATCGTTGTGGGCACGAGTTCACCGACGTCTCCTTCAAAGAACGCCAGAACCTCGTGCTCCTCCCGCACGGGGAGCAGCCGGGGCAATTCGCCCTGGGGGTGCGGTGCCCCCGCTGCCAGGCTCTCGAGGACGGCGGGCTGCGGCTCGAGGATCGGGCGGCCGAGCGCACCCTTCAGCGGGTGCTCGCCTACCATCACTTCGATGGAGCCTCCGAACAGCGAGTCCGCTCGGCGAGCCGCCTCATCGAGGAAGCCGGCTCGGCCCGTGCCCTCACGCGAATACTGCTTCGAGGGGGACGCCGAATGGGCGATCTCCAACGAACCGGAGCGATCGCCCTCGAGATCTCGGCCAATGAATCCACCGAACAACGCGTGCTCGAGATGGAGCTGGCGGAGCTCGAAGCCGTGTGGCGGAAGGAGGAGGAACTCGCTCAGATCATCGACGACGAACTCACCGACGTGCCCCTCCTCGAATCGTTCCGACGAAACGTGCTGCGCAAGGGCTGACGTTCACGCCCCGTCTAGAAGTCGACGGGCCTCAGGTAGAACGCGCCGATCGCCGACGACGACAATACCGCCACCGTCGGTCGCTCCCGCTTCCAGTGCGTCGACGAGAGTCGCCGGTCGACGAGCGCCACCTGCACGGGGTCGAATCCGCTCCGCACCAGGTCGGAGGCCGTGTACCCCTTCACGAGCCAGTAGAGAATGGGGTCGGCGTCCGGATAGGTGATGCCCAGCTCGTGTTCGTCGTGCACGCCCTGGACCAGATCGGCCGAGGCGGGCTTGTCGACGATCTCGGTCGGCACCCCGAGGTGGCGGGCCAGCGCCCAGACCTGCGTCTTGAAGAGGTCACCCAACGGGTTGATCGGCGGCGAATCGTCGGCGTGCCACGTGTAGTAGCCGAGCAGGCGCTCGCTCTTGTTGCCCGTGCCCAGCGGCAGCGCGCGCAACTTGGCCGACTGGTCGAAAAGCACGACGGCCCGTGTTCTCGCCATGACGTTGCCGCGTCGCAAGCCGTCGGCATCGGGCTCCGCGCCCTGGAGGTAACCGTCGACCGCCCCTGAGATGTCGATCGTGCGCGCCTGCGCCCCCGTCGCCTGAAAGGCCAGCTCGGCATGCTCCAGGCTGTCGGCGCTCGACGTGCGGTACGGGAGCCGGAACCCATAGACGTTTTCGGGCCCGAGGGCCCGGCAGGCGAGAAAGAGCGACACCGCGGAGTCGACGCCGCCGGATACGCCCACGACGACACGCTCGAAGCCTCTCCGCTCCACCACCTCGTCTCGAATGAACCGAACGAGCGCGGTCTCGACCATGTCGAGATCGAGGTCGAGCAGGCCGTCGCGCGACACGTCGATCGCGCCGCCCGCTCCCCCGCCCCGCAGGCCCCCTGGCCGCTCCTCGTCGCGGTGGCGGTCGCCGGCCTCGTTTCGTGTGGAGCGGACCCCTCGCCCGCCACCCGACGCGCGGCGAAGGGCGCGCTGCAGATGCGGAAGCATCTTCTCGAGGTCGGCGAGCATCGGCGCCTCGGCCCGGGTGCGCTCGATGCGAACGCCGTGCAGAGAGGCCGCGACGACTCCCTCGTCGAGGAGCGGGCCTCGAGCCAACACCTCACCGTCCGGCGCGACCACGACCGAGCCGCCGGGAAACAGCTTGCCCCCCTCCGAGCCGACCAACTGCGCCACCGCGACGAACACCCCGTGCTCCTCGGCAGTGGAGGTCGCCAGGCGCGTCCATCGCGTCAGGTTGGCGGGTTCGCCGGATCCGGCCGCGAAGTCGCGAGCCGGTGAGGCGCTCACGACGACCAACAGTTCGGCGCCACCCAGCGACAACGCCGTCGCTGGAAGGCTGTGCCAGAGGTCTTCGCAGATGAGAAGGCCGATGCACCCGAAGCGGGTGTCGACGGGGCGCACCTCGCGGCCCGCCTCCACGAAACGGTCCTCGTCGAAGACACCGTAGGTCGGGAGAAAGAGCTTGCGGTGCACATGCAGGGCCCGGTACCCGTCGGGCGTGGCCTCGAAGTAGCCGACCGCATTGTAGAGCCGACGCCGCCATCGCTCGTAGAACCCGACGATCACATCGGGCGCACCCTCGACGACCGGGCCCAGCGCCTGCGCCACCTCGTCGGCGCTGCGGGCCGCCTCGCCCACGCCGCCTTCCAGGAAGTAGCCCGAGAGAGACGTCTCCGGGAAAACGACGAGGTCGGCCGCTCCCACCTGTTCCTGCACCAGGGCCGCGATCCGGGCGAGATTCGCGGTCGGGTCGGCCTTCTCGGGCCTGAACTGGATCAGGGCGAGCCGAAGGGGGCCCGCTTCTTCGGCGTGCAACACGATGGAGTCGTTCATGGGCGAATCTCGGCGGAGTCGGACCCGTTCTCGAAGAACGGGAGACGTGCGGCGTCCGGCCCGGAAAGGTACCATTGAAAGATCACCTCGTCAGGACGCCGGAACGCCATTCCTTCGGGCGGGGTTAGAAGAACGAGTCCCCGATTCCCCGCCAAGGAACCCCCGAATGCTCCGTCCTACCACGATCCTTCGCGCGACCGGCGCGTTGTCGCTGGCCCTCCTGCTCGCCACTCCGGCGCTCGGGCAGACGACTGCTTCGCGCGGGGGCTCGAGCAGTGCCTCCGCCGCCGAGGAGCAGGAAGTCTTCATGAGTGCCCTGCGCGCGATCTCGGAGCTGCACATGGCGGCGCCGTCGGATTCGAGCCTCTGGGCCCGCGCAATCGACGGGCTGATCGCGGGCCTCGACGATCCCTACGCCGAGGTCTTCACGCCTGACGAAGTTGCGGCCTTCGACGAGCAGAACACGGGGAACTATGCCGGGATCGGGATCCAGATCACGCAGCTGAACAACCTCGTGACCGTGACCGCGGTGTTCAATGGGACTCCCGCCGAAGATGTCGGCATGCAGGAGGGCGACGTCATCGTCGAGATCGACGGGGTCGATTCTCGCCAGTTCAGCACCGACTCGGTCTCGAAGGTGGTTCGGGGTACGCCCGGAACCGAGGTCGAGGTCAAGGTCGAGCGGCAGGGGTACGACCAGATGATTCCCTTCCTCATCACACGGGCCGAGGTACACGTGCCCACCGTGCGATCCGGCGATGTCGACGGCGGAATCACCTACGTCGTGATGGATCGGTTCGCCCGCGGGGCCATCCAGGAGATGGATTCCGTGCTGCGTGAAAACGACGACATGCGTGGACTCATCGTCGACCTGCGGGGCAATCCAGGGGGCTACCTCGATGAGGCCCTGATGCTCTCCGATCTCTTTCTGAGCCCCGGTCAACGTCTCGCGAGCACCCGATCCCGCACGCCGGGCTCCGACGGCGAACCGACTGAAGAGTCGTGGACGGACCGGGTGCCTCCCCGGCTTCCGAACGTACCGATGGTCGTCCTGGTCGATGAGTTCTCGGCCTCGGCCTCCGAGATTCTGGCAGGAGCGCTCCAGGACTACGACCGCGCCCTCGTCGTCGGGCAACGCAGCTTCGGAAAAGGCCTGGTGCAGACGGTCATGCCTCTGCCGCACGGTCGGCAGCTCCGGATCACCACGGGCGAGTGGTTGACGCCACTCGGTCGCTCGCTGCACCGCCCGCGGGCGACCGATGGCCGGCCGCTCCCGGAAGACGTCGACACGTTCCCGAACATTCGCTCGGAGTCGGGCCGCGACCTCGTGGCGGTCGGCGGCATCTTCCCCGACGTGCGCGTGGAAGACGACACCCTCACGCTCGCGGAGCGCGATCTGCTGCAGGGAGCCGTCGAGGCCGGAGTCCCCCTCCCCCTACGATTGGCGGAGTTCGGCTTCGCCGAGGCCCAGGCGCTGTCGGGGGCGGGGCTGCGGCCTCAGCTCCGCGAAGAGGAATTTCGCACCTTCGTCTCGACCCTGGTCGAAGACGGGCTGACGAGGGAGCTGCTCGACGCTCCGGGAGTCCAGGACTATCTCCGCTGGCGCGCCTCGATCAGCATCGCCGACCGCATGGCCGATCTCGGCGCCCGCGCCGAGTTCCTGATGGACCGCGATCCCGTTCTGCGTGAGGCGGTCGCCCTGCTCCGTCAGGCGCCCACCCAGGCCGCCCTCTACACGGCGGCTGCCGGGCGTTCTGGAGCGGCCCAATCGAGGGGTGCTGCTGGATCGGCGGGCGGAGCAGGTCCGGGCTCGCGCTGACCTCGACCGGGCATGGATCCCGCGCGGCCCCTCCTTGTCGGCCCCGCACCCCATCGGGCGGTGGTGTTGGGGGCGACGGGGTTGGTCGGCCGGGCCCTGGTGCGGGAACTGATTCGTGTGGGCACTCGGGTCGTGGCTGCCGGGCGGAGTCCACCCGACGCCGATGTATCATTTGAAGTGGCCTTCCATCCCCTCGACTTCGAGGCCCTGTGCGAGTCGCCCGACGCCGCAGGGGTGCTCTTCGAAGGGGTGGACGCCGTGTTCATCGCCCTGGGGACCACACGGCGCCAGGCCGGATCACGGGAGGCCTTCCGCCGGGTCGATCTAGACTACGTGCGGGCGGCGGCTCAGGCGGCTCGCCTCGGCGGCGTTCCGCACCTGCTCGCCGTGAGCAGCCTCGGTGCGTCACTCACGGGCTCGACCTTCTACCTTCGCGTGAAGGGCGAGGCCGAGGAGGCGCTCACCGCCCTCGGCTTCCCGGCCCTGACGCTTGTCCGCCCGGCCCTCTTGCTCGGCCCCCGCGACGAGCCCCGACCCGGCGAACGGGTTTCGGCCGCAGTTCTGCGCGGCCTGCGACCCGTCCTCAGGGGGGCGCTCCAACGGTACCGACCCATACCGGCCGAGGTCGTGGCGCGTGCGATGGTCCGAGCCTCGGGCGATCCGCCCTCAGGCGTCGCCATCTTCGAGTCGCATCACCTCGCGGCGCTCGGTCGCTAGCCCTCGGCGCCTTCCGGATCGGGTGAAAGAGCCGATCGGGGGTGGTGCGTGCGGTGCACCTCGGTCAGATAGCGCCGATCCACATGGGTGTAGATCTGGGTCGTAGAAATGTCGACATGCCCGAGGAGCTCCTGCACGGCGGCGAGGTCGGCCCCGCCTTCCAGAAGATGGGTGGCGAAGGTGTGTCGGAGCGTGTGCGGCGACACCCTTCGCTCGATCCCCACCGCCTTCGCACTGGTCGCGACGAGGCTCCAGATGGTCTGGCGACTCATCGCACGTCCTCGTGCGCTCAGGAACACCCGTCCCTCACCGGGACCGGTGGAAATACGAGGGCGTACCTCCCGGAGGTACCGTTGGATCGCCACCGCCGCCGGACGTCCAAGCGGAACGAGGCGCTCCTTCGAACCCTTGCCCCGCACCAGGACGACTCCCTCGTCCAACTCCACCCCCGCGAGCCTCAAATCCACCACTTCCGACACCCTCAGTCCCGACGAATAGAGGATCTCCAGAATCGCGCGATCGCGCCAATGGAGTGGGGCATCCGGATCCGGAGCCTCGACGAGCCGAGCCACATCGGCCCGCGACAAGACATCGGGCAACTTTCGCCCGGTGCGTGGCGACTCCAGGCGCTCCGTCGGATCAACCTCGACCCGCCCCTCGTCAACCAGGAATGCGAAGTACGTGCGGAGCGCCGATTGGGCCCGCCGAATCGACGAAGGAGCCAGGCCCTCGTCCTTCAGCCGATAGGTGTATTCGCGAAGGTGGCGATGGTCGACTCCAGACGGAGCCGCGACCCCCACATCGTCGAGAAACACGAAGAAGCGCACGAGATCACGCGAATAGGCTTCGAGCGTGCGACTCGCGAGCCCCCGCTCGAAGGCGAGGAAGTCGAGAAACGGCTCGAGCAGAAAGCGACGCGGGGCATCCCCGACAACGCTCGTCATTCGGCTTCCTCGGCAGCCTCGTGCCGAGTTTTCCACCAGGCCACCCCCAGAACGATGGCCAGAGCCAAGGCCACACCCAGCAGGACCCGGTTGGCGCCGCCGAACCAGGCCTCGAGCGCCGGCAGATTGCGTCCTGCGGCCCGGCCCGCCCAGATCAGGCCCCCGTACCAGATCGCCGACGCCGACGCGATCGGCACGGCCGTGCGCCAGAAGCCCTGGTGGGAGATTCCCGCGAACGCCGGCACGACGGCCCGAAGTCCCGGGAGAAAGCGCGCAAAGAAGACCGCGTGCGTGCCCCAGCGGGAGTAGAACGTTTCGATCCGCCGCAGCTGGCCCTTTCTCAACACCCATCGGCCGGCCCCCACCTCGAAGAAGGAACGGCCGTGGCGGTGTCCCATGTGATACACGAGGAGGGCGCCCGCCACATTCGCCACCCAGGTCAGGAACCCGGCGAGAAAGGGGTCGACCACCCCTCGCGCGGAGAGGAGCCCCGCCACCAGCACGAAGGTGTCGGCAGGAATCGGGGGCACCAGGTTTTCAACTGCGGCGCCCGCGGCGAGCAGCAGGTACACCGCCCAACCCGGGAGTCCCGCGAGGAAGCCGAGCGCGTCACTCACCCGAGGGGTCGGACCCGTCTCCGATCCGATCGATCAGCGCCACGGCGTGCACCGCGAGCCCCTCGCCCGCGCCGATCCACCCCAGTGTCTCGTTGGTTTTGCCCTTGACCGAGACGAAGTCGGGTCCAATCCGGAGCACCGTTCCCAGCCGCGCTCGCATCGCGTCGGCCCACGGCCCGATCTTCGGCGTCTCGCACACCACGGTCACGTCGACGTTGACCACCTGGTAGTTGCGTCGCTCGAGCACGTCCACGGCCGCTCTCAGCAGCTCGATCGAGTCCGCCCCCTTCCAACGGTCGTCGGAGGGGGGAAAATGCGCTCCGATGTCACCGGCCGCGGCGGCGCCCAGGATGGCGTCGGTCACGGCATGGCACACGGCGTCGCCGTCGGAGTGGCCTCGTAGCCCGGCATGATCCGGAATGGCGACCCCTCCGAGGATCAGCGCGCGCGCCGCATCGAACCGATGGGAGTCGTAGCCGGTCCCGATGCGCATGTCAGGCGCCGTCCCACCTCCGGAGCGCGAGGCAGACGTTGTGCCCCCCGAACCCGAAGGAGTTGCTCAGCGAGAGG
>CBDUEZ010000007.1:0-33143 GCA_965366355.1 uncultured bacterium
CTGGGTGATGGCGGTGCTCAGGTCCTTCTCTTTGTTGTCGGCAGACGATGCCATGTTGTCTCCGTTGGCGCGGCAGTGAGGGGGATCGACGCTCGTGAGGGGTCGGAGGACCCCCAGTCTAGGGCACCCGAAGAGAATGCGAAAGTCCCCGTGGGTCGATCCTCGGTCGAGGAGTGTGAACATGGTGCAGATATCGGGGCGGATGAAGGTCTGATTGGAGACGGAACGGCCCGGGGATCTTGCTCGAAGGCCGTTGGGCGCCCCATATGGGGTGCATGACGGACACCACTGCCTTTCCCGGCTCGAAACGCCTGCGAGTCGATCGCATCGACTACCGACCCGGATCCGACGGCACGGGGAGTGTGGACGTGCGACTCACGCACGCATCGCGTGTGTCCTCCGGCCGCGGAGAGGGGCTGGCCACACGCGAGGGCCATATGCGCATGGGGGCCGATGCGGCCCTCTCGGCCGTGAGGCGAGCCACGGGCGAGGTCCTCGACCCTGCCCTGGGCGGGATCAAGGCCATCCGGGCGTTCGACACCTGGCTCGTGATCGTGTCGGTCGAGGTCGAGGTCGACGGTCAGGCGCTACGACTCCTCGGGGCTCAAGCCGCCGAGGACGCGAACATCGTTCGCGGGGCGGTTCTTGCGGTCCTCGACGCTCTCAACCGAGTGGCCGAGCCGCACATCGGCTGAACGATTCGTTCGACCCCCGAAACGACGATCGCCCGCCCCGGACTTCCGGGACGGGCGATCGTGCTTCAGGGTCGGAACCCTCTCAGGTTCAGTCCCCGCGGGTGCGCTGCAGACCCGTCTGGTACGCCTGCCACACGCCCGGGCGAACCGGGATGTAGAGCGTTTCGAACGGACGCTCGGCGTTGCGCATCACGAAGAGCGGCACACCCATGTGCTCGCCCACGCGCATGATGTTCGGGCACTGGAGACTCACCTCGTTTCCGGACTTGTCATACGACGCCTGCTCGAAGGTGATCGCCTCGTCGTTGGTGTACCACGCCCGTCCTTCGGCGTAGGTCCCAGCGAAGACCACTCCAGGCCGCAGAGTACGGATCGACGTGCGATCCGGGCCGACCAGGGTGTCGCCCTGAGCCGTCAGGAGAATGTTGACGTCCTGACCGGTCGCCAGACAGATGCTGGCCGGGTTGCCTTCCGGCAGCGGACGCCCGACTTCACGCGTGACGATGACGGTGTCCGGCGGAGGCGCCGGGAGGCGTACCGTATCCGGAACCGCCGGAGCCATCATCTTCGGCTTGCACAGGAACCCGTCCTGCGGGCACATCGCGATCGAGCCCAGCACGCCGAACTTGGCCGAACGGTAAACGCTGAGATCCCTCAGGTAGTTCGCCCCGAGAAGATGGGCACCGATGCGAAAACCACCGAGGTCGAGCTGGGCGCCGATGTTCACATCGAAGCCGTTGTACTCGCCCATGAGGTTCAGCAGCTTGTCGTCACCGATCCCCATGTGCATGACGGCTGCCGCAAAAACGCCTTCGGAGTCGGCGAAGCGGTACCAGTCCAGCTCCTCACCGTCGTTGAACTGACCGTTGCCCCAACCGAGCGACAGGGTCCACTCGTGGTCCGGGAACCATTCGCTTTCGAAACCGCGAAGGAACACCGACGACACCGCGTAGAGCGTGAGTTCATCCACGCCCGACACTCCGGTCGCACCGGGGAACGCCGGATCGAACTCGGCCCGCATGCGGCGGTCGGGGAAGCCCAACCGGTTCGGCGCGTAACTCACATTATCGTCGAAGTCCGGCGAACCGGAGTACCGAGCACCGACCGCCAGGCCGAGGCCCTGCTGTTGTGCCTCAGGGCGAAGAAGGGCGACCTGACCGAACAGGCCAAAGAGATTGCCCCCCTTGTCGGCATCATTGAACGAATGAAGCGACGCACCCAACTCGACCCGATCGAACAGCCCGAGGGCGATCGACGCATTGCCGTACATCTGGTCGAGCCCATTGGTATCCAACCCCACGATCGCTCCCGTGGGGCCCACCAGGGGCGCGTTGTCCAGTTTTGCCCAGAAGGCCGAGTAAGTGCCCTGGATGGCCAGGTGCGGTAGGACGCTCGCGCTAGGGACGTCCAGATAACCGGACCCGTAGCGCAGCGTGCTGGGCATCTTGGTGGACTGTGCCGAAGCGACTTGCACCGTAGTGGCGATCATCGCCGCGGCCAAGAGCCCCGAAGTCCACATCGTACCCCGAACGGTTCTCATCGTTGTGGTCCTCCGTCCCTATTCAGGATGGGAAAGGAATTCTCGCCGGCGCAAAACTTACGGGATCGCTAGGCGAATCACTCTCTAACGTTGCGAGAATTGTGCCAGAATTCAATGCGGGCTCGATGTGGCGTCCCATTCTACCAGCACTTCAGAAAGCCGCACCAGGCTTGACGATTCCACGTCGCGGTGGGTGACCGCCCTCAACTGCGAGGGGCCGAAGGGGAGCATCAGAATTCTGTGGGCACCCAGAAATCTCAAGAATCCAGCGACATCCAGCCTCGAATGGTCGGCATCGATCAAGACGACGTTGGTCTCCGGAGGGACCGGCGAGAGCCCCTCGACCGTCGCGAAAGCCTCCGCCAGAACTCGGGCTTTGGCGTGGTCTTCCCGAAGGCGCGGCAGATGGTGATCGAGGGCGTGGAGGCCGGCCGCCGCGAGGATTCCGGATTGCCTCATGCCCCCTCCCAGGCGCCGGCGCACGCGCCAGGCTTCTTCGATGACCGAGGCCGCCCCCGCGAGCAGGGAGCCCACGGGTGCCCCCAGCCCCTTGCTGAGACACACCATGACGGTATCGACCGGACCCGTGAACGCCGCCGGGTCGAGCCCCGTCTCCGCCGAGGCGTGCCACAGGCGTGCGCCGTCCATGTGAACGGGAAGGCCGCGCTCGTGGGCGGCGGCGGCCAACGCCTCGATCTGCGAGGGCGTCACGATGCGTCCGCCCGAGGAGAGGTGGGTGTTCTCGACGCAGACCAGCGACGTTCGCGGCAGGTACCGGGACTGTGCGCGGACGGCCAGGTCGAGATCTTCGGGCCGCAGTACCCCATCGGCCGTGGGAACCGGCCGCAGCTGAAGGCCCTTCAACGCGGCGCCGGCCCCCTCTTCAAAATGAAAGATGTGGGCGCCGCCCTCGATAATGACCTCACTTCCCCATTCAGATTGCACGGCGAGGGCCGTCTGGTTGGCCATGACGCCCGAGGGGAAAAAAAGCGCGGCTTCCTTGCCGAGAATCTCTGCGACCCTCGCCTCGAGCGCCTGCACCGTGGGGTCGTCGCCGAGCGTGTCGTCGCCGACCTCCGCTTCGGCCATGGCCCGCCGCATCGCCTGGGTCGGCCGTGTGACGGTGTCACTCCGCAGGTCGACGACGGTCGGACCGTCGGGAGTCACGGCTCAGTTGTCCTGGTCGGGCAGTCGCGCTTCCACCTTCGAGAGGCGGCGGGCAATCGACACCGTCCAGCCGGCGATCAGGAGCACGACGATCGTGTAGGCGAGAAAGACGTGCCAGTAGGGCCGGCCCAGGGTCTGCCGGCCCAGCTCCGTGGCCTGGCCCAGGGCCGGAGAGGCCGGCAGGAGCACCATCAGGATCGAAAGCACCAGAATGTGGGAACGGCGAATCATGGCGTAGCCGGGGCGGAAGGAATGCGAAGGCGCCGAGGTCGTGTTCATGGGGTGTCCAGGAGGAGGGCCCGACGCTGCACGGTTTCGACCTGGTAGCGCAGCATCATCAGACCGAAGAACAGAATGGTGAAGGCCAGGACCGCCACCCCGATCGTGATCCCCATATCGGCGTCGAGTGCGGGGCCGTCGGCGTTCAGTACCACCGGTTGAGGATGAAGGGACCGGAACCAGAGCACGCTCACATGAATCAGCGGAATATCCAGCGCACCGACGATCCCAACCACCGCCGCGAATCGGCGCCCCTTCTCTGGATTCTCCGTGGCGTTGCGCACCATGAAGTAGCCGAGATAGATGAACCAGAGCAGGAGCGTGAAGGTGAGTCGCGGGTCCCACACCCAATAGGCGCCCCAGGCGATCTTGCCCCACAACGGGCCCGTGAGGAGCACGATCGTGGTAAACACCATGCCCCCTTCGGCGGCCGCCACGGCGGCTCGATCGAAGCGCTCGTCTTTCAACCAGAGATACATCACGCTCGACAGGGCCACGACCCCGAAGGCCATGAAAGCGACCCAGGCCGACGGCACATGCACGTAGAAGATTCTCTGGACCACCCCCTGCACCGCCTCGGTCGGGACCCAGAAGAACACCATCCAGAGCAGCACGACGAACAGCGCGGACCCCAGAAGCGACAACACGAGGGGAAAGGTCGAGCTCCCGCGACGGGACGTTCCATCGGATCGGGTCATGCCTCAGTCCTCCACAACATGGCGAAACAAACCGGCGCCCACGGCGACACAGGCGAGAGCGAACGCGCCGAGGATCCGAAGTTGGCCCTCGACCTCCGAAATCGGGCGCCCCTGCAGGAGCCGCCCGGTGGCACCGACCCCATAAATTACCATGGGCACGAGAAGCGGGAAGAGCAGCACGGGCAAGAGGGACTCCCCGAGGTGGGTGCCCGCCGCGAGCGCTCCGAACAAGGTGGCGAGAGCCACGAAGCCCACGATGCCGCAGAGCAGGCATACGGCCAACGCCAGGGGATGGCTCCCGTAGTCGAGCTGAAAGAACAGTCCGAACACACCCACGGTGAGCGCCATCACAAACCCCACCAGGATCACATTCGACAAGACCTTGCCGAGGTAGATCGCATCGCGAGGAATCGGGCTGAGGAGCATGCCCTGGAACGCGCCGTCCTCCGCCTCGAGGGCGAACGTGCGCCCGACCCCCATCAGTCCGGCGAAGATCAGGGTCATCCACAGCAGCCCGGCGGCGATGTCTTGAATTCGCACTTCGGCGGGATTGATCGAGAAGTTGAACAAGACGGCGACGAGCACGGTGAACGACGCCATGGTCCCGACACGCTGGCGGGTCCTCAACTCCTGGACGATGTCCTTTCGGGCGATCGCGAACACCTGACGGGCATACCCCCTCATAGGCCCCCGCCTCCGGCATTGTCGACGGCCGCTCGATAGCGGTCGTGGATGCTCCCGGCCTCGAAGTCCGAGGCGGGGAGGTCGACCACCCAGCGTCCGCGCACCTGGATCGCCACGCGGTCGGCGAGTTCGAGGCCCTCGGTCAGATTGTGGGTGACGAGCACCACACTCCGGCGCCCGTCTCTCAGTGCCTCGAGCACCCCCCTCAACACGGCGGCCGCCTGGGCGTCCAGGCCGGTGTACGGCTCGTCGAGGAGCACCACGTCGGGATCGTGCAGGAGGGTGCGAGCGAGCGCGAGGCGCTGCCGCATGCCCCGCGAAAAGGTGCGCACCTCGTCTCCCGCCCGCGAGGCCAGCTCCACCGCAACCAGTCCCGCTTCGACGCGGGCGTCGGAGTCGTCGAGATCGTAGAGATCGGCATAGAAGGCGAGATTCTCGCGCGCCGTCAGATGCCCGTACAAGAAGCCCTGATGGGAGAGGACGCCCACCCTCGATTGCCACTCCGGGCTGCGGGTGTCGAGCGCTTCACCACCGAGCCGCACCACGCCCTCCGTGGGCCGGAGAGCGCCCGACAGCAACCGGAGCAACGTGGTCTTTCCTGCCCCGTTCGGCCCGAGAAGGGACAGCACCTCACCGGCGGCGAGACCAAACGACACCGCGTCGACCGCGCGATGCGCCCCGAAGCTGCGAGACAGCCCCTCGGCCTCGAGCCGAGAGGTGTCGAGCGGGGTCACGACGAGGGTGTCGCTTCCCGCGCCGCCAGGGGCCGGCCGCACGCCGCGCAGAAGCGGCTCCCATCCGGGTTGCGATGCCCGCAAGACCCACAGGTGGTGCCGCTTTCGAGGCCCGCCCGCACCGCCGCAATTTCGGCCTCCACATCGAGATCGGGTGCGTTGGGATCGTCTTCGGCGGCCTTCAAAGCGGCCAGCGCCTCAGACGAGAGCTCCTTTCGCAGAGAGAGATAGTCGGCCTCGTCGAGTTTACCCGTGTGGTAGTCGTACTCGACGTCGCGAAGCGCCAGCAGCGTCACCCGCCGCCGTGCCTCCGTGTCGGTCAGTTCGTCGTCTTCGCGGGTGAGCGACGCATGCTGTCCACGGGCGACCGGCAGAAGTATGAACAGAACGACTGCGGCGACCAGGAGCAGCGCCCCCAAAAGCGCCACGAATCAGTCTCCCGCCGGGAGCGGTTCGACCCCGGTCGGTCCGGCGCGGCCGCGGCGACTACCCGGGGTCCGGACTCCGTCTCCGCTGGGCCACATCGAGATCAGGCTGCCGAGGGTCAGAATCAGCCCACCGGCCCAGATCCACCCGACGAGGGGCTTGATCAGGACGTTGAAGGTGACCGCCTGGCCACCGGCGTCGCCCTGGAGCACCCGCTCGAGATCGGCATCGGCGAGAATGACGTACAGATCTTCGAGCGCGAACTGCTTGATGCCCACCTCCGTGACGATCTGGGCCTCCGGACGAATGTACCGGCGCTTCTCGGTCGTAAAGGTGCCGAGATCCTCCCCATCGCGGGTCACGCTGAGCAGCGCGATCGCCTGCCACTGCAGATTCTTGTCGGGATCGCGCACATTCGTCGACATGCCCTCGTAGGTCATCTCGTACGTGTGCCCGAGGGGTGACTCGGCCATCATGGTCTCACCGGGCTCCAGCGTCTGGAGGAACTCCTGATTCCAGGGAGCCGCGGCGAACGCCGTGAAGATCAAGACGACACCGATGTGCACGATGTAGCCGCCCCAGCGCCGCCGATTCCGGGACACCAGGTGGTAGAAGGCGAGGAGCACTCCCTCACCCTCGATGCGAGCCCGCGCCCGCGTTCCCTTCCAGAACTCCACCACGATGATGCTCATCACGAAAGCGGAGAGTCCGAACGTGAGGAGGGCCATTCCATGCCGAGCTCCCGCGACCCACAGCCCCGCCGCAGTCACGAGCCCGACCAGAAGGGGCCACATGAAGTTGCGGGTCAGGTTGCGACGCGATGCACGCCGCCACGCGATCACCGGTCCGATCCCCATGAGGGCCAGCAGCGCCAGCCCGATCGGGAGGTTGACCCGATTGAAGAAGGGGGGACCCACGGTGATCTCCTGACCGGTGAGTCCTTCACTGATCAGCGGAAGCAGCGTCCCCCACAGGATCGCGAAGGTGGCCCCGAGAAGGATCAGGTTGTTGAAGACGAACGCCGCCTCACGGCTCACGAACGACTCGATCTGGTTTTCGCTCTTCAACCTCGGAAGTCGATAGAGCACCAACACGAGTCCGATCATCAGAATCGACGACATGAAGCCGAGGAAGATGAAGGCGATCTTCAGTTCCTGGGCGAAGGTATGCACCGACTCGATGAGGCCGGACCGCGTGAGGAAGGTCGCAAAAATCGTGAGCAGGAACGTGAGGATCACCAATCCCATGTTCCAGATCTTCAGCATCCCTCGATTTTCTTGAATCTGGATGCTGTGTAGAAATGCCGTGGCGGTCAGCCAGGGAAGCAGAGAGGCGTTCTCGACGGGGTCCCAGAACCAGTATCCTCCCCACCCGAGTTCCTCGTAGGCCCAGCGCATCCCGAATACGATTCCGTTGGCCAGGAAGAACCAGGAGAGCAGCGTCCACTTCCGGGTGAGGACGATCCATCGCGAGTCGAGACGGCCATTGAGCAAGGCAGCGACGGCGAAGGCGAAGGGGATCGTGAACGCCGTGAAGCCGAGGTAGAGCGTGGGCGGATGAATCGTCATCCAATAGTTCTGGAGCTGCGGATTCAGCCCGGCACCATCGGCGGGCGTGAACCCGAGTTTCTCGAACGGATTGACGTCGGCGAAGAGCAGTACGACCAGAAAGAACGAGGTGATCGTCAGGAGAGTGCCCGCCACATAGGGCATGAACTCCCGGTTCTTTCGGCGGTTCGACCAGATCGCCAGGCTCGCGAAGAACGAAAGCAGCAGCAGCCAGAAGAGGAGCGACCCCCTTTGGCCCGCCCAGAGACCCGACACCTTGTAGAACGTCTCGAGGCTCCTGCTGGAGTAGTTGGCGACGTACCAATACTCGAAGCGGTCGTTGAGGAACGAATCGACCACACCCAGACAGGCCACGACGACCAGGAAGAGCACCGCGTACACGCTCCTCTCGGCCGAGAGGGTCAGATCACCGCGCTGCTTCCTACCGCCTGCGAAACCGAGAACCATGCCCCAAAGGGACACGGGCAGGGCGATCCACAGGGCGAGTTCGCCCAAGACGTTCACGTGCGGAGTTCCTCCGGGGTTGCCTCGTATCGACTACCACACTTGGTCAACACCGTGGTCGCCTCGAAGACACCCTCGGCGTTGAAGCGCCCCTCGAGCACGACGTCGACCATCATGTCGGGCGAGTCGGTGAAGGTGTCCGGCAACGGATTCCGGAAGACGACGTCGAAGACCACACTCTCGTCTTCGATGTCATGAACCACGAACCGATGCTCCATCGTCCCGGGGGTCTGTTGATGAGATTCGGGGACGAGTCGGCCAGAGACCTTCACACCAACCTCCCTGAACGTCGGATCGACCTCGATCTTCGAGAGGAGCTCTGTGGGAGTCATGTAGTAGACCATGGTGTCGCTGACCCCGGTCCATACGAGGTAGGTCACCACTGCCGCTACGCCCACGAGCCCCACCATGAAACGGCCGTTCTGCTTCATCGGTCGTCACCTATCGGTTGGTGAGGTCGTCCGGCCGGAAGGAACCTCACGGAGTCATTGGAGGGCCGGACTGTCACAGCAAATTTTCCGGAGATTCGTAGCCCGCGCAAGGCGGGAAGGTTCCCATCAGCCCCGTCGGGATATTCCCCGCACCCGCCCGACGAGCCGTCCCCGACTCAGTCCGTCCAGTGGGACCAGGCCCGAGCGGCATGTACGGCCCGCCTCCAACCGCGGGTCAACTCGGCGACCTCGTCGGCGGTGGCGACGGGAATGAAACGGTCGGGCGCACCGATCGACGACCGATAGTGCTCGGCGTCCGACCAGACCCCCGCGGCGATTCCAGCCAGCGCCGCGGCTCCGAGGGCGGTGGTCTCCACCATGGGGGCTCGCAAGACGGGCACCCCGAGCAGACCCGCCTGAAACCGCATCATCCAGTCGTTCGAGGCCGCGCCGCCGTCGACGCGCAGTTCTCGTGTGGCCACCCCTGAATCCGCCTCCATCGCCTCGAGCACCTCGGCGGTGGAGTAGCACATCGCCTCGAGCGCCGCCCGGGCGAGGTGGGCCCCCGTCGTGCCCCGCGTGAGCCCGACCACGGTGCCCCGAGCCTCGGGATCCCAATGGGGGGCGCCGAGGCCCACAAAGGCGGGGACGAAATACACTCCGTCATTGCCCGGCAACGACGCGGCCATCCCCTCGGAGTCGCTGGCCTGGTCGACGATCCCCAGACCGTCGCGAAGCCATTGCACGGCCGCACCCGCGATGAAGACCGACCCCTCCAGCGCATAGGCCAGGGAGCCGTCCTCGGCGACCGCGGCCGTCGCGAGAAGACCGTGGTCGCTATGGACGACCCGGTCGCCGGTGTGCATCAGGAGGAAGGCCCCGGTGCCGTAGGTGTTCTTGGCCAGGCCCGGCGCCCAGCATCCCTGTCCGAACAGAGCCGCCTGCTGATCGCCGGCCACCCCGAGAATCGGGAGTTCGAATCCCGTAACCGCCCCGCTCGACTCGCCGAACGATCCACTACTCGGGCGAATCTCCGGGAGGAGTGCTGCGGGGACCCCGAAAAGACTCAACAGGGGTTCGGCCCAGTCTCGCTCGTGGAGGTCGTAGAGAAGAGTACGTGACGCGTTGGTGGGTTCGGTCGCGTGCACCCGCCCCCCGGTCAGGCGGGCGATCAGCCAGCTGTCGATCGTGCCGCAAGCGAGCTCGCCCGCCTCCGCTCGCGCTCGGAGCGCCGGATCCCGCTCGAGGAGCCACCGGAGCTTGGTCGCCGTGAAGTACGGGTCCAGGACGAGGCCCGTGCGCTCGCGAACCATCGGTTCGTGACCCTGGGCCTTCAGCTCCCGGCACAGCTCGGTCGTGCGCCGATCCTGCCAGACGATCGCCCGATGCACCGGGTCGAGGGTGTCGCGATCCCAGACCACCAACGTCTCGCGCTGATTCGTCAGGCCCAGTCCCTCCACGCGAGCCCCGCGGGCCTCGGGCGCGGCGAGCGCCCGTTGAAGCACATCGAGGGTCACCTGCCAGATCTCGGTGGCGTCGTGCTCCACCCAGCCGGGACGCGGGAAATGCTGCGTGAACTCGGAATAGGCCCGACCGAGAATCCGTCCCTCTTCCGACACCACGAGCGCCGTCGACCCGGTGGTGCCCTGATCGATCGCGACAATGGCCCGTACCGTCATCACGCCTCTCCTGTCTCGGTCCAGTCCCTAGACGACCCGGCGAACGAGCCGCCCGAAGTCGTAGGTCCACCCGGCCTCGTCGAGGAGAGCCAGAAGCCCCGACACGCTCAGGCCCACGACCGTAGTGTAATCGCCCTCGACCGACGTCACCAACGCCGCCCCGAGCCCCTGGATACCGTAGGCTCCCGCTTTGTCCATCGGCTCGCCGGCCGCCACGTACGACTCGGCGATCTCTCGACCAAAGGGGCGAAAGGTGACCCGAGTGCGATCGTGGCGAGTGAAGCACTCCGCTTCTACCCCCTGCCCCGCGACGAGGGAGAGGCCCGAGAACACCTCGTGCGTCTGTCCGGAGAGGTCCAGCAGCATTTCGACCGCCTCTCGTGGGCTGCGTGGCTTTCCGAGAATCCGGTCGCGAGACACCACGACGGTGTCACCGGCGAGCACCAGGGCGTCGGGGAACGACCCGGCGACCACGAGGGCCTTGGCGCGCGCCAGCCGTTCCACATGTGCGGCCGGAGTTTCGTCGGCGATCACGGCCTCGTCGACGTCGGCGCGTTCGACGGTATGTTTCAGGCCCAGTTGGAGGAGAAGCTCCCTGCGGCGAGGAGAGGCCGACGCCAGCACCAGGTGGGGCGAGGTCATCGCTCCAGGACCAGCGTCACGGGGCCGTCGTTGACGAGATCGACCTCCATCGCCGCGCCGAATCGCCCGGTCGCCACGCGGCCCGGGGCGGCGTCGGTCAGGAGGGCGACGAATCGCTCGTAGAGGGGGATCGCCTCGGCCGGCGGTGCGGCCTTCACGAACGACGGACGTCGCCCTCTCGACGTATCTCCGTAGAGCGTGAACTGACTCACCACGAGGAGGTCGCCCTCGACCGTGCCGAGGTCGAGGTTCATCCGCCCGTCATCGTCGGAGAAGATGCGCAGTCCCAGGATCTTCTCGGCCATCCACTCCAGGGCATCGGGCTCGTCGCCGGCGGTGAAGCCCACGAGCAGCACGAGGCCGCGGCGGATCGATCCCACCACCTCGCCCTCGATTCGCACCTCGGCCCTGGACACCCGTTGCAGCACGACGCGCATGGGCTACTCCACGGTCACCGACTTGGCCAGGTTGCGCGGCTGATCGACGTCACACCCCCGAAGGATCGCGGCGTGATAGGCCAGCATCTGGAGCGGGATCGTGGTGAGGACCGGTAGCAGCGCCGGGACGGTCTGAGGCACCCGGATGAGGTGGTCGACCTTGCCCTGGAGTTCGGGTGCTTCGTCGCTCACTACCGCGATCACTCGGCCATGACGGGCCTTCACCTCTTCGATGTTCGACACGACTTTGCCGTAGACCGGGTCGCGGGGCGCGAGAACGACCACCGGCATGTCTTCATCGATGAGCGCGATCGGTCCGTGTTTCATCTCGGCCGCCGGATACCCTTCCGCGTGGATATAGCTCACTTCTTTCAGCTTGAGCGCGCCTTCCAACGCGACCGGGAACTGATAGCCGCGGCCGAGATAGAGAAAGTTGCGTGCGTCGGCGAATTTTTCGGCGAGTTCGCGGATTTCGTCGGTCTTCGCGAGGATCGACTCGACCTGTTCGGGCAGCTTTTCGAGCGCCTCCACGAGCGACCGGCCTTCGAGGACCGACAGGTTGCGACGACGCCCGAGATAGAGCGAAAAAAGAACAAGCGCCACGATCTGGCTCGTGAAAGCCTTGGTCGACGCCACTCCGATCTCGGGGCCGGCGTGGAGATGCATGCCGAAGTCGGTTTCCCGCGCGATCGAACTCCCGACGGTATTCACGATCCCCATCGTGAGAGCACCCCGGCGTTTCGCCTCTCGCAGCGCGGCCAGGGTGTCTGCGGTTTCGCCCGACTGGCTGATGGCGAGAACGAGTGTGTTGTCTTCGATCACCGGATTCTTGTAGCGGAACTCCGAGGCGTACTGCACGTCGACCGGAATGCGGGCGAGGTCTTCCAGGAGATACTCACCGAGGAGTCCGGCATGCCACGAGGTGCCACAGGCCGTGATGGTGATCCGATTCACCTTGGCCAGATCGGCGTCCGACAGGGTGATCCCGCCGAGCCGGGCCATGCCCTCTTCCCGAAGAAGGCGTCCCCGAAGCACATCCCGAAGCGACTGGGGCTGCTCGTGGATCTCCTTGAGCATGAAGTGCTCGTAGCCGCCCTTCTCGATGGCCTCGAGGTCCCAGGTGACCTGGTGCACCTTGCGGCGCACCGAACCTCGTTCGAGGTGGAAGGTGCGGTAGGCCGTGCGGTCGAGAACGCCGACATCTCCGTCGTCGAGATACACGACATCGCGGGTGATGCCCACGACCGCGGCCGCATCCGACCCGGCCATCAGCTGGCCGTCGGTGCCGATCCCGAGAAGCAGCGGACTCCCGTTCCGGGCCACGACGATCTTGAAGGGATCGCGGGTGGAGATCACCGCGAGGCCATACGCGCCTTCGACCTGCATCAGGGCGTCGGCGACGGACTGCTCGAGCGTTCCTCCCTCGGTCCAGAGATGATCGATGAGATGCACGACCACCTCGGTGTCGGTGTCGGACCGGAACTCATAGCCGAACTCGAGGAGCTTCTGCTTCAGCACCCCGGCATTCTCGATGATGCCGTTGTGGATCAGGGTGATTTCGCCGTCCCCACTGGAATGGGGATGCGCGTTCACCTCGGTCGGCGGCCCGTGGGTGGCCCAACGGGTATGGGCGATCCCGACACGACCGCGGGGCATGTCGAGGGCGATCGCGGCCTCGAGTTCGGCGAGCTTTCCCGCACGGCGAATGGTGTGCAGCTCACCGGCGTCGGACATGACGCTGATCCCCGCCGAGTCGTAGCCGCGGTATTCCAGGCGGCGAAGACCTTCGATGAGGATAGGAGCAGCTTCTCTATACCCGAGGTACCCTACGATCCCACACATTTTTCGTTCCTTGGCCGGCGCATACCGGCTTCTGGGAGGTCTACGGCCTCAGGCGACGCCGTCGAGGATCTCGCCGGCGCGCCGCACCAACTCGCGTGCGACCGTGTGGTCGGGCGCCTCGGCGATGAGCCGAACAATGGGTTCGGTTCCCGACGGGCGCACATGCAACCAGGCCCGGCGACTCGTCCACGAGAGACGGAGCCCATCGGATCGATCTTCGGCATCGGCGCCGAGATCCTGAGCGAGGGCGCGATACGCGGCCTCGAGCGCGGACCGGTCGAACGCCACCTTCGTCTTCACGATCTGATAGCTGGGCCACCGCGACACAGCCCCCGAGAGGGCGGTGCCCACGTCGACGAGGTGCTGAAGGATCAGCGCAACCGCGACGGGAGCGTCTCTCGTATGGTGGAGCGCGGGCAGGATCACCCCGCCGTTGCCCTCGCCGCCGACGACGGCACCCTCCGCCTGCATGCGGCGCGCCACGTTGATCTCGCCGACCGGCGACAGCACCATCGGAACCGAGTGGCTCTCCGCCACGTCGGCCACGACGCGCGAGGTCGACAGGTTGGTCACCACCGGGCCGGGCGTGCGCCGGAGCACGACGTCGGTCGCGAGCGCCAACGTGAGGTCTTCGCCGACCGGGCGTCCCTTCTCGTCGACCAGCGACAGCCGATCGACGTCGGGATCGACCGCAAATCCCACGACCGCTCCGGCCGAGCGAACGAGATCCCCCAGTTCGCTCAAGGAGTCTGCCGTGGGCTCCGGGTCCCGGGGGAAGCGGCCCGTGGGCTCGACGTAGATCGAGGTGACCGTGCATCCCAGCATCTCGAGCAGGCGAGGCACGACCAGCCCCCCCGCCCCGCGCACACAATCGAGCGCGACCGGAAGGGCCGCGGCACGAATCGCGTCGACGTCGAGGTGCGGAAGGCGAAGAATCGCCTCGAGGTGGCGGTCGATCGCGGCATCGTCGCTCGACACCTCACCGAGAGCATCCCAGGCGGCCCTCGGCGGATCGACATCGCGCAGGTAGGCTCGGAAGCGCAGCGACGCATCGGCATCGAGGAACATGCCTTCGCCCGTAACCAACTTGAGGGCGTTCCACTCCGCCGGATTATGGCTCGCGGTGATCGCGATGCCGCCCGCGGCCCGATGGTGTTCGACCGCCAACAGCACGGTCGGTGTCGGAACGATCCCGAGGTCGACCACGTCGAGACCGACCGACTGCAGCCCCGCCACCGCTGCGGCCCGAAGCATGGCCCCCGACGTGCGGGAATCCCGTCCCACCACCACCGGGCCTGTGGCGCCCTCCGATCGAAGGAAGGCACCGAACGCCGCCGCCGCGCCACAGACGAGCTCGGGCGTGAGCGGGTCGCCGACGCGACCTCGAATACCAGAAACGCTGACCATCAGGCCAGGGGGAAGTTGAAGCGGCATGGCGGGGGGAGCGCGAGGGGTGGTGCGGTGTGTGACCGAAGCCCGAATGTCGCGTACGGCGGGGGGGAGCGTCAACGCGGCATGGAGGGTAGATTCCACTCTTCACCCGACGACTCCCCCAGCCCCACACCCATGGCTCACGACGCTCTCCACGATGCCGGGTTCGGCACCCTCGCGATTCACGCCGGCCAGGCCCCGGAACCGACCACCGGCGCCATCATGCCGCCGATCTTCCAGACGTCCACCTATGTCCAGCCGGCCATCGCCGAACCGTTGGGTGGCATCTACGATTACGCCCGCGTGGCCAACCCGACCCGCGAGGCGCTGGAGCGCAATCTCGCGGCCCTCGAGGGTGGCCCCCACGGAATCGCCTTCTCGAGTGGGCTTGCCGCGATCGAGGCCGTGCTCAAGACGCTCTCGGCGGGCGACCATGTCGTGAGCGAGGAGAACACGTACGGGGGCACCACGCGCATGTTCACGCGGGTCCTGTCGCGCCTGGGGATCGAGTTCAGCTTCGTGGACTCCCGCGACCCGGAAGCGGTCGCGGCCGCCATTCGTCCGGAGACGCGGCTGGTGCACGTCGAAACACCGACCAACCCCATGATGCGCCTGTGTGACATTCAGGCGGTGGCTGAGATCGCCCACGACTCCGGCGCGATCCTGATGGTCGACAACACGTTCGCCACGCCCTACAACCAGCGCCCCCTCTCCCTGGGAGCCGACGTCGTGGTGCACTCCACCACGAAATACATCAATGGGCACTCCGATATCATCGGGGGTGTTCTCGTGGTCGCCGGCGACGAGCTCGCCGAAGACATCCGCTTCGTCCGGAAATCGACCGGTGCGGTGCCGGGGCCCATGGACGCGTGGCTCTGCCTTCGGGGTGCGAAGACACTCCACGTGCGCATGCGGCAGCACAATGCGGCGGGCATGGCCGTAGCCCGCTACCTCGAAGGGCACGCGGCCGTGGATCGCGTATTCTACCCGGGGCTCGACTCGCACCCCCAACACGATCTCGCGCGGCGCCAGATGACCGGGTTCACGGGAATGGTCTCGATGGACGTCGGGACGCTCGAGCGAGCCCGGGCCGTCGTGGAACACACCCGCCTGTTCCAGCTCGCCGAGAGTCTGGGAGGCGTGGAGTCGCTGATCAGCGTGCCCGCCCTCATGACCCACGCGTCGGTACCCGCCGACCTCCGTGCTCGAATGGGCGTGACCGATGGGCTCGTGCGGCTGAGTGTGGGAATCGAAGACGAGGCCGACCTCATGGCCGATCTCGAACAGGCGCTCGGCTGAAACCGGTCCGATTCCCCCGCCGTAGGACCCCCTGACCGCGACGCACCCCCCGTGCCCGCGGCACGAACAACCCCAGTTTCGAAGAGGTCAGGATGGACGATCAGGACCAGACATCGCCCGGCAACACGAACGGCGCACGAGCCCGTCGGGTTCTCACCGACATCGCCCCGCGAGCGTGGGAGCATCCGGCCGACAAGGCCGCACTGGCCGCACTGCGCAAGCTGCCCGTCTTCGACGACGTGTTGAGAAAACTCTTCGGCTTCTTCGGCGAGAAGCCGATCCGGCTGGCCTTCCAGGCGAATGCGGTGCGGGTTTCGGAGAACCAGTTTCCGAAGGTGCACGGACTCTACAAAGACGTTCTCCGCACGATGGATTGCGAGACGGAATACGAGCTCTACATCTCGCAGACTCCGGTGGTGAACGCCGGCGCCTACGGCATGGACCAGCCGTTCATCATCCTGAACTCCGGCACCGTCGCCCTGCTCGACGACGAGGAGCTCAGCTACATCCTCGGCCACGAGCTCGGGCACATCCTCTCGGATCACGTGCTCTATCGCACGATGACCGTGCTGCTCATCCAGCTCGCTGGGATGGGCTTCCCGATCGTGGGCCTCGCCGCGCGTGCGGTTCTGGTCGCCCTGCTCGAGTGGGGCCGGAAGGCGGAGTTGTCGTGTGACCGGGCCGGCCTCCTGTCGGTTCAGGATCCGCAGGTCGTCATGCGCACGATGCTCAAGATGGCCGGTGGCGGCGACACCGAGCAGATGAATCTCGACGAGTTCATTCGGCAGGCCGAAGAGTACCGCGACTCGGGTGACGTCGCCGATCAGGTCTTCAAGATCCTCAACCTCATGGGCACGACGCACCCCTTCTGGGTGCTCAGGCTGTCGGAACTTCGGGCCTGGATCGAGTCGGGTGCCTACGACCGCACGCTCCGCGGTGAATACTCGCGACGCACGGATCCCGATCCGTCGTACCAGGAAGACCTCAAGGAAGCCGCCTCGGCCTACCGTGAGGGCGCTCGCGACATTCTCGACCAGATGACGAACGCGGCGCGACGCATGGGCGAAGGCTTCTTCGGGGGCTTCCGGAAGTAGCCTCGGCGCGGCAGGCCCTTTGACACCCCTGCCCGGCCCGGATACCCTCCGGTGCCGATGTCCGGAACGCCGGCATCGGGCCCGAATCCACCCCCGCCGCCGCCATGCGAATCCTGCTCGTTGGAAACGGAGGACGTGAGCACGCCCTCCTCTGGAAACTTCGTCGAGACGCCCCGGGCGCAACGATCTACGCAACGCGCCCCAACGGGGGCATGTTGCCGCTGTGCGAGCCCGTCGAAATCGCGCCCACCGACGTCGAAGCCCTCTCTGGCTTCGCGGCGTCGCGGGCGATCGACCTGACGCTCGTCGGGCCCGAGGCACCGCTCGCCATGGGGCTCGCCGACCGCTTTCGGGCGAAGGGTCTTCCGGTCTTCGGCCCCTCCAAGGCGGCGGCCCGGATCGAAAGTTCGAAGGCGTTCGCCAAGGACCTCATGCGGGAAGAAGGGGTGCCGACGGCCGACTACCGCACCTTCACCGACGCCGCGGCAGCCGAAGCGTGGATCCGCGAGCGGGGTGCACCGATCGTGGTGAAGGCCTCGGGCCTCGCAGCCGGCAAGGGGGCGATCGTCTGCCCCACCGTCGACGAAGCCGTCGCCGCGGTCCACTCGATGCTCGGCGACTTCGCCTACGGAGAAGCGGGTCGGGAAGTGGTGGTCGAAGAGTTCATGGAGGGCGAGGAGCTCTCGATCTTCGGTGTTACCGATGGCTCGGAGCTCGCGCTCCTCATGGCCTCGCAGGACCACAAGCGCATCGGCGAGGGAGACACCGGTCCCAACACGGGCGGGATGGGGGCGTTCGCCCCGGTCTCGATCGCGACCCCCCAACTGATGACCGAGGTTCGCGAGCGTATCTTTCGGCCGGTTCTGCAGGGGCTCGCCCGCCGGGACTCCCCGTTCCAGGGCCTCCTCTACCTCGGCCTGATGCTCACCCCCGAGGGTCCGAAGGTGGTGGAGTTCAACTGCCGATTCGGCGATCCGGAGACGCAGGTCGTGATGCCGCTGTTGAGCACCTCGTTGCTCGATCTTCTGATGGCGGCCGTCGACGGCCAGGGGCTCGACCGCCTCCGACCCCGCTTCCTCGATGGAGCGGCGGTCACGACGGTCGTGGCCTCCGAAGGGTATCCGGGGTCGGGTCCCCGGGGACTCCCGATCGATCTCTCGGCGGTTCCCGAAGAGGGCGTCGTGGTCTTCCATGCGGGAACGCGCGCGGGCCCGAATGGCCTCGAGACGTCGGGTGGTCGAGTCGTGGCCTGTACCGGATGGGGCGCGACGCTTCACGAGGCCGCCGAGCGAAGCCGACGTGCCGCGGCCGCCGTCCGTTTCGACGGCGCGCAGTTTCGAAACGACATCGGGTGGCGCGAGTTGGCGCGCGGTGGCTCGACGTGAACCGGTAGGGTTCGGTGCCCGAACTCCCCGAAGCGGAAACCCTCGCGCGGGGGCTGCGATCCGCCCTGGAGGGGCGCACCATCGTGCAGGCGAGCGTGCACCACGCGGATGTCCTGCGAGTGTCTCCTCGTGTCTTCAGGGCACGCGTTCGGGGCCGCCGGATCGAGCGGGTCGGACGACGCGCGAAGAACATCGTCGTGGAACTGGACGACGGCGTCCTCGTGGTGAATCTCGGGATGACCGGTTGGCTCGCCCCGCTCGGGTTTCCGGATCGCGCGGCCCCCCCCCCGACCGCGGTCGGCTGGTCTTCGACGATGTGAGGCGCTTCGGGTGCGTCGAGGCGCTCGACTTCGAGTTGTGGAATGCTCGGAGCGCCGCCTTCGGGCCCGAACCGCTCACCGACGATTTCACACTCGCGGGGCTGTACGAGACCCTGTCCCGGTCCCGCAGCCCCGTGCGCAGCTGGCTTCTGGATCAACGCAAAGTGGCCGGCGTGGGCAACATCTACGCCTGCGAGGCCTGTTTCCTCGCAGCGATCCACCCGGCGAGGCGCGGTGTGTCGGTCACCATGCAGGAGGCCGAGGCGCTCCACCGGGCGATCCGAGGCGTTCTCGCGGCGGCGGTCGACGCCGGAGGCACGACCATTCGGGACTACCGCAACGCCGATGGCGGTACGGGCGAGTTCGTGCACCGATTGAAGGTCTACGGGCGGGAAGGAAGGCCCTGCTTTCGGTGTAACAGCACCATCGAGCGTCTCGTATTCGGGAATCGCTCGGCCTTCTTCTGCCCCACCTGCCAACCTTCCCTCCCGGGTTCATGACACGTTCCTTCGCCCGTACCGTCTACGCCCTTCTCATCGCGGGCGCACTCGGCGTGGCGACGATGGTGTTCCCGACCACCGGGGCGGCCCAGGACCCCGGGGCCGTGCGGTCGGGCCTCGACCTTCCCGTGCGGGAGGTGATCCTGGACAACGGAATGCGCTTCCTCCTGCTTCCCCGGCCGGGGGCGCCGACCGTCGCCTTCGTCGTGGAGTATGCCGTCGGCGGTGTGAACGAGGTGCCGGGCCGCACCGGGATCGCGCACCTGCTCGAGCACCTCCTCTTCAAGGGCTCCACCTCGATCGGCACCCGCGATCCCGCTGCGGAGCAGGCCTGGTTCGCTCGCATGGACGCGACCCACGACTCCGTGCTCGAGGAGCGGGCGATGCCGCGCCCCGACTCGAGCCGAATGCGAGTGCTTCTCGATCGGATCGCCACACTCGAGGATTCGGCGCGCGCCCTCGTCGTACCCAACGAATTCGACCGCATTCTGTCTCGCAACGGCGCCCGCGGATTGAACGCGACGACGACGTCGGAGGCGACCAACTACTTCGTCGAACTCCCGGCCCATCGTGCCGAACTGGGGTTCGCGCTCGAGTCGGACCGCATGCGTTCGCCGGTGTTCCGCGAATTCTACGCCGAACGCGACGTCGTCATGGAGGAGCGGCGCATGCGAGTCGATACGAGCCCGGGCGGCCGACTGTACGAATCCCACCTCGCGGCGGCCTTCACGATCCACCCCTACGGGCAACCGGTCGTGGGGACGATGTCGGACCTGGAATCGCTGAGTCGCGAGCAGGTCGCGGACTACTACCGCCGCTTCTACGGCCCCTCGAATGCCACCGTCGCGATCGTGGGCAACCTCGATCCCGAGCGCTTCGCGACCTGGGCCGAACAGTACTTCGGCGACATTCCCCCCGGCCAGCGCCCCGAGCCCGTCCTCACCCGCGAGCCGGCCCAACGGGGGGCGCGGCGGGTCGAGGTCGTCTTCGACGCCCAGCCCAGCGTGCGCATGGGCTGGCACGTGCCCTCCCTCTTTCACGACGACACCCCCGCACTCGCGGTCCTCAGCGCGCTGTTGACCGGGGGGCGCAGCGCTCGGCTGCAGCGCCGTCTCGTGCTCGACGACCGCACGGCCACCTTCGTCAGCGTCAGCCGGGGACCGGGCGATCGTTATCCCAACCTCTTCTCGATCGACGCCACCCCGCGGGCGCCCCACGGCACAGCGGAACTCGAAGAGGCGATACGTGCGGAACTGCGGAAGCTCGCCGAGGAACCCCCGACCGCCGACGAGGTCGAGCGCGTGCTGATCCAGGTCGAATCCGGCCGGATCCGCCGACTGCGATCGAACATCGGACTCGCGTTCCAACTGGCCAGTTCCGCCTCGGCGCTCGGTGACTGGGAGGCGACCTTCCACCTCGCCGACCGGCTGTCGCACGTGACCCCGGCCGACGTCCAGCGTGTGGCGCAGCGCTACTTCACGGACGACAACCTCACCGTCGCCGTGCTCGTGCCTCCCCCGGTCCTGTCGCCAGGTACGGGCCTCCAGGACGCCTCGCCGGGAGACGGCCGATGAGTCGCAGGGCCGCGGGAACGGTGATGGTACTGGTTCTCGCGCTTACGGGGAGCCCGGCGGCCGGACAACAGCCGCGCCCCTCGGGGCGAGCCCTGATCGAAGCCCTGTCGTTCGAGCCGCTCGAGTTTTCACCCCCGGCCGTCCAGGTGTGGAATGTCGCCGGCGTGCAGGTCTTCCACCTTGAGGACACGAGCCTCCCCCTCGTCGATGTGTTCGCGCGCTTCGAAGGCGGTTACGCCCGGTTCGGCATCGAGAACTACGCCGCCGGAACGGCGCTCCCGGGGCTGCTCCGCACCGGAGGCACCCGCTCCCTCTCGTCCGACAGCATCGACCGACAGCTCGAGTCGCTGGCCCTGCAGACCAGTTTCGGAGGTGGGGGCGGCGCCATCTCCGCGTCCCTGAACACTCTTCGGGAGACGCTCGAGGAGGGTGTGAACCTATGGTGGTCGATGGTCGCTGAACCGGCATTCGAGCCGGAGGCGATCGAGGTGTGGCGGGGCCGCGAGCTCGAGTCGGTTCTCCGGAGGGTCGACGACCCCGGTCGCCTCGCCTTCTCGGAGTTCAACCGACTCATGTATGGAGATCATCCCGTGGGTTGGGAGATGACGGCCGACCATCTCCGGCCAGAGCTCGTCACAGTCGATCGGTTCCACGCTCTCCACCAGCAGATCGTGTGCCGTGAGAACCTGGTTCTCGGGGTGGCCGGCGATGTGACCTGGGCCGAGATCGAGCCGCTTCTTCGCCCCTTGGTCGAGCGACTGCCGCCCTGCGCCGCCCCTGTGCCCGATGCGCCGCTCCCCGACATCCGCCGGGCGGCGGGCCTCTTCCTGATCCCGCGAGACCTGGATCAGAGCACGATCGTGCTCGCGCACGCCACCGCGCTGAGACAGGACTCGACTCCAGACTTCTTCGCATCGCGCATCGGCAACTCGATTCTCGGAGCCAGCGGCTTCTCGAGCCGGCTCCTGTCGCGAGTGAGGACCGAGCAGGGGTTCGCGTACTCCGCCGCCTCACTCTGGACGACGCCCGAGCGGTACGACGGACTGATCGGGGCGACCACCCGCACCGGATCGGAAACGACGGTGCCCGCGCTCCAGCTGATTCTCGAGATCATGGAGGAGATGCGGACGGTGCCCCCCGGCGAGGAGGAGGTGCGTGATGCGGTCGACGAGTTCGTCAACGGCTTCGTTTTCGCCTTCGACTCGCCGGCCCAGATCGTCTCGCGGAGCATGACCTACGAAGCGGCCGACCTTCCCAGCGATTGGCTCGAGCGATACGTGACGGGCATTCAGCAGGTCGATGCCGAGGCCATTCTCGACGTGTTTTCGCAGCACCTCGATCCGGCCCGGTTCACGATCCTCGTCGTGGGCGACCCGGACACGCTCCTGGCCCCCCTGGAGGCGCTCGGCCTCGGTCCCGTGCAGATCCTGGACCCGGACCGGGCTACTTCCTCGCCCAGTGGATCGCCGCGATCCCGAAGGTGACCAACGAATAGCCGGCTTCGGCGAACCCCGCGTTCACGAGTCGAGCGGCGAGGTCGTCGGGACCCGGGTGCTCCTTCACCGACTCCGGGAGGTAGGTATAGGCCCACGGGTGACCGGACATCACGCGACCCACCAACGGCAGGACCCGCGTGAAGTAGAACATGTATCCGGCCCGCACCAACGCATTGGGGGGGACGGTGAACTCCAGCACCACGAGGCGCGCGCCGGGCTTCAGTACGCGATGAAATTCCCGGAAACCGAGGTCGAGGTCAGCGAGGTTGCGCACGCCGAAGCCCACGGTCGCGCCCGAGAAGGTGTCGTCCGGGAAGGGCAGCCTCAGCGAGTCGCCGCACACCGCGGCCACCGGGTGTCCCTCGAGCTTACCCTGTCCCGCGACCAACATGGGCCGCGCGAAGTCCGAGGCGATCACCCGGCCGGCGAAGGTCGGGCGCCGCGCCAACTCGAGGCTGAGGTCGAAGGTCCCCGCGCAGGCGTCGAGGTAGGTCCCCCCGGGATCGTCACTCCAGCCCAGCGCATCCACCGCGCGCCGACGCCAGGCCCGGTCGACGTTCATCGACAGAACATGGTTCAGGAGATCGTACCGCGGTGCGATCTCCGAGAAGATGGTCTGGACCTGACGTTCCCGATCCTCACCTTGGGACGGGATCGCCTCTGGCGTCGTGGGCATTGCAGCGCGGGAGTCGAGGAATACCTTCCGACCAACGGCTCGGAAGGACCAATCCTACCCGAGTCGGGGGCCGGGTTCCATCCCTCGTCGAAACCCCACGAGGTCGGAGCCCGTAGGACCCGTTGCCATGGCCAACTCATACGCTTCCACGGCCGACGGGTCCGTACCCCGAGCGAACACATCCGCACGGGGAGCGGCGACCCTGTCCGCCAACGACTACGTCCAACTCGAAGATCGTGACCTTGCCGCCCAGGCGGTTCAGGGGCGCGAGGGAGCGTACCGGGAGCTTCTGTCGCGCTACGAGCGGCCGATCTTCTCGCTGGTGTTTCGTATGGTCCGCGATCGGTCGCTCGCCGAAGATCTCGCGCAGGAGGCGTTTATTCGGGCCTTCAACGCGATCGGCTCGTACAACCCTTCGTTCAAGTTCTCGAATTGGATCCTCAAGATCGCGAACAACCACACGATCGATTACCTGCGGAAGCGGCGCCTCGACACGGTGTCGATCCATGGTTCACCCCATGCGTCGAACCCCGATGAAGAGGCGCGGACGCGCTTGGTGATCGAGGACCAGCACGAGCGTCCCGATGCCTTCGTCGAGAACCGCGAACTGGGCGACGAGATCGAACTGGCCATCGGACGCCTTCGGCCGGAATACCGCACGGTGGTGCTGCTTCGGCACGTCGAGGGCTACAGCTATGAAGAGATCGCCGATACCCTCGAACTGCCGCTCGGTACGGTGAAGACCTACATCCACCGTGCACGAAACGAGTTGAAGACCTCCCTGTCGCACCTATCGCCATGAAGAGCAGCACTGCGACCGCGTTTCGAAACCGCAGGGGCGCCCCGTCCGTAGGGACGGTCGAGTCACACACTTCACCGATCGAGCTGTCAACGTGAGCACTACGCATCCACACAACCACCTGAGCGCCGAGCAGATGCAGGCGCTTCTCGACGGGGATCTTTCCCGTCTGGAGGCGGCCCGTCTGGAGGCGCATGTGGAGGATTGTGCGCGCTGTCGATCGGAATTCTCGACCTGGCAGGTGTTGTTCGACGACCTGCAGGAACTCGCGCCTCTCGCTCCGTCTTCGGCCTTCCGCGGACGGATTCTGGACGCGTTGCCGGCCGAGGGCTCCGCGCGACACCGTGCCCGCCAGGCCGCCGAGGCCACGGCCGTTGCGGGAAGCCACGTGCCGTCGGGTCGTTTGCAGGACTACCTCGAAACCCGGCTTGCCGCTCGTGTGTCGGCTCGCATCGACGCCCATCTCGACACCTGTGCGGTGTGCCGGTCCGAACTGGCCGCCCTTCGAAACGTCAGTCTCGCCCTCGACTCGATGGGCCAGTTCGCCCCCAGCCCCGAGTTCGGCTTGCGGGTGATGGCGGCGTGGCGAGTGGAGCAGATGGTCCAGGTCGCGATGGCCCCCACCACCCGTTGGGGTCACGTGCTGGCCTGGGCCCGCAGCCGAGCTCCTTCTTCGCGCCAGGGCTGGGCAGCCGTGATGGGGGTGGCGACGGCGCCCGCGGTGATTGTCGCCCTCGTGATCCAATCCGTCTTTTCGAGCCCCCTGGTCACTCTCGGGAACCTCGCGGCCTTCGCACGAATCAAGTTGGTCGACCTCGGCGCGACCTTGTCGGCGCAGATCGCGCCGGCCCTCGAGGCCGCCGGTCTCGAGGGCTTCGCAGGCCTCGTGCTCGACGCCCTGTCGTCTCCCACCGTGGCGGCCGGAGCTGCCACCGTGGCTTCCGGACTCACCTTCGCCGCCCTCTGGGTGGTCTATCGTTCTCTCATTGCTTCGCAACCCGCGGATCGCCCCTATGCGCATGTCTCTCGCTGATCGCCGACTCCGCCTCCCGGCTCTCGTCGCGACCCTGCTGGTCACCGCGTTCGGCGGTGCCGAGGCCGTGCGTGCCCAGGGCCCCGGTGACGTCGTGTCGAAGACCGTTTCGGTCGGGCGACAGAGCGCCACATTGGAGCTGGAATTCGTCGATGGCTCGCCGCTGGCGATCGCACTGACCGACGGCGAAGTCACGATCGATGGCGAGGTGGTCGGTTCGTTCTCTGCGGGAGGCGCCCTCGACGACGCATGGCGGAGCCTGCTCGGCTTCGCCGTGGCGCTCGACGACGGGGCTCTGGCGCGAGCACTGATCGACTGGTCGCCTCCGGAGGGGCTGTCCGGAGACTCCCAGGACGTCGCGTCTCGCATCGATCGCTCTCTCGAAGCGGCGCTCCGCGGCGAACAATCGAGGGCCGCGGCGAGCACCACCTCCGAGTCGTCGGCCCTCCGCTCCCTGAGGTCGCTCCTCGGTCGTGCCGATGCCCTCGCCGGGTTGGCGGAGGCACTCGAGGGGCTCGACCTCGACGACGTGCGACTCTCCATCGGAGAAGACCTCTTCATCGGGGAAGATGAAGTGGTCGAGGCCACCGTACTGGTGGTCGACGCAGACCTCGAAGTGGCGGGCCGCGTTCGCGGTGACGTCGTCGTGATCGATGGAGACATCCGGCTCGCTCCCACCGGCCGGATCGACGGAGACGTGCGGTACTCCGACGGCACCGTGATCGATCAGGGCGCTCGGGTGGCGGGAGATGTGATTCGGGTCGCGCCGGCCGAGGTCGCGATCGAGCGACGTGTGCGAGACGAAATTCGCTCCGAGCTGCGAAACGAGATTCGTTCAGAGGTCAGAGACGCTACGAGAGGTCGGCGCGGCGGGTCGTTCTTCGGCCGCGTCTTCGGCGGCCTGGGGGGCGCGATCGCTCAACTCTTCATGATCCTCGTGCTCGCCATCATCGGCGCCATCGTCACGCATTTCGCGGCCCCGAACCTCGACGCGGTGGCAGAAACGGCGCGCCGGACACCGGGCCGGGCCCTGACGGTCGGGACGGCCGGAGCCTTCCTGATTCTTCCGGCCTTCGTCCTGGGCATCGTCGCCCTCGCCATCTCGATCATCGGGATTCCGGCTCTGATCCTCTGGGTGCCCCTCTTCCCCGTTGCCATCGTGCTCGGCGCGGGTCTGGGGTATCTCGCGGTCGCCCGGAACGTCGGAATGTGGGTCTCGCGCCAACGGTTCCCCTACATGGGATGGGTACGGATCTCGAACCCGGTCACGTTGATGGCCGGGGGCGCGCTCGCCCTCGCGAGTCCGATCATCGCCGCTGAGCTCGTCAGTGTGTTCCCCTGGACGGGCGCCCTGGAAGTGCTCCTGAGGGTGACGGGCTACATGTTGGGCATGATCGCGACGCTCCTGGGCTTCGGCTCGGTCCTGCTCACCCGTGCCGGACGCCGTCCCGAGTTCTTCGACGACGACGTCTTCGGCGCCACCGACTACCGGCGGCGCCCCGCACCGGCGACGGAGGTCTGGGACGAGGCGATGGCCGATGCGCCGACCCCGGAGGGTGCACCCGAGGCCGGGGAATCCGAGCCCACGCCCCCGGTGCCCGACGACTCCGGGACGGACGACCCCGACCGTCCGCCGCATGGTTGATCTCCGCACGGTCGTCTTCGTCACGGCGGCGGCTCTCTGCGTCGGGCTCGGCCCGAGGTCGGCGGCTGCGCAGGAGTGGCGCACGATGTCGGTCTCGAGACAGATCTCCGACGAGTCGTCGCTCGAGGTCGATCTAACCCATGCCGCCGGGGTCTTGTACCTGGAACCATCGAGCGGGCGGGTGTTGTATTCGATGGACCTTCGTTTCGATGAACGAGCCTTCGATCCCGTCTCCGAGTTCGACGGGCGACGGCTCCGGTTGGGAATTGAAGGCCGAGGTCGCGACATCCGCATCAAGTCGGATGGGTCGGATGCGGAGATGCGCGTCGCGCTGACTCGAGAGGTCCCCATGGACCTGTCGCTCGCCTTCGGGGCGGGTCGCGCCGAGGTCGATCTCGGGGGCCTACGCCTCACCGGGCTGGAGATCGAGACCGGCGCGTCGGAGACCGAACTGACCGTTTCGCGGCCCAACCGGGAAACCCTGCGGAACGCTCGGCTCGCCGTGGGCGCGGCTCAGTTCACCGCGCGGCAACTCGGCAACTTGAATGCCGCGCGCCTGGAGGTCCAGGCGGGGGTCGGCGAGGTGGTGCTCGACCTGACGGGCGAGTGGCAGAGCGACGGCCGGATCGCGGTCGAAATGGGGCTGGGGGCACTGGAACTTCGGATCCCCGAAGGGCTCGGGATCAAGCTCGTCAAGCAGTCGTTCCTCACCTCACTCGACGCTCCACGAATGGATCGCGAGGGCGATACCTGGTACTCCAGGGACTGGGAATCGGCCGACCGGCGGGTTACCATCGACGTGACGGCCGCCTTTGGCTCGGTGAAGGTCGTCTGGCTCCCCTAGGCTGGAGACTCCGGGGAATCTTTCGGGGGTCGTTCGGCGTAGTGTAGAGTCAGGAAGCGACACCGCTCAGAACCCGTTCTCTGCTGGAGGATACCGATGCTTGGCACTCTACTCACGTTCTTCGCAGTGGGCCTCGCCACGCTGATCGTGGCCGGCATCGTCCTTTCCGTGGTCGGATCGGTGATCGGCCTGGTCGGATCGCTCGCGGGGTTCCTCCTCTTCAAGATCGCGCCGCTCATGCTCGTAGGCTGGGTCGTGGTGAAGGTTCTCGACCGGAAGTCGAACAAGAGCATCAGTGCGGCCGACCGACGCTGGCTCGAGGGCGAGTAGCCCCCCCTATCGGCGTGTCAGGGCCTCAGCCGGCGGCGGCCTCCCGAACGGAGGCGAGCACGCGCACGGCCAACTCGCTCAACGCCTGACCCGCCGGCGATCCGGGAGCGGAGGCCACCGTAGGAGCGCCACGATCGCCCGCCTCGCGAACCGAGGGATCCAGGGGGATCGTGCCCAGGAAGTCGATGCCGAGCTCGGTCGCGAGCCGCTCCCCTCCCCCGCGACCGAACAAATCGTGGGTCTCTCCACACGACGGGCAGGTGAAGCCGGTCATGTTTTCGACGATCCCGATTACCCTCGTGTTGACCCGCTCGAACATCTTGATGCCTCTGCGCACGTCGCCGGTGGCGACGTCTTGAGGGGTCGTCACCATGACGGCCCCGTCGAGATCGATGGTCTGCACGAGAGAGAGCTGGGCGTCGCCGGTGCCCGGAGGCATGTCGACCACCATGACGTCGAGTGAGCCCCACTCCACCTGCTCGAGAAACTGCTTCAAGATCCCGGCGATGAGGGGGCCCCGCATGATCGCGGGCTGCTCCTTTTCGAGCAGGAACCCCAGGCTCATCAGCTTCACCCCGTGGGCCTCCAGCGGCTCGATCCGCTCCGAACCTTTTCCGCCGACCACCTTGGGTCGCCGTAACTCGCCGAACATCAGGGGAATGTTCGGTCCGTAGATATCGGCGTCGAGGAGCCCCACCCGGAGTCCCTCGCGAGCGAACGCCACCGCGAGGTTGGTCGAGACCATGGACTTGCCGACGCCTCCTTTCCCTGAACTGACGGCGATCACGTGACGCGTGTCGGCCAGGATCCCGGGACGAGGGGTCGGAGCCGGCACCGATCCCGGCTTCAGACCGCCCCCACCCGCTCCTGCGGGCGCCGACCCGCCCGAGGTCCTCGGCAGCTGCACATTGACCTTGACCGCCCCGACCCCGTGCACCGCCTCCGCGGCAGCCCGAAGGTCCTTCACGAGGCCCCCCGGCACATCGCCACCCAGCTGCACGGCGAAACGCACATCGCCGGACGCGTCGACCTCCAGGTCGCGCACGGGATCGAGTCCGTCGGCGCCGCCCGCACCCGCTGCACGAACAGCGGAGGCAAGAGCAGCAGCCACAGAGCGCTTCAGGGTTTCGGCATCAGGCGACATACGTTTTGAACCGGGAAGAAGAAGGCGGGTCCTGAGGACCCGGAATGTACCCGAGCGCCCCCACGCCTTCAACACACCGACGTCAGGGGAATCGCCCCGGAGCACCGCGGCCCGAGCTCGCTCGTGTGGGGCTCCACGCCGGGTGTCTCCGGGCCACCGGCCGGTTGCGAAGGGCCCCGTGCGCCGTGACATTTCGGGGTCGAATCCTCCATCCGGAAAGGCCCACATGAACGGTTTGATCCGCATTCCCACTCCCATCAACGAACCTGTGCTCGGATACGCCCCCGGAAGTCCTGAACGGGCCTCCCTGAAGGCCCGACTCAGTGAAATGGCGGGAACGGTCACGGAGATTCCGTGCATCATCGGGGGTGAGGAGGTCTGGACCAACGAGGTCCACGACGTCGTGGCACCGCACGACCACCAGGTGGTTCTGGCGCGGTATCACGGAGCCGGTCCGGCCGAGGTGGCGCGGGCCATCGAAGCCAGTCGCAAGGGATGGGAGACCTGGTCCCGGATGGCCTGGGTCGACCGAGCGGCCGTTTTTCTGCGCGCCGCCGACCTACTCGTGGGTACGCGCTGGCGCGACACGGTCAACGCCTCGACGATGCTCGGCCAAAGCAAAACCGTGCACCAGGCCGAAATCGATGCGGCCTGCGAGCTCATCGACTTCTGGCGCTTCAACTGCCACTTCGCCGAGGGGATCTACGCCGATCAGCCGCGATCCGCTCCGGGAATGTGGAACCGCTCGGAATACCGGCCCCTGGAAGGGTTCATCTATGCGGTGTCGCCCTTCAACTTCAGTTCGATCGGGGGCAATCTGTCCGGGGCCCCCGCGCTGATGGGCAACGTGGTGCTCTGGAAGCCGTCGCACACGGCCGTGCTGAGCAACTATTTCATCATGCGGCTTCTCGAGGAGGCCGGACTGCCGGCCGGCGTGATCAATTTCATTCCGGGCGACTCGGTCAAGATCACCGACGTGGTGCTCGCCCACCCCGATTTCGCGGGACTCCACTTCACGGGATCGACCGGCGTGTTCCAGATGTTCTGGGAACGGATCGGCGCCGGAATCTCCGGCTACCGCTCCTACCCGCGCATCGTGGGCGAGACGGGCGGAAAGGACTTCATCATCGCGCACCTCTCGGCCGACCCCGACGCGCTGCGCACCGCGATCATTCGGGGATCGTTCGAATACCAGGGCCAGAAGTGCTCGGCGGCCTCCCGGGCGTACGTTCCGGAAAGCGTGTGGGATGCCATGAAGGACTCGCTCATCGAGACGACCCGCGGGATCAGGATGGGCGACCCCACCGATTTCAGGAACTTCATGGGCGCGGTGATCGACGAGAAGGCGTTCAAGAAGCTCTCGAGCTACCTGGACCGCGCGGCGGCGTCCGACCAGGTGGAGGTTCTCGCCGGCGGCGGGTACGACGGGTCGAAGGGATGGTTCATCGAACCGACGCTCCTTCTCGCCCACGACCCGAAGTACGAGACGATGTGCGACGAACTGTTCGGGCCGATCATGACGATCCACGTCTACCCCGACGATCAGTGGCACGAGACGCTGCACCTGGTCGACACGACCTCGCCGTACGCGCTGACGGGCGCGGTCTTCTCCAATGACCGGGCCGCGGCGCGCGAGGCGATGGACGCCCTTCGACACGCGGCGGGCAACTTCTACATCAACGACAAGCCGACCGGGGCCGTCGTCGGGCAGCAGCCCTTCGGGGGTTCGCGGGCCTCGGGCACGAACGACAAGGCCGGATCGGCCATGAATCTGCTTCGATGGGTGAGCGCCCGCTCGATGAAGGAGACCTTCGACCCGCCCACCGACTACCGGTATCCCTTCATGGACGCCGAATAACCCCGGGCCGTTCAACCCGACAAAAAAGGGGCGCCGCGGCTGTATGCCGTGGCGCCCCCTTTTTGTGCCCTCGCCGTCTACCGGCCGATGATCCGGCCTCGGCGAGTCCAGACCACGACCACGCCGCACCTCGCATCGCCCCCCGAGAACTCGCCGGGCACCTCCGCGGCGCCCCGGTACACCTCGACCGCATCGATCTCGGGCCCGGTGATCTCCCTGAACATCACGGGGTCGCTCCCGATCTTCACGCCGTCCATCCAGATCACGGGATTGCAGGCCTCATTGAGCATGTTGGAGGCCCCCCTGAACTGAACCGACCAGGTGCCGGAATAGGTGCCGCCCGATGTGCGCACCTGGGCCCCGGGAACCTGGCGCATCAGATCGCCGAGCACGCGCGGCTGAAGTTCCGCGAGATCGTCGGCGGCGAAAATCACCCCGTTGCCCGACAGCATGCGATCCTCCAGGCCCGCCCGGTCGGAGAACCAACTCCTCGTCCGGACCTCGACGATCATCGGTGTGAGCTCGATCGGTTCGGTCGTCAGTCGCACGACGACGTCCTGTGCCCGGCCACCGAGAATCTGGATCACCCTCTCCTGCTCGGCATAGCCGATCATCTGGATCGTGATCACGTCGGGCCCCGACGCCACGTCACGAAAGAGGAAGACGCCACGGCCGTTGGTGACGGCGTCGCGATTCGCCTCCTGGAGGCGCACCGTCGCCCCCGTCAGCGGATTCCCACTGCGGGAATCGAGCACGCGCCCGATGATATTGCCTCCCTCCGACGGATCGCTCAGCGGGATCCAGAGATCGAGCTGCCGCATCGTGCCCGCCCTCACGGTCACCGTCTCCTCGTCGCCCTCGACACTGGTCAGAGAGGGGACGATCGAAATCTCTCGAGCCGCCGGCGCATCACACACGAGATAGGCACCGGACTCGTCGGTGGTGGCCCTCGCCTCGGACCGCGCGACACCCACTCCGCCCTCGCGCCAGCGAAGTCGCGCGTTCGCGCCCGGGATCGCGATGCCGGTCGCTTCGTCACGAACCGCACCGAAGAGGATTCCGTGGAGCCCGGGCACGAAGACGCCCCGGCAGGCTTCGGCGATCGCCGCCTGCAGCAACGCCGCGCCATCGAGGGTGTCGATCGAGACGCCCGTCTCGCCCACGCGCTGGACCTCGACCGTGAGGTTGAGCGTCAGGGGCGCCTCCGACTGAAGCGTGAGGACATCCGAAAGCTGGTTCGCGTACCCCTCCTGATCGAGGAGGACCATGTACTCCCCCGCCTCGGGCGCCTGCAGCGAAAATCGGCCCCCGGCGTCGGAGACGGCACTGACGACCGGCACCCCCCCCAGATCGAGCAGGGTGACCGAAACACCCGCGAGGGGCGCTCCGTCCGACGAACGCACCAGCGACCCCTGCACCGATTGCGCCGACAGGCCGAGCGGCGAAAGGGCGAATGCGACAAGCAACGCAAGGAGCGTCCCACGTAGGATATCGAACGACGAAGTGCGCATGACGAACCAGTGTGAAGCGGGTGCTCGGCGGGACGACCCCGCCACTACATGTGTACGAATACCAGGCGATGACACGGATTGTGCCCCACCCGGCCGCCAATGCCGGGATCGGGCGTGCTCAAGCGAGGCCGTCGAGGGCCGAGGCGAGGTCACGCTCCAGGTCGCGCGCGTTTTCGATACCGACCGAGAGACGCACAAACCCATCGGCGATACCCGAGGCCGCACGCTCGCTGCTCGACATGGCGCGGTGCGAGGTATATCGCGGCTGGCTCACCAGACTTTCGACGCCTCCGAGCGACGGGGCGACCTGTACGGTTCGCAGCCCGTCGACGAAACGATCGGCGGCCTCGCCCCCGCCCACGAGTTCGAACGAGACCATGCCGCCGAACCCTCCCGGCATCAGCCGAGCCGCGAGCGCATGATCCGGATGGCTCTCGAGACCCGGGTAGTGAACCCGGGCCACCTCGGAGCGGCGGGCGAGGAAGCGCGAGATGTGGAGCGCATTTTCGTTGTGACGCTGCATGCGCACATCGAGGGTGCGGATCCCCCGATCCAGGAGCCACACCATGTGGGGGTCGGCCGCCGGTCCGTAGCGCTTCATCATCGTGGTGACTTCGGTGATCAACGCAGCCGGGCCGGCCACGGCCCCCGCGATCAGGTCGGAGTGACCGCCCAGGTATTTCGTGGCCGAATGCAGCACCAGATCGACCCCGTGGTCCGCCGGCCGCAGGTTCACGGGCGTGGCGAAGGTGGCGTCCATCACGACGCGGATCGGCGGGGTGCCCTGGGCTCCGGCCGCCGCCGGCGCGGCGCGGGCGGCGGCCGCTACAGCGTCGGCCGGGTCGAACATACGAAGCGTCGGATTGGTCGGGGCTTCG